>DGFH01000042.1:6081-16327 GCA_002391565.1 Anaerolineales bacterium UBA3905
CATGAAAGCTCTTACAGTGCAGCGTGAGATATCACTGCACCCTTAAGCTGCCCAAACACAGTGATTCATCAGAAATCAGTCGAATGTCTTCGACAATCTATGATGTTGCCTCGCGTGCTGGCGTGAGCATTGCGACGGTTTCGCGTGCGCTCAATGCGCCGCAGACGGTCAATGCGATGACGCTGCAACGCATCCAAGACGCGATCGACGAGCTTGGCTTCATTCCCAAGGCTGAGGCGACGGCGCGGGCGCGACGGATTCATCGGCAGATCGGGGTGTTGGCGCCTTTTTTTATGCATTACCCGTCGTTCACGCAGCGCTTGCGGGGGGTGGCGGGCGCCTTGCTCGACACCGGCTTTGAGCTGGTGGTGTACAATGTCGATACGCCTGAACATGTGCGGGGCTACCTGCATACCCTGCCGATCACGCGGCGGTTGGATGGACTGCTGATCATTTCGTTGATGCTGGATGATCAGGAAGCACAGCGGCTGGTGCAGCATCGATTGCCGACTGTTTTGATCGAGGGGACGCATCCCAGTCTGGCGACGGTTGAGATCGATAATATCGGCGGCGGCGAAATTGCGGCAACATACTTGATAGCGAAAGGGCATCGTTGCATTGGCTTTGTAGGCGGCGACCGGCAACTTCCCGGTTATGCGATCGGCACCAGCGAGTTGCGTTTTCGTGGCTTTGTCGCTGCGCTCGATCAACATGGGCTGACGCCGCATCTGCCTGGTTTTGCGCCCCACACGGCAACGCATGAAGAAGCACGGCGCCAGGCGCTCGATCTGCTGCAACAGCCAGAACGTCCCACTGCCATTTTTGCGGGCAACGACACGCTGGCGCTGGGTGTGCTCAAAGCTGCGCGTGAACTGGGGCTGCGCGTGCCGGATGATGTCGCCGTGCTCGGTTTCGACGACGCTGACTTTGCCGAATACATCGGGCTTTCCACCGTGTCGCAGTCGCTGGAGGAGTCAGGCAGGCTGGCGGTAGAGATGCTCTTGTCGATGTTGGCGGAGCCAGAGCGCACGAATCGTCATGTGCAACTGCCGCTGAAAGTAGTCGAACGCGAGACAGCGTAGAAACGTATTGCGTGTTGTGTAATCCATCCACGCACTATGCAACACGCAACACGCAACAATCAGGTTAATCTCCGGGTTTTCCGGGTTAACGATACAAGTGTTTGTTCCAACTATCAAAAGGAGAAAGTCTCTATGAAGCGACGATATTTGGCCGTATTAGGCCTGCTCGTCATCATGGCTATGGTGCTGTCCGCATGTGGCGGCGGCGCGCCGGCCACGCAGGCGCCGGCGGCGCCGGCGGCGCAAGAAACCCCCACCGAAGCGCCGGCAGCACAGGAAGCAGCCCCCACCGAAGCGCCGGCTGCCGACGCAGCGGCTCCGGCGGCAGAGGGCGTGGTTAACCTGACGTGGATTGGCCCTGGCCCTGGCGCCGAGTTCGAGTTCCGCAAGCAACAAGTTGCAGAGTGGAATGCTGCGAATCCTGACATCCAGGTCAAGCTCATCGAGGGCCCGTCTTCTGCAACGGATCGTTTCGGCCTGTATCTGCAGACCTTCCAGGCGCAGTCCTCCGACATCGACATCTTGCAGATCGACGTCATCTGGCCTGGCGACCTGGCCGAACACCTGATTGACTTCAACGAGTACGGCGGCGCCGAAGCAGTTGCCGATGACTTCCCAGCGATCGTGCAGAACAACACAGTCGATGGTCGCCTGGTCGGTCTGCCGTGGTTCACCGACGGTGGTTTGCTGTATTACCGCAGCGACCTGCTCGAGAAGTACGGTTATGCTGGCCCGCCCAAGACCTGGGCCGAGCTGGAAGAGATGGCCGCCAAGATTCAGGAAGGCGAGCGTGCAGCGGGCAACCAGGATTTCTGGGGCTTTGTGTGGCAGGGCAAACCGTATGAAGGTTTGACCTGTGACGCCCTGGAATGGGTCTACTCGAGCGGCGGCGGCACGATTGTCAGCCCGGACAAGGTCATCACGATCAACAACGACGCAGCAGCGGCTGCTCTGGATCGCGCCTATAGCTGGATTGGCAAGATCACGCCTCCAGGCGTCAATCAGTTCCAGGAAGAAGAGTCGCGCGCTGTCTGGCACGCGGGCAACGCGGCGTTCATGCGCAACTGGCCCTATGCTTATGGTCTGAGCGAAGCTGCAGATAGCGCTGTCGCTGGCAAGTTTGATGCGACTGCGCTGCCGGGCGCCGAAGAGGGTATGAGCGCCGCCACGCTCGGTGGCTGGCAGGTGGGCGTGTCGAAGTACAGCAAGAACCCGGCGGCAGCCGCCAAGGTTGCGCTGTGGCTGGCTTCGGCTGAGCAGCAGAAGGCGCAGGCGCTGGCGCCATCCTCGTTGATCCCAACGAAGATGAGCCTGTATGAGGACGCAGACATTGCCGCACAACGGCCATTCATGCCGAAATTGCTGCCGGTCTTCACCTCTGCAGTGGCTCGCCCGTCCACGGCGACGGCGCCGAAGTACAACGAAGTCTCCAACATCTTCTTCACCAATGTTTCCGATGTTCTGACCGGCAAGCAGAAGGGTGCAGACGCCGTCGCAAACATCGAGTTGGACCTGGAAGATCTCTTGGGCTTCGAGGTGGGTGCGCCGTAGTAGTTTCGCACAATACACTGTCACTTTCCCTTTCATTCCACCGGTCGGGGTCTCTCGGCCGGTGGAATACACCTCCCTGCAAAAGTCCTGACGTTGTGAATTCAACAGCTTGCCTGAAGTAGACGTTGTGCAGGACTACCGTGAGATGGAAGGAGAGCCACGATGGCCAAAGCAAAAGAGTTCAGTAGCGACCTGGCTAAACAGGAACAGCGACTGGCATATATGCTGCTGGCGCCAACGTTCATCGTTTTGTTGGCGATAGCGATCTATCCGTTATTGTCGGTATTTGGCTATAGTTTTACCAACGCAACCTTTGCCAGCTCTCAACCCACTGAATTTATCGGGTTGCAAAATTACCAGAGCCTGCTGAGCATGACCATCGTGCAAGTGCCCCCGGTGATCGACGAAGCTACAGGACAACCCAAGATTAATCCTGATACAGGCGAAGTGGAATACGAGAGTTCGGTGCGCGTGCTGCCACGCAGACCGGTGCGCTATAAACCGGTGACTGAATTTACGTTTCTTGGCAACAAATACGTCCTGGGCGCAACGGATGCTGATTTCATTCACGCAGTATGGGACACATTAGTCTTTGGCGTTGCCACCGTCTTCCTGGAACTGGTGTTGGGGATGATCGTGGCCTTGATTGTGAACGCCAACTTCAAGGGGCGCGGCTTTATGCGCGCCTTGATCCTGGTGCCCTGGGTGATTCCTACGGCGGTCTCCTCGCAAATTTGGGCGTACATGTTTGCCGCCAATCGCACCGGTTTCTTTAATACGGTGTTGTGGCATTTGGGGCTAGGCAGCGGCGAGATTCCCTTCCTTTCCGATCCTGCCCTGCAGCTGCCGTCGATGATCTTGATCGACGTCTGGAAAACGACGCCGTTCATGGCGTTGCTGTTGCTAGCGGGGCTGCAGTTGATTCCGGCTGACATTTACGAAGCTGCAGATGTCGATGGCGCTGGCCCTGTGCGCAGCTTCTTCCAATTGACGCTGCCGTTGCTGAAAGGCACCATTGCGGTGGCGTTGGTTTTCCGCACGCTGGATGCGCTGCGCGTCTTTGATCTTTTCCAGATCGTGCTGGGACAGGCGCGTTACTCCATGGCGAGTTTCACCTATTATCAGCTCATTCAGAATCGCGCCATGGGCTACTCGTCAGCAAGCAGTATGGTAATCTTTGTCGTCCTCTCGATCTTCGCCGTCTCTTACATGCGTTCATTGGGGGTCAAGTCTGATGAGCACTAAGACCAAGCACCGCATTAACCGCATCTTACTGTGGGTTCTGATTTTTGTGATGGCGATCTGGATGCTCTTCCCCTTTTATTGGGCGCTCAATTCGTCATTCAAGACTGAGGGGCAACTCGCCATGACCCCGGCGACCTTCATCCCGCGCGCACCGAACACGGGCGAGATTTCGTTCAGCATGAAGAACTACCAGGCTGTCTTCTCGAACGAGTCATTCCTGCGCGCCATTGTCAACAGCGCGATCGTCGCCATCACCGTGACGGTATTAGCGCTGGCCGTCGGCGCGTTCGCCGGGTTCGCTCTTGGCAAACTGCGCTATCGCGGCAAGGACACCACGCTGTACATCATCCTGGCCATGACGATGTTCCCTCAGATCGCCGTGCTTTCAGGGCTTTACACTGTCATCACCACATTGGGCATTCCGGCGATTCCCAGTTTGATCTTGACCTATTTGCTCTTCTCGCTGCCCTTTACAGCATGGGTGCTCACCGCCTTCTTCCGCGAGCTGCCCACCGAGATCTTCCAGTCGGCGCAGGTGGACGGCGCCTCTCCTTTCCAGACTTTCTATATGATCATGTTGCCGCTGACAGCGCCCGCGTTGGTCACAACAGGTCTGCTCGCCTTCATCGGCGCATGGAATGAGTATCTTTTTGCGTTGACTTTTACATCGGTGGAGCCAGCCGCCCGCACGCTGCCCGTGATCATCGCCAACTTCCCGGCGCAAGCATCGCGTCAGATTCCCTTTGGCGAGATCATGGCGGCCGGCATCGTTTCCAGTATTCCGCTCTTCCTCCTGGTCTTCATCTTCCAGCGTCGCATCGTCGCCGGCTTGACTGCAGGCGCCGTCAAGGGTTGATCCAATTCACCTGCTCCATTGTCTCCTTTCACTCCAACGCAAAGACTCCAGCTTCATACGGCTGGAGTCTTTGTTTGTCCGTTGCCGGATAGTTCCCGATCAATCTCTGCCCCGCGCATGTGTACTCGACTGTCGTGTCGCTTAGATTCAACACAATCTGATAGCGCGCGTCGTTGCGCACGCGCTGGTAGACGAACAACTGCGCTGGCGCTGCCTGCGCGATGAACTCGCCGTCGATCAGCGCGGGCGTCGCCTTGCGCAGTGCAATCATCTGGCGGTAGTAGTGAAAGATTGAAGCTGGATCGGCCAGATTTGCCTCCAGGTTGATGTCGACGTAGTTGGGGTTGACGCCCAGCCAGGGGCGCCCGGTGGTGAAACCGGCGTTGGGCGCCGCGCTCCATTGATAGGGTGAGCGCCCCCGGTCGCGTGAGGTCGCCCGCACCGCCTCGAAGACTGCCGACGGCTCTTCACCCGCCGCAACCCGTTCGCGATAGAGGTTGACCGTCTGCACGTCGTTGTACTCCTCGATCGTGGCGTAGACGGCGTTGGTCATGCCGATCTCCTCCCCTTGAAAGAGAAACGGCGTGCCCTCCAGCGTTAACAGCAGCGTGGCAAAGAGCTTGGCGGATTCGACGCGGTAGCGCGCATCGTCGCCAAAGCAGGAGACGACGCGCGGCTGGTCATGGTTGTTGAAGGCAATGCCCGCCCAGCCGCGCCCGTGCAGCCCGGTCTGCCAGCGCGTGAGAATCTCCTTGAGTTTCTGCGCGTCTTTGCCAAACGCGTTGTAGTAATCGGTGTGCTCGAAGAGAAAGGCCATGTTGAGCTCGCCGCGCGCTGGCGCCGAGACTGCAATCGCATCCTCGACCTTGAGATCGGCGCACTCGCCCACAGTCAGCATGTCGCGCCTGGAAAAAACGGCGCGGTGTAACTCCTGCATATAGTCGTGAAAGCGCGGCTGGTTGCAGAAGTGCTCGATGGCGAAGATGTAGCGCCCCGCGCCGCGATTGTCGGGCAGCCCCGGCGCTTTGGCGATCAGGTTGATGGCGTCGAGCCGAAAGCCGTCGATGCCCTTATCGAGCCACCACTCGATGATCTGCCGCACCTCCTGGCGCACAACTGGATTCTCCCAGTTCAGGTCGGGCTGCTGCGGCGAGAAGATATGCAGATAGTACTGCCCGGTGGCGGCATCGAAACTCCACGCCGACTGCGTGAAGTGACCGCCCCAATTGTTGGGTTCGCGCCCATCCCTGCCGTCGCGCCAGATGTAGTAGTCCCGATACGGGTTGTCCCGCGATTGGCGGCTTGCCACAAACCAGGGATGCTGATCCGAGGTGTGGTTGACCACCAGATCCATGATCACCTTCAGCCCGCGGCGATGCGCCTCCGCCAGCAGATGCTCAAAATCCGCCATCGTTCCGAATCTGGGATTGATCGCCCGATAATCGCTGATGTCGTAGCCGTTGTCGACTTCCGGCGACGCGTAGATCGGCGTCAGCCAGAGCACATCGACGCCCAATGTCTTGAGCACATCCAGCTTACTCGTGATCCCCGGCAGGTCGCCCACGCCGTCGCCGTCGCTGTCGTAGAAGCTCTTGGGATAAATCTGGTAGACGACGGCTTCCTGCCACCATGCACGTTCACTCATGCTTGTTCTTCCTTGTTTTGCCAAAGAACCAATCCCACAAACACCGGCAATTTGAGCATCCGCCGCCAGCGCCAGGGCTGCGTGATCAACCGATGTAGCCATTCGAGATTGAGCCGCTGCATCCACAGCGGCGCGCGCTGCGCCACGCCTGCCACGAAATCGAACGCGCCGCCCACGCCGATCGCCACCGCCGCCGGTAACTCGGCGCGGTGACGGTCGATCCAAAAATCCTGGCGCGGGTGACCGTAGGCAACGAAGAGGATGTCGGGCGCGGCGGCAGCGAGCCGGGCGCGGATGGCGGGCCACTCGTTCTCGGCGGGGCTGCCAGCGTAGCACCCTGTCACCATCAGCCCTGGATAGCGACCTGCCAGCACTGCCGCTGTCCGTTCCGCCACCCCTGGCGCTGCGCCCAGCAAGAAGACGCGCCAGCCACGCGTCGACGCCCGCTCACAAATGCGATAGATGCCGTCCGAGCCGGTGACGCGCTCGCGTAGCGGCTGCCCGGCGCGGCGCGCGGCCCACAACACGCCGGCGCCGTCAGGCACGCACAGGTCGGCGCGCGCCAGCACCGCAGCAAAATTGGGGTCGCGCCGCGCGTCGACGATGAATTCCGGGTTGACGGTGCAAATCTGGCGGCAGGCAGGCGCCGAATTGCGGGCAGCGCGGCGCTGCATCACCCACGCATCGATCAGGTCGAGCGTCAGGGCAAAGTCGACGCGGTCGATCTCGATCCCCAGGATAGTCAGGATTTGAGTCTGGCTGAAACTAAAGTTGTTCACAGGACTAAGTCAAAGTAAGGGTGCCTGGGCGCAGGATGTGCTGCGTCGGGCGGTGACGGCTGAGCTTTGACGCTCACACGGCTACTGACGACCAGCCGCTTCAACCAATACTGCCAGGGTCTCCTGCGCTGCCTTTTCCCACGAAAAACGGCGCACATTCG
The DNA here is from genome assembly GCA_002391565.1 of Anaerolineales bacterium UBA3905. GTDB lineage: Bacteria > Chloroflexota > Anaerolineae > Caldilineales > Caldilineaceae > Caldilinea. The sequence goes on from DGFH01000042.1 coordinate 13,401, forward strand.
CATAGCCAGCCTCGATTAACTGCTGGCGCAGCACCTCGTCCTGGCTGAGGCGCAGCATGGCATTGGCGATGGCGTCCACGTCGGTCGGGTCGACCAGCAGCGCGGCGTCGCCGGCGACTTCGGGCAGAGATGAGTTGTTCGATGTCAAGACAGGCACTCCGTAACTTTGCGCCTCCAGCACGGGGAGGCCGAATCCTTCAAACAGCGACGGGAAGGCAAAAAAATGCGCGCCCTTGATCAGCGCCGGTAGATCGTCATCGGGCACGTAGCCTAGAAAGCGTACGTGTTCACCCATGCCTGGCGCCGCCGCCTCTGCATAGAGCGTCTCACTCAGCCAGCCCGGCGCACCGGCAAAGACCAGATCCCACCCGATAGGTGAATTACGGTAGAGCCAAGCGTATGCCTGGCAGAGACGCGCCACATTCTTGCGCGGCTGAATCGTGCCGACGAAAAGAGCGTAGGGGCGTGTCAGCCCGTAACGCATGCGCACCATCTCCACCTGTTCGGCGTCGATGCTCTGTGGCGCCATGGTCGCTTCGTAGATCACACGGATGCGTTCCGCCGGCGTGTGATAGTGGCGTTGCAGATCATCCGCCGTCGCCTGGCTTACGGCGATCACCCGTTGCGCAGCGTAGACGCTCCACCGGGTGCCCGCTTCGATGAGCAGGCGCTGACGCAGCGTATGCGTCTCCGGGAAGGCATGATAGCCCAGATCGTGGACGGTGACAACGCTGGGCGGCAGACGGCGACGCGGCAGCACGCAAGGAAGTACATGGGCGGGCACGAACAATACGTCGGGCCGCCGGCGCGTGACTTCGGCGGCAAGGTGACGATGCGTCCACAAGCGGCGCCCCGGCAGTACGCAGATTTCGACCGCTCGCTCCGTGCCCGGCGGCATCGTCATCAACCCTGGTCCTGGCAGTGCATCAACGTAGAGTCGCCACCGATGTTCTGTGGCCGCGGGCAATGCCAACAAATGGTGGATGATCTCCAGAGAGTACCGTTCTGTGCCGGTGTGATGGGCGCGGGCGGCGCGCGATGCGTCGATGCCGATGATCATGGTGTGACCGTGTGTAGTGAAAGGGGAACCATGTGGCGACCTCTAGGCGTTGACAATGGTTGAAGCTGTCGCCAGCGCGAAAGTTCGTATGCAAACGCCGGTGTTTTCAGAAAGACGTAATGCGTGTATACTATCTGGAGAGATAAGCAGCGTCAACTTGACGGTTTCTCTGACGCCGGATACGCCCCTGTATGCGGGGACACGGAAAAGTGTGCTTCGCCTGTTTCATAGCGTTGGCGCTCGATTGTACAGAATCATGATTACCGTGCAAAGTCTAGTGAGCGATGCGCTTTGGGTGTTGGGATTGGCGGGCGCACTGGCGACATTCAGCTACATGAACTGGGTGCGCGACGTGCGACGTTGGACGTGGTCATACACGCTGAGTACGCCGATGTTGCTGGCGCCGCTCAGTTCCTCATTGTGCTTATTTAGTGGCGGGATGGCGCTGTCGGGCCTGTTCGCGGTCTGGCCGTCGCCGTGGTGGCAGATCATCGCCTGGAGCGTCCTGACTGCGTTGTTTGGTCTGCAGGCCGTGCTGTACGCTGGCGCCGGGCGCCGCGCAGGATGGGATGCTCCCATCGAGGGAAAAAGCAATCATGAGTAAAGATCCGCTGAAGAACTGGCAACTCGAAGAGGGCGGCGAGCCATTGGAGCAGTGGAAGTTGCAGGACACCGAGCAGGAGCTTGGTCATATGCGGCTTCAGCCAACAGGGGGAACGACGAAAGATTGGCAACCTGTCGAATATCAGCGTACGCCTGCAAAAGGTGGGCGCAACTGGATTCTACCGTCTATTGTGATTGTGGCGTTGCTGATCGCGTTGGGCTATGTTGGCTACGTCAGTCTGAATCGCTTCGACGTCGGCGCCTTGACCAGCGGGATCGGCATCGGCGCCGCCACACCGACGCCGGAAGCCGTTGCGCCAGTGGCGGCTGCGCCCACCGCTGCCCCGACAGCAACCCCGGCGCCCACGCCCGAACCATCGCCGACGCCGTCGCCGACGCCTGAACCGTCGCCCACGCCAGCGCTGATTTCGGTGCGCTATGGCACGGTCAATGATAGCGCCGGCGTCAACGCGCGGCGTGAACCTTCAACTACTGCCGAAATCATCCGTCTTCTCAACAACGCTGAGCGCGTCACCGTCGTGCGGCAAGAAGGGGAGTGGCTGCAAGTAATTCTGTCAGACAATCAGGCAGCCTGGGTGGCGGCGCAGTTTATCGATCAGTCAGTCGGTGAACAAAAAACGCTGGAGGAATGGAACGCCACTCTGGTCGCCGCCGGTTTGCCGCCGGTGACGCCAGCGGCGGACGCTGCCGCGCCAGCAAGCGCCCCTACTCAGGTCACTGGCGCGCCGGTCAACGTCACCGTGATCGCCGATCCTGGCGCTACTGTCCGGCTTGAACCGGCCACCGAAGCGCAGGTTGTTGGCGAGGCGCTGCTGAGCACAGTGCTCGTCGCCACTGCTCGCACCGACGCCGCCGACTGGCTGTTGGTGACGCTGCCCGATGGTCGGCGCGGCTGGATTCTTTCCGGCCTGGTTCAGGCGGCGGGCGATGCGACCACGTTGCCGGTGCAGCCTGCCAATTACTTGCTGACAGAGGGCGTGTTGACGGCGGTCATGCCTACACCGGCAGCGAACGCTGGCTTTAACCTGGAAGTCAGCGGTGTCGTCCCTGCTGCTCCCTTTACCAACACGCTCCCCGCCACCGGGCCGGCAATCGCCATTTCGGACACGGTGGGCGTCAACGCCCGCACTGCGCCAACGCTGACCGGCAACATTCTGAGTGTATTGCCCAACGGCGCCGTGCTGCCGGCTTTGGGACGCTCCCCCGACAATCTGTGGGTGCAGGTGGAACTGCCCGACAAACA
>DGFH01000042.1:16659-19016 GCA_002391565.1 Anaerolineales bacterium UBA3905
CACGCCGGACAACAACAGCGAGCCGATCGAAACTGCCGCCCGCGGCACGACTTTCCCTGTCACCGGGCGTTCCGCCGATGGCGCCTGGCTGCAGGTGCAACTGGCGGATGGCGCCATCGGCTGGATTCTGGCGACGACGGCTGAATTGAATGTCGATGTCGCCACGCTGCCTGTTGTCCCATAGCGATGTCCGATCCTCGCCTGCGCGCAATTTTCTGGTCAATTGTGCTCATGAGCAGCGGCGTGTTGCTGCTGCTCTTTGAATTTGGCTTTCTGACGCCTTATACGCCATTGCTGCAATATATTCTTGCCGGGCTGTTTGTCTTTGGCGCTGTGCTCTTTTTTGGTGCGTTTGCGCGCACGCCGGCGGAATGGTGGCGCGTGATCCCCGGCTGGACGTTGCTGGCGCTGGCGGGCGTGCTGGTGCTTAGTACGCTGGCAGTCGATCAGCGCTGGCTGGGCGCCACGGTCTTTGGCGGGCTGGCGCTGGCTTTTGCCCATGTCTATCTAAGCGATCGCGGCGGGCGCTGGTGGGCGTTGATCCCCGGTGGTTTTCTGGCTGTGTTAGGCGCCGTCATGGGCGTCAGCGCCTGGGGCATCCCGATGGAAGCGTTGGCGCTGCTGCTCTTTGGCGGGCTGGGCGGCGTCTTTTTTCTGCTTTTTCTGCTGCACCGTCGCCAGTGGTGGGCGGTGCTGCCGGGCGGCGTGCTGGTCGTCTTTGCTGCGTTGGCTGCCGCGCGCAGCAGCGACGGCCAGGTCATGCCGTTGCTACGCTGGTGGCCGCTGCTATTGATCGGCGCCGGGCTGCTGACTGCGTTGCAAGCACGCCGCCGGCCTCTCCCCGACAGGCTTCAGGTCAACGCCGCCCCTGCGCGCAAAGGGCGCATGACGGCCAATGCGCCCTCCAAATCAGGTACAGCGACGCCGCGCATCGCCACGCTTGGCGAGTACACCCAACCCGCCCCCGGCGCCGCCGTTGATGTGCTGCCGGAATTGGAAGAGTAGGGCAAAAAGGTTCACATGACGTTTGACGAGTGATGCATCATGGAGCACTCACCCATGACCACACAACTGACAATCTCACTGGCGCAGATGGACTGCCGGCTGGGCGACCCGGAAACGAACTTTGCGCACGCGGCGGCGCTGATCGCCGAGGCGGCGCGGCGGGGCAGCGATCTGGTGCTACTGCCCGAATTGTGGAGCACGGCCTATGCCCTCGACGCTGCGCCGGTGCTGGCCAGTCCGCTGGCGAACAGCCCACAGGATGGCGGCTGGTTTGGCCGCGTGGCGGCGCTGGCGGCGAAGCATCAGCTCTTCGTCGGTGGGTCGTTGTTGGAGGCGCGCGGCGGGCGTTATTACAACTGCTTTGCGCTATACGGGCCAGACGGCGCATTGGCAGGTGCGTACCGTAAGGTGCATCTTTTCCGGCTGATGGATGAGGAAAAATATCTGGCGCCAGGCGAGGCGACCGTCACCCTCGACCTGCCATGGGGCAAGACCGGGCTGGCGATCTGCTACGATCTGCGCTTCCCAGAACTTTTCCGCAGCTACGCGCTGGCCGGCGCCCGGCTGATGCTGTTGCCCGCCGAGTGGCCGCACCCACGCCGGATGCACTGGCAGACGCTGCTGCGCGCCCGCGCCATCGAGAATCAGTGCTTCGTGGCGGCGTGCAACCGTGTAGGGACAACCGGCAGCGCCGCCTTCTTTGGTTCATCCGCCGTGATCGACCCCTGGGGCGAGACGCTGGTCGAAGCTGGCGAGACTGAGGCGTTGCTCACCGTATCCATCGACCTTGCGCTCGTCGATAGTGTGCGCAGGCGCATTCCAGTCTTCGAAGACCGCCGCGCTGAACTGTATTGAGGTTGGGGAAAACAAGGAGAGGGTGATTCTCTTTCCACTCTCCCAATCTCTAGTCTTCCAACCTCTCGCTTAGAACGGACTCTCTCCACTCCACACCGGCCCCACCGGATCGCCGCCCACGCGCAACACACCGTTGCTGGGTCCGCCTGTTGCGCCGGAGACGTCAGCGACGTTCGTCCCTGTTCCTTCATCAAAATGATAGAGCGCCATCGTGTTGCCGTCAGGCGTAAAGGGCGACGCAGGCGGTGTGAATGCCGCAGTGTAGCGCACCGTGTTGGAGATGCGCAGTTCGTCTAGCCAGCCGTTGAAGGAAGGATAGGCGCTGCCGGCGTCGTGCTTCTCGGCGCCGAGGACGATGTACGGGTCCCACGTGTTGCCGTTGGTATTGCGCCCGTCGCGGTAGCTGGCGTCGCCAGCGGCGCCGGTCGTGCTGCCGTCGGGTTGGCCGTCCACGAAGATCGCCATGCCGCCGGTCGTGCGCCGCGTCACAGCCACAT
>DGFH01000191.1:0-12053 GCA_002391565.1 Anaerolineales bacterium UBA3905
CGCCCCTGGCTCACCATCTCCACAAAGGCGGGTAGCATTTGCAACGTAGTGCTCAGGCTGGCGCGCACTTCGCCCATTGGCTCCGGCTGGGCGCGGTCGGCGGCGTACCCGCTGATCGTGACCAGACCGGCGTAGCACATCTTCATTTCCTGCGCCAGCGCGACTTCAGGCGCCAGGTTGTAGGAGAGCACATCGGCGCCCCAACTGCGGAACATGCGCGCCTCGGCGCGCGTCTCGCGGCGCAGAAAATCGACGCCCACCGCCACTGCTTCCGGCAAGCCGGGCAAGAGTTGCTGAATCGCTGCGTTCATCTCGGTGCAGAAAGGGTCTCGTACCGTGCCGTAGTTGATGTCCAGCCCGGTGTGGGCCTCGGAGAAGAAGGTGTCGGATTGGTGGCTCGTCCAGCCGATGTAGTCGTCGATCACCACCGGCTGCCCCCGCTGCAAGACCGGATTGATGGCGATGCCCATATCCCAATTCAGGATGCGTTCGACGCCCAGCTGGCGCGCAGCGAAGATCGTGGCGCGCGGGTCGGTGCGCGTGGGCAGACCGGTGTAGGGTTGCACCCAGACGGCAAGTTCCTCGCTAAGCTGGCGCAGTGCAATCGGCCCTGCCTCACCGTAAGGCGTCATGTAGGTGCGTTCATCCACCACGTCACCCAGAATGTCCAACGCGCTGGGAGGCAACAGTACGGCAATCAAGAGCAACAGGTTAGCAGCAGGTGTCGACATGATGATTTCCAGACATGACTGAAGAAGTGCGCAATATAGACCCACAACAACGATGTTGACCTATCATATCCATAAACGATGCAGAATGCCATTTGCGACAACTCCTGGGTTTACCTTGAGGGAGAGGAAGATGTTGTATTACTGATCCCAGGTTGGTGTGAGTGATTTGAGATGACAATCTGGAAGTCACTAACACAGGAAGCCAGAGAACCGAATTTCGTCACCGTCAGTGTACACTAGAGGCTATTCAAGTAAGCTTCATGCTGACCATATGTCAGCCAGAGCGCTTCGGTTCAAATTAAATTGAAGAAAAGGAAAGTCTATGCAAGCCAAAATGACATCTCGGTATCGCTACATGGTTTTGACATTTGTCGTTGCGGGTCTGGTGTTTGCGCTCGGCGCCTGCGCTGGTGGAGGACAACCGGCCGCCTCTGCGCCAGCCGCTGCAGCCCAACCTGTTGCACAGGTGCCCGCCAAGGTCAACACAAAGATCACTCCTGCCGACTATCAGGCGCAGTTCGGCGCTGGCGCCGATCATCTACTGCTCGATGTACGTACACCAGAGGAATTTAACAGCGGCCATATCCCCGGCGCTGTGAACATCTCGGTCGATCAGCTTGCGCAACGGCTCAATGAGGTGCCGCAGGACAAGCCGGTGGTGCTCTACTGTCGCAGCGGCAACCGCAGCAACCAGGCTGCGCAGATTCTGGATCAGGCGGGCTACACCCAAATCTACGATCTCGGCGGCATCATCACCTGGCAACAGCAGGGCTATCCAGTCGAGTAAGTGCCGATGTCACCCGCAAAGCTTGTGTTATTGTTGTTGACAGTGTTGTTGACAGCGTTGCTGGCGGGTTGCATGGCGCCTGCCGGAATGGCAGCTACGCCGACCGGCAGCACGTTGCCCGCCGATCTCGACTTTAGCGCCACGCGCCTGAGCGACAACGGTCTCTTCCGTGCAACCTACACAAGTGACGCCACCCCCGTACCACTCAATGAGCTGCATGCATGGACGTTGCACATCGAGAGCGCAGACGGCGCACCGGTGGAAAACGCCGTGATCCATGTGAATGGAGACATGCCGGAACACGGTCATGGGATGCCGACCACCCCCCAGGTGACCCAGGAACTGGGCAATGGCGATTACCGTGTCGAGGGTATGCGGTTCCAGATGGGTGGTTGGTGGGCGATCACCTTCGACATCGAGGCCGGCGGCCAGCGCGATCGCGTCACCTTCAACCTGCAACTGAAATAAGCATGCACGGTCGCAAGCTCTTGCTGCCAGCCGCGCTTGTGCTGCTGCTCAGCGCGCTGGTTGCCTGTACGTTCAACCCGAATGCCTCCACCTGGAGTGCCGACGAAGTGCAGACGCTGCGTTCCCTATCACTGGCTGTACTCAAGCCACTGCCGCCTGATCCTTCAAATGCCGTCGCCGATGATCCGGCGGCGGCGGCGCTGGGCGAACGCATCTTCTTCGACACGCGCTTCAGCGCCAATGGCGCGGTCGCCTGCGCATCCTGCCACATGCCTGAGCGGCACTTCACCGATGGACGCCCCTTTGGCGTCGGTGTTGGCGTGATCCCACTCAACGCGATGACGCTGGTGGGCGCCGCCTATAGCCCGTGGCAAACCTGGAACGGGAAAAACGATAGCCAGTGGTCACAGGCGCTCTTGCCACTGGAGAATGCACTGGAACACGGCGGCGATCGCACTTTCTACGCGCATCTGATAGCCGAGCATTATGCCGGGGAGTACACGGCGCTCTTTGGGCCACTGCCCGATCTCGCCGACGCCACCCGCTTTCCGCCTCACGCCGGGCCTGTCGATGCAGTTGCGGCCAGCATTGCATGGGAAACCATGACGCCTGACGATCGCGACGCCGTCAACCGGGTCTTTGCGAACATCGGCAAGGCGCTGGCCGCCTATGAGCGCACGCTGCTGCCCAAACCTGCTCGCTTTGACCGCTATGTGGCTTCACTGGATGACCATGGCCGCCCCCAGGGTCAGCCGATCCTGAACGACGACGAGATCGCCGGTCTGCGCATCTTCATCGGCAAAGGGCGCTGCACAAATTGCCACAATGGGCCGCGCTTCACCAACGATGCGTTTCACAACACAGCCGTGCCCGGCGCGCCCGGCTATCCGCTCCAGCGCGGGCGTATCGACGGCGTGGCGCGCGTCCAAAACGATCCCTTCAATTGTCTGGGGCCATATAGCGACGCGGCCCCGGAAGCATGCACGGCGCTGCGTTTCATGGTGACAGAAGGGGACACACTGCTTGGCGGCATGAAGACGCCCACCCTGCGCAACGTGGCGGAGACGGCGCCCTACATGCACACCGGTCAAATGGCGACGCTGGCCGAGGTGGTGGCGCACTATAGCGGCGGTGGCTACGCCCTGCTCGGCCACAACGAATTGACGCCGCTCAACCTGACTGCACAGGAGGCGGCGCAACTCGAAGCGTTCCTGCACACCCTGACCGAGGAGCCGTCGCCCTAGACAGGATTTCCCGTTGAGCCAGCGCCAACGTCTGGCACAGTCGCCAGGCTATCCCAGCCCTGCGCCTGTTTCAACCCTTCTGATTGGAGGTAAGCCTCGCAACTTCTGCTATAATGGCCTCCTGAGTCCGGCAGGGCGCATACGTTGTCATGCTTACCGCCCTGCCAACAGCAGACGGAGTCCGGGTTATGTCGATGCTTACTATCTCCAATCTAGGCTTTGCCTTCGGCGACTATGATGTCTTCCTGGGCATCTCAGCCTCGATTCCCAATGACGGCAAAATTGGGTTGGTGGGTCCCAACGGCATCGGCAAGACGACATTGCTGCGCGTACTGGCCGGGCTGGCGCAGCCCACCACCGGCAGTGTGACGCTGGCGCGCGGCACGCGCATCGGCTATCTGCGTCAGGAAGCGGTGGATGCCTTCGCCGGGCTACACAACACCGTCCATGCCGAGATGCTCAAGGTGTTTGCCGGTTTGCAGGAACAGGAAGCCTTGCTGCGCGATCTGGAGCATCGCATGGCCGAGGCGCACACGGATGAGCTGTTGGCCGAATACAGTGCGGCGCAGGAAGCCTTCGAACGCGCCGGCGGTTATGACTATGAGCTGCGCATCGGTCAGGTGCTCTATGGGCTTGGCTTCACGCGCAGTGAGTGGGACCTCCAAATTTCTATGCTCAGCGGCGGGCAGAAGACGCGCGCCTTGTTGGCGCGCCTGTTGCTGGAAAAGCCCGATCTGCTGATTCTCGACGAGCCAACCAACCATCTTGATGTACAGGCGGTCGAGTGGCTAGAAGGGATGCTGCGCACCTGGGAAGGCGCGCTGCTGATCGTCTCCCACGATCGCTACTTTCTCGACAACGTGGTCAACCGCATCTGGGAGATGGGGCCAGCGGGCTTCGAAACCTACAACGGCAACTACAGCCACTATCTGCGTCAGCGTCAGGAGCGGTGGGAGCGCCGCGAGATCGAGTTCAACGCCGTCAAGGAACGTTTCCTGGGTGAACTCGACTACATCAAGCGCAACATCGCGCGCGATGCCACCAAGAACCAGGCCGTTGGACGGCTGCGGCGGTTGATCCGCGAAGTGCGCGTGGTCGAAGCGGGCGGCCTTGACCTGCTCCTCAGCAAGAACTGGGGACAGGTGATGGAAGAGGTCGACATCTCCGCAGCGAAGTGGGGCGTGGCCGATGTGGAACAGGCGATCAAAGGGCTGCGCAACCCGGTGATTCGCCCACCGCAACTCAACTTCAAGCTCAAAACCGCGCTGCGCAGCGGCAATCTCGTCCTGCGCACCAGCGCCATGTCCATCGGCTATCCGGGCAAACTTCTGTTTCGCACCGATCCAATCACGCTCGAACGCGGCGAGTGTGCAGCCTTGATCGGTCCCAACGGCAGTGGCAAGACGACCTTCCTGCGCACGCTGCTGGGTGAAATCCCCCCCCTGGACGGCCAGATCAAATTTGGCGCCAGCCTCAAGATCGGTTACTTTTCGCAGGCGCACGAGCGGCTCAACCCCAACAACACCGTACTCGACGAACTGCTCAGCCACAAACAGATGCTGCTCGGCCCGGCGCGCAATTACCTGGCGCAATACCTCTTTCGCGGCGAAGATGTCTTCAAGCCCGTGCGCTTGCTCAGCGGCGGTGAACGGGGACGGCTGGCGCTGGCGATCCTGGCACTCGAGGGTGCGAATCTTCTGCTGCTCGACGAGCCAAGCAACCATCTCGACATCCCGGCGCAGGAGGTCTTGCAGCAAGTGCTGGAACAGTTCGAAGGCACGATCCTGCTGGTCTCCCACGACCGCTATCTGATCGATCATCTGGCGACGCAGGTCTGGGAACTGCGGCAGCAGCACCTGGAGATTTTCGAAGGCTCCTATGCGGAAATGCTGCTGGCGCGCCAACAGGCGGTCGAGGCGGAGAAACAAGCCGCCGCCGTTGTGCGGTCGGAGGTGCGCGAGGACTTTGTCGCCGGCAAGCAGGCACGCGCCGACGAGCGCCGCCGCGCCAAAGCTGTCGCCGACGCCGAAAGTCGCGTTCACGCCCTGGAGTCGCGCCTGCACCAGCTGGAGGAGGAACTGCACGCCGCCACCGCCGCGCAGGACATCGCCGCAATTCAGCGCCTGGGGCTGGCCTACACCGATGCTCAGGCAGAACTGGACGCCGCCATAGACGCGTGGGCGGCTGTCGCTTAGCCGCCCACGCTTCCGATCACCCTTCGTTGCGCCCCTCCCCATCCTCCATCCGCACAAGCGACAGCAATACGATGCCCAATCCATGCAGATGACGCACCAACCCAACCAGCGCCGCCTGATCCGGAACCTCGCCGCGCAACGTGGTCAGTGCGCCGCCATCGTCACAACGCTGCTGGCTGATCTGCACAGGACCAAACCAGTTGACGAGCGCAGCATCGACATTCCCCTCAACGCAGATCGTATAGGACACAGCGTGGTCAAGCTGCGACATACAGAGATGCTCCTTGTTGGTTTCAGTGTCGCGCCTACTCGCAAGGCGCACAACACATGAAGATGTAGGTGCAACATGCTGGTTAGGAGATTGATTGCTTCCGCTGTGGTACAATCATGGTCGCTGAGCGCGGCGCCTTGTCAGCCGGTGAGAATGACGAATGCCTACAACGATCGATGCCACCTTGTCGAGCGTCGGGCAAGCTCAATCTGCGCCCGGCGCGCCGCCGCACAGTGAAGATCGGTTCACGCGCACTGAAATTGCCAGCACACCTGATTCTTATTTTCCAGGACGCCCACTTATGCCAACTGCCCAAACTTTGCTCCGCACCCTGAACCTGCCCATCGGCGACTGCTACGATCTGCCCACCTCGTCCTTGCGCTTTCCCGATGGCGCGCACTACCGCATCGAGATCCCCAGCGTCGAGGGGCCGGCGGCGCTGGCGGCGGTGATCGAGGCAGCGCAGCAGTACGGCGTCACGCTTCACCGCGTCTCCCAGGGCAGCGGCATGATGCTGCTCACCGACGCCGAACTGCGCGAGATGGCGCGGCTAGGCGCCGAACATCGCATCGAGGTGTCGCTCTTTGTCGGGCCGCGTGCAGCGTGGGAGGGGACAGGACAACCGCTGACGCCCGACGGCAAGCTGATGGGCTGGCGGCACACCGGCATGGATCAACTGGCCTACGCCTTCGACGATGTTGTGCGCGGGGTGGAAGCAGGCATTCGCAGCATCCTGGTGGCCGACGAAGGGCTGCTCTGGCTGGTGAACCAGGCGCGGCAGCGCGGCGTCCTCCCTGCCGAGCTGGTAGTGAAAGGCTCAGCTGTGTTGGGCGTCGCCAACCCGCTCGGCGTCAAGTTGTTGCAGGAGAATGGCTTGAACACGATCAACGTCGCGTCGGACATCAGCCTGCCCCGCTTGGCCGCCATGCGTCAGGTGCTCACAATTCCGCTCGATCTCTACATCGAGGGGCCGGACGGGCTGGGCGGCTTCACCCGCTATTACGAGATTCCCGAAATCATCCGCGTGGCAGCGCCGGTCTATCTCAAATTCGGCCTGCGCAATGCACCCAACATCTATCCCAGTGGCGTGCACCTGGAAGCGACTGCCATTGCCACTGGGCGCGAGCGTATCCGCCGCGCTGCTATCGGCATGGAATTATTGGCACGCGCCGGGGTGATATTTACGGCGTCGCCGGCGGGCGCCAGCGGACTGGGCATCCCGCAAGTCTAATAACCTGCTTAAAAAGTCACCCAATTTGACGCAGAGACGCAGAGAGAATCCAGCAAATGCATATCTGTAGCCAGCTATGCAACTCCTCTGCGAACTTCTGCGTCGCTGCATCAAACTTCCACCCTCTTCAAACGGACCCTAAGATGTGATGATGGACGCCAGTGTGAGCATGAGCTTTCCAATCACCGAACAGCAGGCGCGCTTGTTGGCTGTCGTCGAGCCGCTGGCGGCGCTCTTTGCTACGCGCGCCGATGAACAGGATCGCAGCGGCGCCTTTCCCTACGCCAACTTTGCCGACATCCGCGCCGCTGGTCTGCCGGCGCTGTCTGTGCCTACAACCCTGGGTGGCTGGGGCGCCGATCTGTTGACAGCCGTGATGGTCATCGAACGGCTAGCGCAGGGCGACGGCAGCACCGCGCTGAGCTTTGCAATGCATGTGCAGACGATCGGCAGTGCGGCGGAGAGCAACGACTGGCCCGAAGCGCTCTTCGCCGAAGTGTGCCGCGCCGCCGTCACGCGCGGGGCGTTAATTAACTCACTGGCGACCGAACCTGCGTTGGGCAGCCCCAGTCGCGGCGGACGCCCCCAGACAACGGCGCGCCCGGTTTACGCCGATCATGGCGCCATCGACCATTGGGTAATCGATGGGTGCAAGAGCTTCGCCAGCATGTTTCCCGTGCTGGATTACGCCATCATCCCGGCGTCGCTTGACGATGGCAGCGACGAGGTGGGACGCTTCCTCGTCACCGTCGACGCGCACTTTCACATCGAACAGTTGTGGGATGCGGTTGGCATGCGCACCACAGGCAGCCACACGATTGCGTTGCGTGGCGTCAAAGCGCCTCCTGCCAACCTGATTGGGCGCACCGGCCAGGCGAAAGGCGGGGTCGGCAACGCCTGGTTCACGCTAGGCGTCAGCGCAGTCTATCTTGGCGTGGCGACGGCCGCCATCGACGCCGCCAGCGGTTACGCCCTGCACCGCATTCCCTCTGCGTTGGGACGCCCTATCGCCGAGCTGGAAAGTGTGCAACGACAGCTCGGCCAGGCGGCGCTGTTGCTGCACACGGCGCGGACACAACTGTATTACACTGCCGAACAGTGGACGCGTCACCCTGAACGCCCTCCTGACCTGACGACGTGGCTGACGGCAGCCAAAGTCACCGTCACCAATCACGCCGTCGCCGCCGTCGATCATTGCCTGCGCGCGGTGGGGGGCGCCGGGCTGACACGCGCCCTGCCACTCGAACGTTACTATCGCGATGTGCGCGCCGGTCTCAGCCATCCCCCCAGCGATGACGAGGCCGCCATCCTGTTTGGCCGACATGCGCTTCAACAACGAAAGGAGGGATGAACGGTGGAAGCATCTCATATGTCGCGGTCACTCCCGTCACTGCGTGGCAAGGTCTGCCTGGTCACCGGCGCCTCGCGCGGGCTAGGCGTAACAATTGCACGCACACTGGCGGCGCAGGCAGCGGCTGTCGCTGTGCATTATCATCGCTCTACAGCAGAAGCGCTGGCCTTGTGCGCCGAACTGACCGCACAGGGCGCCAACGCATGCGCCGTCCAGGCTGACCTGCTTGATCCTGGCGCCGTCCAACCTCTGGTGGACGCCGTCACGACACAACTCGGCGCCATCGACATCCTCGTCAACAACTTTGGTCCCTACGTCGACGCTCCTTTCCTCGATCTCAGTGTGGCGGAGTTTGACCGCGTCATGCACGGCAATGTGCGCGCCACCTATCTGCTGATGCAGCTTGTAGGGCGGCAGATGCGCTCACGTGGCGCCGGTCGTATCATCAACATCGCGGCCACGGATTACCGGCACCGCAGCCACAGCGTTTACGGGCTGGCGAAGGCAGGCGTCGTCCATCTGACCGAGGCGTTTGCGTTGGAACTGGCGCCCAATGTGCCGGTTTTTGCGCTGGCGCCCGACCTGATCGCCGACAACGAAGAGATGGATCAGGCCTTTGCCGCCCGCGCTGTGGCAGCAACGCCCATGCAGCGGCTGGTGACGCGCGCCGAAGTGGCGACGCTGGTCGCCATGCTCTGCTCGCCAGCATGTGACATGCTCACCGGGCAGACGCTCATTGTCGACGGTGGGCGCAGCCTGCCGCGCATCGTTGATGGCGTTGCTTGACCGCATCGTTCGGTCAATTCCAACAAAACGCCGTTGACGGCGGCGTTCGCTGCCATGAGAATAACGACAGTCCTCTAGCCGTATTCTCAAGGAGTGCGCTATGCCTGTTCCCTCCCCAACCACCCCACATCCGACCTCCGCCGCTTCATCTGCACCTGTCACGTCCGACATTGCAGCGACGTGGCGTGCTGTGCTCCTGCCTTACCTGTTGGGCTTGTTGACTGCATTCACCCTGGCCGGTGTGGGCGTTTTTGCACTGCGCCGCCCCGACCCGCCGCCGATCCGGGTGATGGCGCCGCCGACGCCTGCCCCAACTGCGACCGCTGCGCCGACGCCAACGCCCGGCCCCATCATGGTCTACGTAAGTGGCGCCGTCATGGCGCCCGGCGTCTTTACGTTGGCGCCCGATGCGCGCATCGCCGACGCCATCGCTGCCGCTGGCGGACTGCGCGCCGACGCCGACAGTGCACTGGTCAATCAGGCGCAGCATCTCTTTGATGGCGCGCAGGTGCATGTACCGGTGGTGGGGGCGGCGCCTCCGCTTGCTGGCGGGCTGGCTGGCTTGCTCCCCACGCCCACACCCGGCGCCCGCACCGCAACAGTGGAGATGGCCGCCGGTGGCCTGATCGATCTCAATACGGCAACGCAGGCGGAACTGGAGACGCTTCCCGGCATTGGCGCCAGCAAAGCGGCGGCGATTATTGCCAACCGCCCTTATGCTACAGTGGATGACCTGGATCGCGTCCCAGGCATCGGACCGTCCACGCTCGACCAGTTGCGTCCCCTGGTGATCGTGCAGCCCTGAGCGACGAACATTCAGCCGGAATTGCGCCAGAATCGTTGCAACATAGACTGGAAGTGCGTCACCCCGAACACACAGTCTGTCGCGAGCAGGCGTACAGGCTGTATGCAACCAGTCATCCGTAACCATGCTCTACATGATGCAGGTTACGCCGTCCGCCAGGCCAGAGGTCAAGAAGAAACACTATGGCAAAGGAAGAGAAAAAGGCAATTAGCGACCAGGCAAAAGACGCGATCATCGATGTTCGGAACGAGTTGATCGTCCAGACTGCAAATATGTATATTATGGTGCGCAAGGTGTTGCTTTCCAGTTTGGGCGCCATTGCGCTCACGGTCGATGAGGCCAACGAATTGCTGGCGCGGTTGGTGGAGCGCGGTGAAGTGGCTGAAGCGGACTTGCAGAAGATGATCAACGAATTGCGTTCCCAACGCGAGCGCAGCGAAGCCGAAGCCGCCAAGACGCGTAGCGAATTGGCGAAGAAGGCGTCAACCACCCTGGAAGACAGCGTCGAGACAATCTTAACGCGGTTGAATGTGCCCAACAAGAGCGACATCGAAGACTTGAGCCGCAAGATCGGCCAGCTCAATGAAAAGGTGTCGGCGCTCAATCATCAGCAGAAAATTTCCGGCAGATGACAACCCATTGTCCCTACCACGAGGTGGGAGGCTGTGGCGCTTTCCACCTCGTGGTAAGAGGCTAGTGGGTTGTTTTCGCCTCGTTGAGCACGCGGCTAATGGCCGGTTTCCGACGTGTAAGGCGCGTTCGCTGTGTGACCAGCCAGCGCCGCACCGGTGGCACCCGCACCAGCAACAGCAACGCCAGCACCACTGCATAGATCAACGGCTCTGCTCGCTCCGCCGCTTTGGCCTGCCATAGAAAATGCAACACGGCCAATACCCCAGCTGCATACACCAACTGATGTAGCCGCTTCCAATTGCGCCCCAGCCGACGCATCCAGCCACGCGTCGAAGTGATCGCCAGCGGGGTCAGAATGAGCAGCGCCAGCCCACCAGCCAGGATGTATGGCATGGTCAGTACAGCATCGTGAAGAATCAGCTCGAAGTCAAAGGCGTAATCCAGGCCAAGAAAATTAGCCAGATGCAGCGCAGCGTATACGAAGGCGATCAGCCCTAGCGACTTGCGCACGCTCAGCACCTGGCGCACGCCGAAGAGGATGTGGAGCGGTGTGCACGCCAGGCTCAGAAAAAGTACGATAAGCGCCACACGCCCTGTCTCATTGTTGATGGTGTTCACCGGATCGACGCCAAGCGCGCCGTGCCAGCCGCGCCAGAGTAACCAGGCCAGTGGCGTGAGCGCCGCCAACGTCACCGCCCACCAGAACCAGTGAGCGCGCCAGTAGTGTATCAATTTGTGCACGTTGCGATGCAACTGTTCCTTCACCCTTTGTCCCCGTCGCTAGAAGCTACGCGTCAGATCCATGCCTTCGTAGAGGTAGGCAACTTCATCTTCATAGCCGTTGAACATCAGCGTATCGCGGCGTCCGGTCTCGCCGATGCGCCGCTCCGAAGCCTGTGACCAGCGCGGATGATCGACTTGCGGGTTGACATTGGCATAGAAGCCGTATTCATGGGGTGCTGCCGTGTTCCATGTCGTCGCCGGGATGGCGTCGGTGAGCTCAATAGTGACGACTGACTTGATGCTCTTGAAGCCATATTTCCATGGCACGACCAGGCGAATCGGCGCCCCCTGTTGATTGGTGAGGGGTTTGCCGTACATCCCTGTCGCCAGAATCGCCAGCGGGTGCATCGCCTCGTCGAGACGCAGGCCCTCCTGATAGGGCCATTCCAGAATGCCGGTGCGCTGGCCGCGCATCTCCTCTGGACGATAGACGGTGACAAATTTAACGTATTTCGCTTCTGGCTTAGGCTCGACATCGTTGAGCAGCGCTGCAATCGGAAAGCCAATCCAGGGGATGACCATCGACCACGCTTCAACGCAGCGCAGCCGATAAATGCGCTCCTCCTGGGGATAGCGGCGGTAGATCTCTTCGATACTCAGCGTCATAGGCTTGTTGACCAGGCCGGTGATCTCCACCTGCCAGGGATAGGGCTTGAAGTTGACTGCCTCGCCGGCGACGGCTTCCTTGTTCGTGCTAAACTCGTAGAAGTTGTTATAGTTGGTGATCTCATGAAATTTATTGAGCGGGTCGCCCAATTCATCCTGCGC
>DGFH01000191.1:12200-17060 GCA_002391565.1 Anaerolineales bacterium UBA3905
CTGCGATTCAACGTGGCCGGCGAACAGGCTGCCAGTGCAACTGAACCGGCCACTGCTCCCGCTGCTGCCATAAAACGACGACGATTCAGGAAAATATGTTCTGGCGTAATCTCTTCTGGAGAAATTTTGACCATTGTCCACCTCTGCTCCATTGAACGCGCTGCCCAATGCCCGGCGTCATCGGTTGGAATCTACTGTACGGCGTCAAGCGGATAGATACAGTATGATTGCTTTCATCCCCACGATGCGTTGCCAAATATAATGCGACAGTGTGACGCAGAGATTAACGAAATATTACGCGTGGATGAGTGACAGTTCAACTGCCGGTGTGTGGCGTTGTCTGAGGAAAGGATATGTACTGCAATGGATTGGCTTACTCGCCTGCACCCAGCTACAGTTCATTTCCCCATTGCCTTGCTGCTGTTGGGCAGCGCATTGAGTCTGCTTCACCTGTTGCGGCGGACGCCGGTGGATCTCAAGGCGTCGATCTGGCTATTGCTCGGCCTTGGTTGGATCGGTGGAGGCATTGCAGTATTGACGGGTTTGCTGGCGCAAGTCAACCTGCCGCCGGACGCGCCCTATCGCAGCGTGCTCAACTTCCACATTGGCGCCGGGTTGGCCGTGTTGGTTGTGTACGGCTTCTTGCTCTACCGGGGCTGGCTCTATCGCGGCGCACGGGCGCAGAAGGCGCGCCAGCAACGCGGCGTCACGACAACCGATCTACTGGACGATGCTTCGGCGCGCGGGTGGATCATCGTCATCGTCATGATCGGCGCCATCCTGATCCTGATGACTGGCTGGTATGGTGGCGTACTGGTCTATGAGTTTGGTGTGAATGTCACTCTGAATGGGTGACGCTGAGAGACGTTTGAACTGACTGGTGAACTGACTGGCTTCGACGTCAGGGCGCAGAACTGCAGAGGGAGCGATGACCCACCATCCGGCCATTCAAGAAGTCATTGATCTGCACACTTTTTTCGAGGCGTGGCTGGGCGGCGCGCTCCCGGCGACGGACGCTGCGTTTGCCCGCTTCATGGACGCCACCGACCCAGGCTTTACGCTGATCGGGCCGGATGGTGCGACAATGCACGCCGCCGCCGTCGCCGACTGGATTCGTGGGGCGCATGCCACGCGCCCTGGTTTCCGCCTTTGGACGACCGACCACCAGCTTTGCTATGCCGACGGCGTCTGCGCGCTCGTCACCTATCTGGAGTGGCAGATGCGCGATGGTGTAACGACCTGCCGGATCAGCACCGCTTTGTTCGTCGCCGCGCCGGGCGCACCCAACGGCTTCGCCTGGCGGCACGTTCACGAAACCTGGCGCACGCCGGGCTGAGTCTGTGCGCTCTCTCTGCGCGCGACTGTGCGCCAGTCGTGGGGCAAGAGCGTGTGCAGCGGGACGATCACGCCTTCTGCGACCATCACCTCGGCGGCCAGATTGTCGTCGTGAAGCTGGCTGATGAACTCGCGGCAGCGGCCACATGGCGGCAGGATGCGCCCATCCCAGTTGACTGCCACCATCTTGAGCACGCGATTCTCGCCGGCTGTGATCATCGCCGCCGCGGCGGCGTGCTCGGCGCAGAAGCCCATCGAGCAGGCAGTGTCGATACAGACGCCGGTGTAGACGGCGCCACTTTCACTGAGCAGCGCCGCACCCACGCCGCCCGCCTCTGCCTCTGGCGAAAGCCGGCGTGGATTGAGCACGGCTTTGGCGCGTGCATACAACTCGTCGAAAGTCATCACGGTTTTCCTCGCTTTCGTGATAGATCACGCCTTGCAGTGATCGGCGAGTACGGCGTCGAGTGTGCGCTGTGCCCGTGCAGCTTCGATGGCGCTGCTCTGGACGCGCCCGGCCAGCAGAATCAGCGCCTTCCACAGCGCCCAGCCGCGCCCGCGCGCCCAGGTCGCTGCGTCGAGCGGCAGCGCGGCGCGGAAGGCGTTGCGGCTGGCGTCCGTCAGGAAAGTCCACGCAATCACTAGGTCGCAGGCCGGATCGCCCACGCCACACGACCCGAAGTCGATCACGGCGCACAGCCTGCCGTCGTTGACAAGCAGATTGCTCGCCGCCACGTCGCCATGCACCCACACCGGCGCCGCCTGCCAGCGGGAAGCCAGCGCCGTTTCCCACACAGCCAGCGCCGCCGCCGTGTCGATTTGTCCCGTCAGATCGCGCAGTGCACGCCGCGTCTCAGCGTCGTACACCGCCAGCGCGCCGCCGCGATGGAAGTTCTGTACACCGGCGGGCGGCCCGTCGCTGGCGTCGATCTGCTGGAGAGCAACCAGGAACTCCGCCAGCGCCACCGCAAAGGCGTCCAGATCGGCGACATTGCCCAGGGTGGCCGGTTCGCCCGCAAGCCAGCGGTAGATCGACCAGCGCCAGGGATAATTGCATGCGGGTTCGCCCAGCGCCAGCGGCTGGGGAATGGGGAGCGGCAGGTGCGGCGCCAGCTGCGGCAGCCACCGTTGCTCCTTCTCGACCTGGGCGGCGTAGTGAACGGCGCTTGGCAGCCGCACCGTCATTTCTGCGCCGAGATGAAAGGTGCGGTTATCCCATCCGCTGACGGCGACAGGACTGATCGGCAGGTGCGCCCACTGCGGAAACTGGGCAGCGACCAGGCAGCGCACCAGTGCTGCGTCGATGGGTAGATTCATCCGATTGCCTCCACCAGCTTTCTCATGCGCGCGGCTGTCGCCGCCAGCGTCTCCCAGTCGCCCCGGTGTGCGTTGTAGGCCAGATGATCCAACCCGATGTGTAGATAGCAGGCAGCCAGGCGCTCCGGCAGTGCGGCGGGCGTGTAGCCGGCCTGGCGCCAGCGTCGCTCCAGCTCGGTGCGCAGCAGTGCGACATCCAGGTTGGGGTGCCAGGGCGCCCAAAACTCGAACCACGCCAGGTCGTAGAGGTGGTCGCCGTAGCGGGCGCAGCCCCAATCGAAGACGGCAGCGATGCGGCCGGCGTCCACCAGCACGTTGCGGTTGATCAAATCGCAGTGGAGCAGGCTGCGCGGGATTGCATCGCTGACGACCTGCTGTAAACGGGCGAAACCCCAGGCAAACGCAGCGCTGCCCCCCGGCGATCCTGCCTCCAGCTTGCGCCGCCAGCCGTGAATGCGCAGATCGGGCGTATCTTCCGCCACCGCCAACAGATGTTGCGACCAGCTCGACGCGGCTGCCCGCCCCTGCGCGTCCCAGCTGCCAAGGCCCGACGTCGCCGCAATGTCCGCCGTGCGCAGCGCTTCCAGCGCCGCCGCCAGCCAGGGTGTGACGACGCGCCACGTCTCTGCATCGACCGTTTCCAGCGGGACGCCATAGGCGCGCGGGGCAATGGCATAGTAGCCACCCAACGCCTCGCCGATGTCGAGAACCTGAGGAATCGGCAGATCGGGCGATGCATACGCCGCAGCGCGCCGATCCTTGTAGAAGTCCTCAACATGCGCGCCGAAGCGGATGGCATACTCGACGCCGCCCACGCGATAGCTAAAGCAGCGCGACCACGCGCCCGCGCCGATCAAAGCGACTGCCTGTGGCGGCGTGGGCAGGTGGGATTGAAGAAAGGCGTAAGCTTGTTCATTGGTGACAGGCGTCATGTGGCGGCTTCCTGTTTGCCCCGCACTTTTGCCTTGAGCGCCTCCCACAGGGCGGCCAGGTTGGCGCGACTGCCCAGTTCCGTCTCGAATTTGTAGTCGAGCAACAGCGGAATAATAGGGATGGTGACTTCGAGCTTGTGCCGGGCGTCGAGTGATGGGTCTGCGGCGATCTGCCGCGCGGCGGCGACGCCTTCCGCCAGGTCGCGATCGGCGATGGCGACGCCGTGTTCGTGCGCCTCTTGTAGAGCCGGCCGCAATACGGCAAGATAGCGCTCTAGCTCGTCGGCTGTGAGTGCGTTCTGCTGCACCAGCGCAACGATGGCGGCGCTGAGGTCGCGGTCAAGTGCGTCGATCCGCCGGTAGATCAATGCCACGCTCTGCAAGCTGCGCCGGTCGATGTGTTCAAACAGGCGATCAACCTTGACGTTCAGCCCCGCCAGCGCCGCGCGCATCTCCGTCAGCGCTGCAGCATCCCCGCTGCCGTAGGTGTTGATCACCTGTCCCTGCGGCCCCACGACGCTGTTGATCGCCGGTCCCACTGCGTAAGAGTCTCCTCCTCGGCCCGCGCCTCCTTCTCCTTGTGACATATTCCCCTCCTCAAAGGACGCAGGCAACGCCCGCAGGTGTACATTGCCGGGATTCTGCCGCCGCGCGCTGGCGATCAGTTCGTTGAGGCGGTGGCGCGCAATGGCCCACTGCACCAGGGCAAAGACATCGGCGCGCAGATTGGGCGCAGTGGTGATAGCGTCGAGTTGGGCGTCCAGCTCGAGGGTGACAAGCATCACCAGGTCGGTGCGCGTAGGGAAGGCGCTCAACAAGGCTTCAACGATTTGACCGATCTGTTCGCCGGTGATCATGGGTGGACTCTGTGTGTTCATTCATCAGTTTCGCGTTGGATGTCAGGGATTGGGAAGCAACGTATGTCTGCACCGTCGCCGCCAGATTTGCGGCTGATTATCGTCCCGGTCTTCATGTTCCAAAGCAGGATTCAGCGTCCCGCGGGCGTGATGTTCCTTTTGGTTTAAGACATAGGCGATGGCATCGTCAAGTTGCTTGCCACCGAACGAGAAGACGCCATATCCGCCCTGCCAGACAAAGGCGAGCGGGTATTTGATCGCACCATGGTTGATGTGATGCGCACTGCTGCCTTTGATCTCTTTGACAAAGTCAGATAATGCCAGCCACACCGTCACGCCGGAGGCGATGACCTACGGAAGAGCCACACCGTCACGCCGGAGGCGATGACCTACGCAAGAGGACGCTCTGTGCGCTGAAG
>DGFH01000190.1 GCA_002391565.1 Anaerolineales bacterium UBA3905
TCCGCCTGCCGCGCCAGGTCGGAGTCGGGGAAGTTGGTGATGGCGGCGGTCATGGCGCCCTGACGCCGCGCCTCGTTCAGCACCGAGACGATGTCCGGGCTTTTACCGCTCTGGCTGATACCGATCACCAGCGCTTTGCCAAAGCGCGGCGGGCTTTGGTAGATGGAATAGAGGCTGGGCGTTGCCAGCGCCACCATGAACTGATTCATAGCGCCGAAAAGATATTGGGCGTAGCGTCCGGCGTTGTCGCTGGTGCCGCGCGCAGCGATGACGATGTATTCGACCGCGCGCGCGCGAATGGCGCTGGCGAGTCGTTTAATCACCGGTCGCTCGCGCGCGATCAACGCCTGCAACACCGCCGGCTGCTCATGAATTTCCCGATAAAGATGCGACTGCTCCAGCGACATGTTCCATCTCCTTCACACGAAAATTACAGGGGGAGAAGGAGTGATAAGAAGATAGGGCGCCAGCGGAGAAGTTACTCCCCCCAATGAACGCCAATCTCCTAATCTCTAATCTCCTAATCTATCTCCCATTCATTCAACCTACATAACAACTTACGCCTGCCACCATCGTTCGCACCACTTCGAGCGTTGGCGTGAGAAAGACCAGGTCGGCCCAGGCGCCAGCGCGCAGTCGCCCACGCTCATGGCCAAGACCGAGCAGATCGGCGGGCGTCGACGTGATGGTCGCCAGCGCGTCGCCCAGGCTGCACCCGGTGTAACGGATCAACCGGCGCAGCGCCTCGTCCATCGCCAGCACCGAACCGGCCAGCGAACCGGACGGCAGCCGCGCCTCATTGACGCCTTGCTCGTGAGCGCTGACAATGACCTCCTGATCGGCGATGGTGTAGCGCCCCGGCGCCATGCCCAGCGCCGCCATCGCATCGGTGACAACGGTCAGGCGCCGGGCGCCTTTGGCAGCCCACGCCAGCGCCACCATCGCCGGGTGCACATGGATGCCGTCGGGAATGATGCCGATCGTCAGCGCCGGGTCGCGCAACAACGCACCGGGCAGCCCCGGCTCCCGATGATCGAGCGGGGGCATGGCGTTGAAAAGATGGGTGCCGTAGCGGATGCCGGCGGCAAAGCCGGCTTTGGCTTCACGGTAGGTCGCCAGCGAATGACCGGCGCTGACCACGACGCCGCACGCCGCCAGCTCGGCCACGACAGCCAGCGCGCCCGGCAATTCCGGCGCCAGCGTCACCAGCCGTACATGATGTTCGGGCGACCAGGCAGCCACATCCGCCAGTGCAGGCGGGCGCAGGTGTGCAGGATTGTGGGCGCCTTTTTTCTGCACGTTGAGAAAGGGGCCTTCACAGTGCAGCCCCAACGGGATGCTGCCCTGCCAGCCCGCCGGCGGCCCACCTTCCAGCGTCTCCTGCGCCTGCGCCACCTGTGAAAGCGGCGAGGTGATGATTGTGGGCAGGAAGCCGGTCACACCCCAGCGCGGCAGCCGCGCAGCGACGCGCCAGATCGTCTCTGGGGTGAGCGTGAAGTCGTCGCCAAAGGCGCCGTTGAGTTGCAGATCGATGAAGCCCGGCGCCACGATCAGCCCGGCCGCGTCGATCACTTCGGCGTCGTCTGGCACGGCGATGTGAGCGGCGTCGCCTACTGCCAGGATGCGGCCGCGCTCGATCAGCAGCACGCCGTCGTCGATTTGGATTTCGGGCGTCAGCAACGTTGCCCGGTGGATACACAACATAAAAGTCACCTGTGTCGATCATCTTTTTCGACGCAGAGACACAAAGGTTCGCAGGAGAAGATCAAGAAAATTTTCACGCCATTGCTCTGCGCATCCTTGCGTCTTTGGTCCCTGGCGTCAACATAGTCGCCTTTGCAATCAATGCCTATCTTATTGTCACCAGATCAGCCGCCAGCGCCGCCGCACCCCATGCGCCCAGGTTGCGATTCGGGTCGGCGATGCGCAGGATTTCCGGACGCAAGACCGCCCGCGCCAGCGCCGACGTTTCCTGTTGGCGCCGCCATTCAGCAATGATCGGCGCCAGGTAGCGGTCGCCGGCACGCGTCACGCCGCCGCCGAGCACGACGCTGTCCACGTCATAGGCCAGCACAACGCTGCGCAGCGCGCGCGCCAATTCCGCACCGACCTCGTTCACGATGCGTTGCGCCGTTGCGTCGCCCGCCGCCGCTGCATCGTAGACTGCGCGCGCGGTGATGGATTCCATCGAGGCGAGCGCGCCGGCGGCGCCGGTAGCCACAGCTTCACGCGCGCGGCGCACGACCGCCGTCGCCGAGACCAGCGTCTCCAGACAACCGCGCGCGCCACAGTTACAAAGCGGTCCGTTGGGGTCGATGATGATGTGGCCGAATTCGCCGGCCAGCCCGTGTCGTCCGCGCAGCAGCTTGCCTTCCAGGATCACGCCGGTCGCCAGCCCGGTGCCGATGCTCATGTAGGCGAGATTCTGGTCGCCCGCCGGGTTGTCGAAGCGATAGACGCCTAGCGTTGCCGCGCGCACATCGTTCTCGATAACGCAGGGCACGCCGAAGCGTGCAGTCAGCCGGGCGACGAGCGGGTAATCGTACCAGTGCAAGTTCACGGCGATGCGCACAATGCCCTGCGCCGGGTCTTGCTGACCTGGAATACCCAGGCCGATGGCGGCCAGCCGGCGCGCAGAGTCGGGCGCCAGCGCCAGCGTCTGCTCGATGGCGGCGACGATGCCCAGCATGGTGGCGTCGGGGCTGGAGAGGTCGGTCGGGAAGCTCAACTCACCGTAGGCGCGGAACATTTCATCCAGCAGCACGGTGGCGACGGTGGTGCCGCCGACATCAACGCCAACCAGCCAGTATGCGGCAACTCCTGCATGTGTCGAATGGGTCGAGGAAACGGTCATGGTTGCTCAATTCTAACTGTGGTTGGGAATCAACTTCTTGTTATGATACATCCTACCATGACAGCACAAAAACGTTGTGGTTGGGCAAGGAGCTAAGAATGGATTCGTTGTGGTGCGCTATCGGTTTTCTAACCACCCTGCCGGTTCCCAGCCATGCACTGCCGCCTGACGCACTGCGCCGCGCCGGCGTCTGGTTTCCGGCGGTTGGTCTGCTGATCGGCGCGTTGCTGGCAGGCGTGGCGTGGGGGCTGGGCAGGCTCTTCCCGCCAGCGGTGATGGCGGTGTTGGTCGTGGCGCTGTGGGCGGCGCTCACCGGAGGGTTGCATCTCGATGGGCTGGCGGATTGCGGCGACGGGCTGCTGCCGCCGGTGCGCCGTGAGCGGCGACTGGAGATCATGCGCGACCCGCGTGTGGGCGCGTTCGGCGTGATCGTGCTCGTGCTGCTGCTGCTGCTCAAGGTTGCGGCGCTGGCGAGCCTGGCTGTGACCTGGCCGGCGCTGCTACTGGCGCCGATCTGGGCGCGCTGGTTGATCCTGGCGGCGGCGCGGCGACCGCCAGCGCGGCCAGAGGGGATGGGCGCCAGCCTGGGGCCGGTGCTTGATGGGCGGCGGCTGGCGCTGGCCGCGCTGCTGCCGCTGGCGCTGACCGGCGGCGTCGGCGTGTGGCATTGGTCGGTGATTGCGGCGGCGGGGGCGGCGGTGCTGGCCGCGCTGGGCGTGCTGTGGCTGGCGCAGCGGCGGCTGGGCGGCGTCACCGGCGATGTCTTTGGCGCCGTGGCCGAGGTGAGCGAGGCGGTGTTTGTGTGTGTGGCGTGTGTGCAGTGGTGAAGCGGGCGCTTTGACGCTCCGCACTCTATCCGATAGATAACGTAGTCAAAAGTTGCACATTCCCTATCTTCCCGCAAGCTCTGAGCTTCCGGGAAGATGAGCATAGCCTATCTGCGCCATCTATGAGCAGCCAGGACTTCCTCACCCGTTTCGCCCTGATTCTGGCGGAGGGCGTCGCCGGGGCGCAGGCGGCGCCAGCAAGCTGGGCGCTGCTTCTGCAGTTTACTGATTTCTAGGTTGACATTTTATGAGCGCAGTGTTGCGTATGTATTACGTGTTGCGTGAGGGGTTCCGACACGTAGCACGCAACACGTAACACTGAAAATATGAAAACTCTGCCTAGCAATCAGTAGCACGGCGCTGTCATGCCAGAAGGTGTTTTCGCTGCAGGATCGCTTCCTGGCGCCCCTGGGTTGGTTTGGGGAAAGGCGCCACTTATCTATTACACTACCAATAGCGTCAATGGTTACGATGGGCGCCAGGCACAGATAGCAATCAGTCAGTCAAGAAAGCGTAGCAGCGACCATGAGCGACACAACAAAACCTGTTCTGGCCATCA
Organism: Anaerolineales bacterium UBA3905; assembly: GCA_002391565.1. GTDB lineage: Bacteria > Chloroflexota > Anaerolineae > Caldilineales > Caldilineaceae > Caldilinea. Next base: position 4,241 of record DGFH01000190.1, read on the forward strand.
CGATGGGCGACGCGGCCGGCATCGGGCCGGAGATTGTGGTCAAGGCGTTGAGCCAGCCGGAGGTGCGCGCCCTATGCCGTCCGTTGGTCATCGGCGACGTGATGACGCTCTACCGCAGCCTGCATTTTGTCGGCGGCGGCAGGCGTCCGTCCATCGTCCCGGTGGCGGCGGTTGCAGATGTGGATTGGAACGACGCCACCGCGATCCCGGTGCTGCAACCCGGCGATGCGCTGGCCGGCGTCAAGCCGGGCGAATTGTCGGCGGCGGCGGGGCGCGGCGCGGTTGAGTATGTGCTGGCGGCGTGTGAGTTGGCGAAGCGCGGCCAGGTGGCGGGCATCGTCACGGCGCCGCTCAACAAGGAGGCGATGCGGCTGGCAGGCTACCACTATCCCGGCCACACTGAACTGCTGGCGGAGCAATTCGGCGTCCAGCACTATTCCCTGGTGCTGGCGGCGCGCGGCCAGTTCATTTTTCACGTCACGACGCACGTGTCGCTGCGCCGCGCGCTGGAACTGATCACGCGTTCACGCGTGCTCAGCCAGATTCGGCTGGCGCACCTGCTGGCGGACGCACTGGGGCGCAGCGCCGAGACGATTGCCGTGGCCGGTCTCAATCCACACGCTGGCGAAAATGGGCTGTTCGGCGACGAGGAGATCGTCGCCATTGCGCCGGCGGTGCGCGACGCCCAGGCCGAAGGCATCCCCGCAGTTGGTCCGCTGCCGGCGGATGTGCTCTTCCCGCGTGCGGCGCAAGGACGCTACGCCTTTGTAATTGCGCTCTATCACGACCAGGGGCACGCCGTCTTCAAGACGCTCTACTTCGACGAAGGCGTCAATGTGACGGTGGGGCTGCCGGTCATCCGCACCTCGGTCGATCACGGCACGGCGTTCGACATCGCCGGGCAGGGCGTCGCCAACGAAGCCAGCCTGGTCGAAGCGATTCGCCTGGCCGCCCAGCTTGGGTCGAAGTGGGGAGAGATTCACGCCGCGGCGCGCGACGCGATCTAAAACTACGCACCCCCACCATTCTCGTCCGTAGACGCCGCTCGCAGCGGCGTGATCGCGTTGTCCCACCCCATCGTGTGTCCATCGAAGCCCTGCGGTTGCGAACCGCAGCTACATCACGTCCGTAGACGCCGCTCGCAGCGGCGTGATCGCGTTGTCCCATCGTGTGTCCATCGAAGCCCTGCGGTTGCGAACCGCAGCTACATCACGTCCGTAGACGCCGCTCGCAGCGGCGTGATCGCGTTGTCTCACCCCATCGTGTGTCCATCGAAGCCCTGCAGTTGCGAACCGCAGCTACATCACGTCCGTAGACGCCGCTCGCAGCGGCGTGATCTCGTTGTCCCATCGTGTGTCCATCGAAGCCCTGCGGTTGCGAACCGCAGCTACGTCACGTCCGTAGACGCCGCTCGCAGCGGCGTGATCGCGCCGTCCTACCCCAGTCGTGTGTACATCTGTTTGTTGGCGTAAGGAGTTGATGGTACAGTATCTTTCCAGTATCGGACTCAATTCTTGCCATTGACCCAGGCGTCGACCGGCCATGTCCCCACAGTACGAAGATTTCGACCTGCTTATCGAACGCTTCGGCGACGGCTACCGTGTCCGCGTGATCGACTCACCGGCGGGACAGGCCCAGGCGCCGCTGCCGCCGACGCCGGATTTGGCCGCGATCCAGGCCGCTCTCGACGCCGGCCAACAGGTCGATCAGTTTGACCCGGTGCAGAGTCGGCAATGGGGCGCGGCGTTATACGCTGCGCTTTTTCCCGGCGAGGTCGAGACCGCACTCCTGCGCAGCCTCGACGCTGTGAAGCGCAACGGACGCCATCTACGCGTGCGCCTGCACCTGACCGACGTTCCTGAGCTGGCGCGGTTGCCCTGGGAATTGATCTACGCGCCCCCGCTTGACCGCTTTTTAACACTCTCCACGACGACGCCACTTGTGCGCTACATGGCGCTGAGCGCCACTGCCCCACACCTGCCCGCGCCGCCGCCGCTGGCGCTGCTCTGCGTGTTGGCCGATCCTGTTGATCTGACGCCGCGCCTGGACGTGGAAGCCGAGTGGCGCCTGGTGCAAGAGGCAGTGGCGCCTCTGGTGGCAGGCGGCGCTTTGACGCTGACGCGGCTAACGCCACCCACCGTCGAGGCATTGCGTCAACACGTGCGCCGCACCCCTGTGCATCTCATCCATTTCATCGGGCATGGCTGGGCCGACCGCACGACGCAGCAAAGCGGCCTGGTCTTCGAGGACGACGCGGGCGCCGCCGTGCTGGTCGATGCCGAAACGCTGGGTGTGATCCTGGAGGGTGACGCGGCGTTGCGCCTGCTCTTTCTCAACGCATGCGCCGGCGCCCGGGCGGCTGAGCACAATGCCTTTCAGGGCACGGCGCAACATCTGGTGCGCCAGGGTGTGCCTGTCGTGGTGGCAATGCAGTTCGACATCGTCAGCCAGCGCGCGACGCTCCTGGCGCAGGAGTTCTACCGCGCCGTGGCCGATGGCTACCCGGTGGAGGCGGCGCTCACCGAGGCGCGCAAGGCGCTCTTCACCGCCGACGCTGCGCCGGACTGGGCGACGCCGGTGATCTTCACGCGCGCGGCCGACAATCGCCTGGTGGAGACGCCGCCGCCCGCCGCACAGATGGTCGCCAAACCGGCGCCGCCCATCCCACGCCTGCCCTTCGAGCCGGAGATGGTCAGCATTCCCGGCGGCGTCCTCACGATGGGCGCCAGTGATGCACCGGCGGCCTGGCGCCAGCACACCGTCGAAGTGCCAGCTTTTGCCATCGGCAAGTATCCGGTCACCAATGCTCAGTATGCAGCCTTTGTCCAGCAGCAGCCAGAGCGACGCCCGCAGCAAAGCGGTTGGTTCTTCACGACGCCGCCCGCCGATCGCCTCGACCACCCGGTGACCGGCGTCACCTGGCATGATGCGGCGGCCTACTGCGCCTGGTTGGCGGTGCAGAGTGGGCGCGCTTATCGCCTGCCCAGCGAAGCGGAGTGGGAGCGCGCCGCGCGCGGGGACGATGCGCGCACCTATCCCTGGGGCGAGGAGCCGCCCACGCCAGAACGCTGCAACAGTGGCAGCGATCAGACGACGCCCGTCACGGCGACGCCAGCGGGTTGCAGCCCGTTCGGCGTCTGCGATCTGGTCGGCAATGTGCGCGAGTGGACGACAACGCGCTGGGGCGACAATGTGCGCCAACCGCGCTTTCTCTATCCCTACCGTCGCGACGAACGCGAGGCCGCCAGCACGCGCGTCAACGAGCTGCACATCTGTCGCGGGGGAGCATTCAAGGATGCGCCGGCGTTATTGACGTGCAGCGCACGCACTGCCGTCCACGCCGACGCCCATCTTGACTTCATCGGCTTTCGCGTCGCTTGTGACGCCTGAGCGCACCGCCGCCTGTGAAAAGAAACACACCATGCCCAACAACGAGATTGCCTGGAGCTATATCGCCGATCAGATCAACCGCAAGAAGTGCACGCCGGTGATCAGCAATCAATTGATCCTGGGTGCGCTTTTCCCAGGCCAGGCAGTAGTGAGCGAGTGGGCCAAGAGCGGCGGCTTCCCCCTGGCCGACGCCAACCTGGAATTGGTGGCGCAATACCTGAGCGTCACCTACCGCGATGCGTACCGCGCCAAAACCGAGTATCTGGAGTTTCTAAAGCAGCGCTATCTGGCGGCTGCTGCGCAGGACCCGACGCTGGAGCCAGGTCTGCTTGATCAGGTGCGCCGCGAACGTGGCCTGAGCTTTTCACAACTGGTCGGAGATCGGCTGGGCTATCCTGCCGCCGGCGATATGGAGAATCCACTCAATCTGCTGGCGGCTTTCGACATGCCGATCTACCTGACGACCAGCCCGCATCTACTGCTGGAGACGGCGCTGCGCAATCTCAACAAGCGCCCGCGCACTGAAGTCTACGCCTGGCATCCCAGCCTGGAGGAGATCATCCCCGCTGACTATCACCACAACCCGGATTTTCAGCCGACGACCGATGCGCCGCTGGTCTATCACCTGCACGGGCTGGATGAGTTTCCTGATTCGTTGGTGCTGAGCGAGGAGGATCATCTCGATTTTATCGGCAACGTCATCCACGACTTTCGCGAGATCGGGAAGATGCCCAACGCCGTGCGCAACGCCATCTCCAGCACGATCCTGATCCTGCTGGGCTATAACGTGCAGTCGTGGGAGATGCGCGTGATCTTGCAGGAGTTGATCCGCGACCAGCCGCGCCGCCCGCGCAGTGTGGCGATCCAGCTCGACCCGCACGATATGCCGGAGATTCTCGATTCGGCGCGCTTTCAAGAATACGTGCAAATGTACCTGGCACAAGACAAGTATCGCTTCGACATCTACTGGGGCGATGCACTCGCATTTCTCAAGCAACTCTGGCGCGCCTGGCAGGGGGGATGAGCATGACTGCGAGCCTGACCGCTGACGACGTAATAACGCCCGACCACGCAAATCCCTACATCGGGCCGCGTCCTTTTGGCGACAACGCGCGCGAGCGCCGTCTCTTTTTCGGGCGCGACCGCGAAAGCGCTGACCTGCTCTCGCTGGTGCTGGCAGAGCGGCTGGTGCTCTTTTACGCCCCCTCTGGCGCCGGCAAGAGTTCGTTGCTCAACGCGCGGTTGCTGCCGGCGCTACGCGAGGAAGGATTTACGATCCTGGGCACGGTGCGCGTGGGGCGCCAGTTGCCCGCCGGGCTGACGCTGGATGCCCTTGCCAATGTCTATATCTTCAACTTGCTGCGCGATCTGGAAGATGAGCAGAGCAGCAGCCAAAGCCTGACGGCGCTGCGCCTGCCGGAGTATCTGGCCGCGCTGCCCTCCGCTGCCGGACACCCCGACCGCGTGCTGATCATTGACCAGTTCGAGGAACTGTTCACCACCTACGAAGACCAGTGGGAAAAGCGCGAAGACTTCTTCCGTCAACTCAGCCAGGCGTTAAACGAAGACCCGCACTTGTGGATTATCCTTACGCTGCGCGAAGATTACATCGCCGAACTTGACCCCTATTTGCGGCTGCTGCCTAACCGCGGACGTGTGCGTTATCGACTCACCTACATGGATGCTGCAGCAGCGCTAGAGGCGGTGCAACAACCGGCGGCGCTGGCGGGTCGCCCCTTTGCGCCGGGCGTCGCCGAGAACCTGGTCAACAACTTGCGCCAGATGACGACCGGACTCGACGGCGCGCCCAGACTGGGCGAAACCATCGAGCCTGTGCAGTTGCAGGTCGTCTGTATGCAACTGTGGGAGAACTTGCGCGACCGCCCCGGCGCTACGATCACCGCCGCCGATGTCGAGAGCCTGGCGCGCGGCGCCGGGCTGGGCGAGTTTGTCAACCACGCACTGGCGACATTCTACGAGCAGACGCTGGCGGCGGTGACGCTGGCTGGAACCGGCGTCAGCGAACGCGAAATCCGCGATTGGTTTAGCCAGACCTTGATCACCCGCGACGGCACGCGCAATTTGCTCTACCAATCGGAAAGTGAGACAGGCGGGCTGCCCAATGCCATCGTCTTTGAGTTGGAGCGGCGCTTCTTGCTGCGCGGTGAGACGCGCAGCGGTGGGCGCTGGGTGGAGCTGGTGCACGACCGCCTGATCGCACCGATCCGCGACGCCAACGCTCAGTGGCGCCGTCGCCATCCGTTGGTGATCGCCGCCGATCTCTGGTATGCCGATCGGCGTCCTTCCTTGCTCATGAGCGGCCAGGCGTTGGTCGACGCCCAGGCGGAGCTGACGCGCCACCCTACGCTCTACAGTGAGATCGAGCGCCACTTTGTTGCAGCCAGCGCCGAGGCCGAAGCGACCCTGCTCAAGCAACAGCAGATGGAAGAAGAGAAGCGTAAGCAGCAAGCAGCGCGCAATCGGATCGTGGCGCTGGCTGCCGCGATCGCGGCGCTCTTGATGTTTCTGCTGATGGTGGCGGCGGTTGTCTTTGCACTGCAATCGCTCCAAAATTCGTTGGCTGCCCAAAACGCCACGCACACAGCCAACGCTGAGCGCGACCGCGCCATCCGCGCCGAACAGCGCGCCAGCGAAGCCGCACAACAGGCCGAGGCGCGCGCCGCCGAGGCGGAGGCGGCGCGCGCTGAAACCGATCATCTCAATCGCCAGATTCGCGCCGATCAGCTTGCCAGCCAGGCCGTGCTGGCGTTGGAGCAAAGCCCGCAACAGGCGTTGCTGCTGGCCGTTGAAGCCATGCGCATGAGCACAACCGATGGCGACCGGCTTTCGCACGCAGTGGAACAATCCATCCACGATGTGCTGCACGCCACCGGGGGCATTCCGGCGACGACGATCGACGATGACGCGGTGGCGCTTGTCTTGGGCGCCGATGGGAGCTGGTTTGCCGCTGCCACCGCCGATGGCGCACTCCAGGCATGGCGGATCGATGACAGCGCGCTGCAAACGTTCGACCTCGCATCACCAGGTGCAACGATCACATGGGCGCTGGCGGCAGCGCCAGACGGGCGTTTGGCGGCAGCGGGCGATGACGGCGTCGTGCGGCTCTGGCGAATGGATGCGCCCGATGCCGATCCGCACATGCTAACGACCACTGACGCCCCACTTTACACCGTTGTCTTCAGCCCGGATGGACGCTGGCTGGCTGCCGCTAACGAGAATGGCGATCTCTACCTTTGGGACACAAGCACGTCTGACGCGGCGCCACAGACGTTGCCCGGTCATATCGGCGCCATCAATGTCCTCACCTTTAGCCCAGACAGTCAATGGCTGGCATCTGGCGGCAGCGACGGCGCCCTGCGCCTGTGGATGACGGGTGCACCCGCGCAGGAGGTTGTCGCCACTTCCTACACGGCGTCAATCATGGGGATTGTTTTCAGCCCCGATGGGACGGTTTACGCGGCTGGCGATCAATTCGGCGGGGTGCATGTTCATCCAACGCCCGGCGCCGCTCTGACATTCCCGGTCGATGGGTTGGCGTTGCCGGGCCACGATGCAGCGATCCGCGCGCTGGATTTCTCCACCAACGGCGTCTGGCTGGCGACGGGTGACGAAAACGGTGTGGTGCGCGTCTGGAATCTCAAAGACAGCGCGCACAGTTATGTCGTGCGCGCCCATGCTTCCTTGCTGCGCGGGCTGGCGTTTGTGCGCGGCGCCGGTGGTGAAAAGCTGGTGACGGTTGGCGATGATGGGCCTGAACAGGCCAGCATGCGACTTTGGGATTACACTCAGGTCGGCGCTACGCCCATCACCGTGCGCGGGCACGACGGCGTCATCAACCTGCTGGCAAGCGTGCGCGGTCTCAACGGCTTTCTCACCGCCGGGTATGACCACTTCATCCGCATCTGGCTGGTGGATGACCCGCAGGCTGAACCGTCGATGCTGGTGACGAACACACCCTTTAGCGACGAGCTACAAACGCCGGATGGACTCCGCCTCTACGCGATTGGCGGCGCCACGCCCGGCGTGCAGACATGGACTGCGCGCGGCGCCGAAACCGGCGCGCTGTTGACGACCACCGGCGCCAGCAGCCCCAGTGCACTGGCGGTTAGCCCCGATGGTGCGTTGACTGTCGCCGGGGACGCTGGCGGCGCGCTCTATATATGGCAACAGGGTGCAGCAACGCCCACCGCCGTCATGACGGGACACAACGGGCGCGTAGCGGCTGTGGCCTTGCATCCGGCAGGACGTCTGCTCGTCTCTGCGGGCGACGACGGCGCCGTGCATCTGTGGAACCTGGATACGGCGACGCTGCTGCGCAGCCTGCGCACCGGCGGGCCACGCATCACAGCAATGGGCATGAGCGCTGACGGCGATCTGTTGGCAGTTGCCGACAGCGATGGTGTGCTGACTCTCTGGTCGGTGACCGATCTAGAGCGGGCGCCGCTGCAGTGGCGGGCAGGCGACGCCGAAATCATCGGTCTTGCCATCAGCTCTGACGCCAGGCGTTTAGCCGCCGGTGATCAGGATGGGGGACTTTGGGTGTGGAGCCTGACAACGCCAGACGCTCCCCCCCAGCATTGGCAGGGTCACCTCAATGAGGTCAGCATGGTGGCGTTTGGCGAGACGCCTGATGAGCTGATCTCGGCCAGCGCCGACCGCAGCGTGCGGTTGTGGACTCTGGAGTCGCCGCTGCAGATCCCGACTGTGCTCAGCGGGCACACCGCCGCCGTCAATAGCGTCGATCTGGTTGGCGGGGAGTTGTTCACCGCCAGCACCGATGGCACACTGCGCAGCTGGCTGTTGGCGCCGGAGGCGCTGGCGGCGCGCGCCTGCATGGTGGCCGGGCGTAATCTCAGCCAGGCTGAATGGGAGCGCTATCTTCCCGGTGCACCGTGCCGGGTTACGTGCCCAGGGCTGCCGGATGCTTGCGAAGTGGCAGCGCCGTGAATCGTGGATTCACATCTGGGCGTTCAGGCAAACAAAAAGCCGCTCTCACACTTGTCAGAGCGGCTTGCATTCCTGGCTCCTCGGGTTAGACTCGAACTAACAACCGTCCGGTTAACAGCCGGATGCTCTGCCGATTGAGCTACCGAGGATCACTGCCAACAAAGCGAAGTATAGGGGAAGATGGCGGCGCTGTCAAATTTCGGTGGAAAAGGCGGAACAATTGGCGCCCCCACTTCGTCACGCTTGCGACAGCGAATGGACGCTGAACAATTGTGATGAAAGGAACCAAGTTACTATGAACACCACAGTCACCCAGCGCGTACTGGCCATCACCCTGGCGGCGGCGTTGCTATTGACAGGCGCCTTTGCGGGCGGAAGCTGGCTGCAGACGCCGACTGTCCTCGCCCAGGAGGCTGCGACGCCCACCCCTTCCCGCACGATCACCGTCGTAGGCGAGGGCGTGGTCAACATCGAGCCCAATGTGGCGCGCACCAACATTGGCGTGGAAGTGCTGCGCCCCACCGTCGAAGAGGCTGCCGCCGAGAACACCGCCATTGTCGAGCGCTTGCTGGCGACCTTGACCGAACTGGGCATCCCTGGCGAGGACATCCAGACCAGCGGCTACAATGTCTATGCCGAACGCTACGGCGCCAGCGGTCCGGTGAGCGATGAGGAAGTGCAATACCGCGTCAGCAACAGCGTGACCGTCATCATCCGCAACCTGGACAAGGTGGGCGAGGTGTTGGATGCCTCGATCAAGGCGGGCGCCAACAACATCTACGGCGTAGAATTCCTGCTGGATGACGCCACGGCGGTTCGCTCCGAGGCGCGCAAGCTGGCGGTCGAGAATGCCAAAGCCACAGCCGAAGAACTGGCAGCGCTCAATGGCGTGAAGGTCGGCAAAATTCTGGCGATCAGCGAAGTTGTTGGCGGCGCCGGCGGCTTCTACAACAACTCGATCAGCAACTTCCAGATCGGCATGGGCGGCGCCGAACGCACCCCAATTCAGCCTGGTCAACTGCGCCTGACGATGCAGTTACAGCTTACCTATGAGCTGGTGGAGTAGTCGTGTAGGGTGGTCAGGCATATTGTCGATCGCCTGATCGCGTGATCCGATTACGGTCAACATGAACGAAAAGACGGCGGAACGCACAGCAGTAACGTGCGCAACCCGCCGTCTTTTCGCTCCCTCCGCCAATACGCCTGTTTTTTTCGTTGCATCCCTCTCTGTTAAACAATCATTTACATGCAGCCATTTTTGACATTGGCGCAGTTAGTGAATTATGTGGTAGAACACAATCGCAGGAGCAGCGTCTCAGTCTAACTAGAGCTTTGGCGTCATCGGCAAGTCGGTGTAGAGGAGACGATGACTTCTATCATTGTGTGCATCCACTCAACCAGATTTATCAAAAGGAGATGTATTATGCAGGCAAAAAGACGGCATCTGCTGTATTCTGCGCTGATTGCGCTTGTGGTGTTTGCGTTGTCCGGCTGCACCGCAGCCATTCCGGCGGCGCAAGCGCCCGCAACGGAAGCCCCAGCAACGGAAGCGCCTGCCGCTGAAGTCCCTGCGGGCATGGCGGAACTGGTCGCGGCAGCACAGGCTGAGGGCGAGCTGACCGTGATTGCACTCCCCCGCGACTGGTGCAACTATGGCGAGGTTATCGACTCGTTCGCCGCCAAATACAACATCAAGGTCAATGAGCTTGACCCGAACGCTGGCTCTGGCGACGAGCTAGAGGCGATCAAGGCTAACAAGGACAACAAAGGCCCGCAGGCGCCCGATGTGATCGATGTTGGCTTCGCCTTTGGCCCGCAGGCAGTCGAAGAGGGGCTGCTACAGCCGTACAAAGTCAGCACCTGGGACACGATTCCAGAGAGCGCCAAAGACCCGGAAGGTTACTGGTACGGGGACTACTACGGCGTAATGGCCTTTCTGGTCAACAAGGATGTGGTGGCGAACACGCCGCAGAGCTGGCTCGACCTGGCCAAGCCGGAATACAAAGGCCAGTTTGCGCTCTCCGGCGACCCGCGCACTTCCAACCAGGCGATCCTGTCGATTCAGGCGGCCAGCCTGGCGAACGGCGGCACGCTGGCCGACCCAACGCCCGGTCTGGAACTGATGGCGCAGGTCAACCAGGCAGGCAATCTGGTGCCGGTGATCGCATTGCCGGGCACCGTAGCGTTGGGTGAAACGCCGATCACGGCAGTCTGGGATTACAACGCCCTTTCCTGGGCGGATGGCTTTGAGGGCAATCCGGCCACCGAGGTTGTCATCCCCACCGACGGACGCATCGCTGGCGTCTATCTCCAGGGCATCAGCGCCTATGCCCCGCATCCGAACGCCGCCAAGCTGTGGATGGAGCATCTCTATTCGGATGAAGGCCAGTTGATGTGGATGAAGGGCTACTGCCGCCCCATCCGCGAGGCCGACTTGCGCGAACGCGGCGTCATCCCGGACGAGATCGCCGCCAAGATTCCCGACGCCTCTGGCGTGGTCTTCCCCACGTTGGATGAACTGGTCAATGGCAAGCAGATCATCGTTGAGAATTGGGATTCCGTCGTCGGCGCGGATGTAAAGGCTGCGCAGTAAGTAGAGACTAGAGATTAGAGATTGAGAGATTGGAGATTGAGAGATTGTTCCGTGACGACGCAATCTCTAATCTCCAATCTCTAGTCTCCAATCTCTAGTCTCTCCAATCTCTGTGTTGAAGCATCACGTACACTCATGACAACCACACTTCCTGCTACGTCGCGCCGGCGTTTTTCCTGGAACTGGGTGGGGCTGGTTCCGTTTTTTGTGTTCTCAATTCTCTTCATCTTTCTGCCGTCGGCGTCGCTCTTTGTCGATAGTTTTCGGAACCAGGCCGGTCACTTCACGCTGGAGAATATCGCCGGGCTGTTCCAGCCGCCGATCCCCGCTTCCTATTTGCTTAGCATTCAGATCAGCCTGGCGACGGCGCTAATGGGCGGGCTGCTGGGCTTTTTCATGGCTTATGCCCTGACAGCTGGCAACCTGCCGCGCTGGCTGCGACCCGTCACGCTGACCTTTGCCGGCGTGGCGTCGAACTTTGCTGGCGTGCCGTTGGCTTTTGCGTTCATCGCCACGTTGGGGCAGGTCGGTTTTCTGACGGTGTTGTTGCGCAATGTCTTTGGCTGGAACATCTATGACGCGGGCTTTAACCTCTATAGCTTTCTGGGTTTGAGCCTGGCCTACATGTATTTCCAGTTTCCACTCATGCTGCTGATCATGATTCCGGCGATTGAGGGGCTCAAGCGTGAGTGGCGCGAAGCCGCCGAAAACCTGGGAGCGAGCACCGCCCAGTACTGGCTGCGCGTGGGGCTGCCCGTATTGACGCCCTCCTTACTCGGCACGATGTTGCTACTCTTCGGCAATGCCTTTGGCGCCTACGCCACGGCTTACGGACTCACGGGCGGCAACCTGCAGCTCATCAC
>DGFH01000074.1 GCA_002391565.1 Anaerolineales bacterium UBA3905
GCGGTCGACAGCGTCAGATGTGAAAAAGAGCCAGCCGCAGGTCCGAAAACCATGCAATCGTGGACGCCGCTCGCAGCGGCGTGATCTCGCCGTTCAACCGCATCCGTGCCTGCACCGGGCAGTTGCGCCCTGCGTCAGCAAATCCAGGAGGACGGTTCGGCGGCGTGATCATCGATCCGACACGATGCGGATGATCGTTGCTACCACTTCGTCGAGTTTCTCCGGCTTCAGGCAGCCGGCTCGGCGCACGATGATCGATGTTTCCGCGTCCCCTCTCACAAATTGGCCCATGCTTCATCCTCTTCCGGGGTGTCCCACTCACGCGCCAGCACTGGTTCAGATGCATACATCGTTGCCCGGCTTTCGGCAAGCGCCCTACGCCGGACGCGTTCTGCGCGCAGCCGGGCCAGCTCTGTCGCGATTGCCAGATAATCCTCGTAGGCGATGATGGCGGCTACAGGCTGGTTGTAACGAGTGATGACAACATCGATATTGTTCACCAGCACGGTGTCCAACATCTCGCGCCAGTGATTGCGCGCCTGGTTGCTGTCTCCCTGTTCTCAAATGACTTAGCCGTGCCTGCGTTGTGATATACTACGCCTGCGTTTGGTTTGAGCTATTTACGAGGAGATTGACCATGCGTCAGGTGCTATTGTATCCCGGAGAAGATGGTTACTGGGTGGCGGAGTGTCCCAGTCTGCCTGGCTGTATCAGTCAGGGTGCAACCCGCGAGGAGGCAATCAAGAATATCCGCGAGGCGATTGACCTCTATATCGAAGCATTGGTGGAGGATGAGTTGCCCGTACCTGACGAGCATTTCGAGGCGTTGCTCGTTGCGGTATGAGCAAGCTGCCCCAATTATCCGGTCGCGAATGCGTCTCCGTATTGGAGCGATATGGTTTTCGCATCGTCCGACAACGTGGCAGCCATATCGTCATGCGCCGAGACCAGTCATTTGCGCAGGTTGTTGTCCCAGATCATAAAGAAATCGACCGAGGCGCGCTACGCGCGATTGTTCGACAAGCAGGGCTTCAATCCGAAGATTTTGCCTAGACCCTGGATTGTCGATTCTCCTAATCTCCAATCTCCCAATCTCTACTCTCCCCCCGCCGCCGCATCCACCAGCCAGGTCAGATTGCCGCGCACCAGGTTCACGCCCTGCACCGGATAGCGGTTGGGGTCGGGCGGTTCTGTGCGCACGGCGCGCAGCGTGGCCGCTTTCTCCGCGCCGCTGACCAGGATCAGCACGCGGCGCGCGGCGTTGATCAGCGGGTAGGTGAAGGTCAGGCGCGGCTGTCCCGTGGGCGCAGCGGTGGCGACGACCAGCCGTTTTTGCTCCGCCAGCGCTGGCGAGCCGGGGAAGAGGCTGGCAGTGTGGCCGTCAACGCCCATACCGAGCAGGATCAGGTCAAAGCGCGGGGTCTCACCCGTGCCGGCCGCCGGATTGGGCGGCACCAGCTCGCGCACCGCGCGCTCATAGGCAAGCGCTGCGGCGTCGGGGTCGCCCTCGCCCGCTATGCGCAAGACCAGCGTCGGTGGGTGCGCCAGCCTATCGAGCAGAGCAGTCTTTGCCATCAGGTAGTTGCTTTGTGGGTCAGTGGGCGGCACACAACGTTCATCGCTCCAGAAGACCTGCCAGCGGCGAAAATCCATAAAAGGGTCGGCGGCCAGCAGAGCGTAGACGGCGCGCGGGGTCGAGCCGCCCGCCAGCGCCACGCGGAAGAAGCCGCGCCGTCCGATCGAGGCGGTGGCGGCGGCGGCGATCAGTTCACAGGCAATGTGCGCCATATCGTCAGCTGTGGGCGCCACCTCCACGACGAGCTTCTTTTCCATGCTCAGCGTCCTCCATTCAGACTGGGTGCGTGCCAGCTATGCCCGGCGTGCGCCAGCAGGTCGTCGGACTCGATCGGTCCCCACGTGCCGGCAGGGTACTGCGGCAGCGGCAGCGTCTTGCCGCGACGACGCAAAATCTCCTCCTGAATCGCCCAGCCTTCCAGCACGTTGGTGATGCGATCCCACGCCAGCTCAGTCTCGTCGCGGCGGATGAAGAGCGTGCTGTCGCCGAGCATGGCGTCCAGCAGCAGCCGCTCATAGGCGTCGGAGATGGTCGAGTCGCCAAAGGCGCGGCTGTAAACAAAATCCATGCTCACCTGCTCCACGTCGAGCTGCGGGCCGGGGCGCTTGGCGTCGAAGTTGAGAATGATGCTCTCGTCGGGCTGGATGCGCAGCGTCAGGCTGTTGTGGACGCGTGGCCCACGCGCCTCGCGGCTGTTGAAGTACATCAGCGGCGGGCGGCGAAACATAATGTTGACCTCGGTGACTTTGGTCGGCAGCGCCTTGCCCGTGCGGATGTAGAAGGGCACACCGTTCCAGCGCCAGTTGTCGATCTCCAGCTTCCAGGCGACGTAAGTTTCGGTCGTCGAGTTGGGCGGGATGCCCTCCGTCTCCAGATAGCCGGGAATCTCCTCGCCGCCAGCGACGCCAGCGGAATATTGCGCCCGCACCACCCACTTGTTCACCTCCAGCGGGTTGATGGGGCGGATGGAGCGCAACACGTTGACCTTCTGGTTGCGCACCGACTCGGCGTCGTAAGTGACGGGCGGCTCCATCGCCGTCAGCGCCACGAGTTGCATCATGTGATTCTGCACCATGTCGCGAATAGCGCCGGATTTGTCGTAGTAGCCCCCGCGCGTGCCGACGCCCAGGCTCTCCGCCACCGTTATCTGAACGTGATCGACATAATTACGATTCCAAATCGGCTCAAAGATGCCGTTGCCAAAGCGGAAAACCAGGATATTTTGCACCGTCTCCTTGCCCAGGTAATGATCGATGCGGTAAATCTGCTCCTCGTGAAAGAGCTTGAGCAGGTGGTCGTTGAGCTGCTGTGCACTTGCCAGGTCGTGGCCGAAAGGCTTTTCCACAATTAGCCGCGTCCAACCTGCGCCGGGTGGTTCGGCCAGTCCAACTTCTGCCAGCAGGGTTGTGATTGGCTCGAAGACATTGGGCGGCGTCGCCAGATAAAAAAGATGGTTGCCCTGCGTCGGATGGGTGGCGTCAAGTTCGGCGATGCGGGCAGCCAGCGCATCGAAGGCGGCGCGGTCATCGTAGCCGCCGGTCTGGTAAAAGAGCGCCTGGGCGAAGCTCTCCCACGCGCTTTGGTCGAAAGCGTCGCTGTGTTCAGCGGCGATGTGTTCGCGCAGCGCCGCGCCGATCTCCTCGCGAAACGCAGCGTCGCTCATCGCTGTGCGCGCATAACCAAGGACGATGAAACCTTTGTGCAGCAGCTTCTGCCGGTAGAGATGAAAGAGCGCCGGCAGCAGCTTGCGCTTGGCCAGGTCGCCAGAAGCGCCAAAAACCACCATCAAGTTGGGCGGGGCTGTACGTCGCGTGTTCATGCCGATCTCTTTTCTGTGTGATGAGTCGAGGTTTTGCGAATACCGTAGGCAGCCATCGTCAGCGGCCAGAAGAGCCAGACGAGACCGAAGAGTGGTTGGAAGAGCGGGAAGTAGCCGTAGTCCTCGCCAAAATGACGCCAGACGGTGCGCCCGATCAACGCGGGATCGACAAAGCTCCACACGCCGACCACAAAGGTCATCAGCGTCTCGAAGCCCAGCGCCGCGACCGAAAGCCACCACGTCCAGCGGCGGCGATAGGCAAAGCCCAGCGTGGCGATCAGGTAAAGCAGGGCTGCCAGCGCGCTCAAATAGATGGGCAGATAATTGTCGACGCCGCTCTTAAAAAAGAGCTGATAGATTGCGCGCGCACCAGTGGAAAGCGCCAGGATCGGATACGACACGGCCAACACATAGCCAGCTGGGCTGACTACGTTCGCCCACAACGCCTCACCCTTGCTGGCATACTCGCTTTGCGCGCGTGAAGTTGATTTGTCCATAATTCCAGATTGTATTCGATGCTGCGCCGGTGACAAGTGAGCTTACATCCTTACCAGCACACGTCAGGCAGTGAACCGTGACGCCCTGACGTGTGACGCATGACCGATGGCGAGTGACCTCTAGAGGTCAGCAAGAAAGCGCTCGATCTCAGCCTGTAGTTCGGCGTAAGTGCGCGTCACCGGGAAATGCGGAAAGTCGCGGATGACATTCTCCGGCGGGCGAAAGAGGATGCCGCAATCAGCCGCGCCAAGCATGGCCGTGTCGTTGTAAGAATCCCCTACTGCCGCTGTGCGAAAACCGAGTGCACGAAACGCCTCCACCGCCTTACGCTTGCTCTGTGGCGCCCGCAGCCGATAGCCGGACAACATCCCATGTGCATCGACTTCCAGCGTGTGGGCAAAGACGGTGGGCCAGTTGAGTTTAGGCAGGAAGGGCGCCACGAACTCGTAGAAGCTGTCGGTGATGATCACCATTTGTGCACTCTGGCGCATCCAGGACAGAAATTCTGTTGCACCGGGCAAGGGCGCCATCCCGGCAATCACCTGTTGGATATCGGCTAACGTCAGCCCGTGGCGCGCCAGAATCTCCATGCGCCCACGCATCAACTTGTCATAATCAGGCTCGTCGCGCGTCGTGCGGCGCAGTTCTGGTAGGGCGGTGCGCTCGGCGACAGCGATCCAGATTTCGGGCAAAAAGACGCCTTCGAGATCAAAAGCCAGCAGCGGTGGTGCAGCAGACATGCAGACAGTCCCTCGTGCAGTACAGGCGAGTAAGTTTACTGGTGCAGTCTACCAAAGGAGAGGCGACGGGGCAACCGACGTCAGGGAATTTGATTGGTATCCAAGCGGGTGGAGAGGGTGACTTCACTTTCGCCAACCTGCGTAGGCGCTTCGCTGAGGACAAACTGGTAGGTGAAAGTGTAGAACTGAATAATGTCGTCATGGTGTAGAAGGATTTCCTGGTCTTTGTGCAGGCGGCGATGGTTGATGAAAGTGCCGCCGCGACTTTCCTCGTCGCGAACGTAGAAGTCTGAACCGCGCCCAATGATGGTGGCGTGGCGCCGAGAAATGCCGATGTCATTGAGGGCAACCGTGTTAAAGTGGCGGTCGCGTCCGAGGCGTGTTTCACGTCCGGCGTAGAGCGGCACACACTGGGGCATTCTCAGCGATGTCTCCAATGCAACCAGATAGGCAGGGGCGTCTTCTTCGCCTCTCTCGACGACAATCTCGGTCGGTAATTCATCGGCGGCATCTGGATGGTGGTGCCGGCGCAGCCACCAGAAACTCACTGCACCGACGATCAGCATCAGTCCTGCCAGCATCAGGAGACCACCTGGTGACAATACCCAGTCGATCACGTACTCTTCCCCTTTAGTAACTCACGCAGACACGGATGAGCGTTTGACGCCCTAATCGGATCACCTGACCGTCACTGAGCGGTGTCGCAGTGTTTGCGCTGATGGGTTGCTCGTCGACAAAGGTGCCGTTGTTGCTGCCCAGGTCAGTGAGCAAGATGCGGCCATTCTCTAGCGACAGTTGGGCATGGCGCCGTGAAATCTGCGAATCACCAGTCAGCCGCACATCGCACTGGCTACTACGCCCGATCACGCAGGGGAAACGGTTGAAGCTCTGCCTCTTGCGTTCCCCAGGACTGGGCGTCTCGAAGACATCAACGAGCAGCTTGCCCTGGTGCTTGCCGCCGCCCCCACTGCTGGCGGCGCCCGCCACGACTGTGTACTCTTCCGCCGAACGCGCAAGCGAGTAGGTCGGCCGCGCCGGCTTGCGACCAAAGACGAAGTAAAGCATGATGCTAGAGATGACGACAACGATGGCGATAGCGATGAGGGGGTTGTCGTTGACACCTATCCAGATTGCGGCGAAGAAGCCAGGCCTGACAGCGCCGATCACATCTTTGATTTCGTAGACATTGGTGTTGGTTTGTGCCCCACCGCGACCCCAAAGATTCACGTACAATTTGTAGTCTCTTGGCTGTGGATCCTCGACCGGTTGGAGCAGTTCGGATGGCATCGGCACAATCAGTGTGGTCGTCTTGAACACCTCCTTGTCAGTGTCCATGACATTGTTGTTGCTCTCATCCAGAATGTAAGCGCGCCATTCTGCGATCTCTTCTTGTTGGTTGTCGATGACTAGCTCTACGGTGAACTTGCCCCATTGATCGCTCTCCGGCAGTGCCCAGGTGACCGAGTTGATCCGGGCCGTCATTGTGGGTGTTGGCTCCAACTCGACTTTGAACTCTTCCAGTTCGGCGAGCACAGGGTCGGGTTCCTTGTTGAAATTGTCCATCGGCTTGAGTAAGTCATGGCCGGTCATATCAACGCCGATGACCTGAATGGTGTATTCACGTCCCGGCTCGAAGACATTGATGTCGATACGCACCTCGTGGTTTGGTGCATTGCGTCCGTTGACATCCACCGGGCCTGACTGATATTTGGTTTCGCTGCCAGCCAACACGCGCAAAAAGAGCCGCTCGACAATGCGCGGATTCGAGATGCTGAGCGGAAATACAAACTGGTTGCGCTCCGTATCGCGGTAGGCGGGATCGAGCCGGACATAGGTCGATGGCACACTGGTCGCCGTTGGGGGTAGCGGCGTTTCGGTGGCCGGGGCAGGTGTAGGCGTGGTGATGTAGTTGCGTGGTGAGTCGAACTCGAAGATGGCCGAAGTCACCACTGCATTGGGGTTCGCCAGCCAGATTTCCAGTTGGGCGCGGTTGCGCCCTGCTGCAGGCAACACCGAGAACTCGGCTTCGTACTGATTGACGATGTCGGCGAATGCCTCAGTGAAAAGTGCGTTCAGTTCGCTCTGTACGCCAATGATCGCCATGCCTCGGGTGTTGTTGGCTAGGCGTGTGAGTACGGCCTCATCGAGATTGCCAGATAGCCCAAGCGTGTAAATCGAGATCTGTTGCGTACGTGCACGCTGGATAACCTCTTCCAGTGAGTGACTGCTGCAAGGTACATCCTCCCGATCGACCATGTCTCGCCCATCGGTGAAGGCCATTAGAGCCCGACGTACGGGCGCATTGGACGTAACGCCAGCGCT
>DGFH01000072.1 GCA_002391565.1 Anaerolineales bacterium UBA3905
GATCTGCACGGCTGGAACGCGGCGGCGGAACGGCTCAGCGAGATGGCGCGGCGCGGGGAGTGGCAGGCAATGGGCGACCTGATCACCGACGCGATGCTCGACGCCTTCGCCGTGACCGGAACGTGGGCGGCGCTGCCCGGCATCGTCAAACAGCGCTACGCTGGCCGCCTGCTCGACCGCGTCGCCTACTATCTGCCCTATGTTCCCGGCGAGGAAGCGGAAGGATGGGCGGCGACGCTGGCGGGATTCGCAGCAACCTAGACCGAGAGGAGGACAACATGTTGGCAGTTCGTGCAATGTATCGGCAAGGCAAAATCGAGTGGTTGGAGTCACCACCCGTGGATATGGAGGGTATGGTGGCAGTAGTGTTTCTTGAGCACGATGCACCGGACAGGGAACTGGATGAGCAGGAAGCTGCGCTGCTGGCGCAATCGCCAGCTTTTCACCGACTGCTTGAACAGGGGTTGGAATATGTAGCGAATCGACAGACTCGGCCACTCAAGGCTCTGCTCGATGAATTATCAGATTGAGACCACACCAGCGTTTGATCGCGCTGCCAAACGACTCAACAAAAAATTCCGACGCTTGAAGGAAGATTTGTCTTCGCTTGCAGCTCTGTTGAGTGACAATCCTTTTGCGGGCGTTGCCATTCCTGGGTTTTCACATTCGGTCTGGAAAATCCGCCTTGCCAGCACCGACATGCAGTCTGGGAAGCGCGGGGGATATCGGGTTATTTATGCTGTGGACATGGAAATGTATCGATGTATCTTGTTGTACATTTACGCAAAGGCAGAGCGAACCACCATGTCGCAAGCTGAAATTGAACAACTCTTGAGTGACATCGACTGATAGTAAAGGCTGATTTGTGATCGTTTCACGCAACAACTCAAAAATCGTCTACCAGGGCATCAAAGACGCCGGCATCCGTTCGATCTCGGCGCTGCCGGAGACGTGGCTCGTCTATCTGCTCCAGCTTGCCAGCAGCGACCCGGAGATGACGCTGATCGAGGTCGCCAAGGAGGAGGAAGCCATCGGCATTGCAGCCGGCGCCTACTTTGCCGGCGAAAAGCACATCCTGTTGATGCAGAATCATGGCTTTCTGGCGGCGATCAACGGTATCGTCTCGCTGGCGCAGTTGTACAAAATTCCGCTGTGCATGCTGATCGCGCTGCGCGGGCACTGGGGCGAGCCGTATCCCTGGCACACGCGCGGCGGCATCGTCACCGAGGAGGTGCTGCGCGCGCTGCAAATCCCGTTCGAGTACGCCCGCGACCCGGCGAAGGTCGGCAAGCAGATTTGCGAGGCGTACACCTTCTCCCAGAGTTCACTCTGGCCTGTTGCACTATTGTTGACCCGTGACTTGATGGAAGATTAATCTCCAATCTCAAATCTTCGTTTGAGATTGGAGATTGGGGAGTGGAGTGGGGAAGCGCCTATGCTACGTTCCAAGTGTATTGAAGCCATCTATCCCGAACTGCACGACAAGCTGGTCGTCACCAACATGGGCGCGTGTGCGCAGGAACTCTATGACCTGGGGCATCGCGACAACTTTTTCTATCTGCAGCACGCTATGGGGCTGGCGTCATCGATCGGGCTGGGACTGGCGCAGAGCCTGCCGAAGGCAAAGGTTGTGGTGCTGGACGGCGACGGCTCAGTGCTGATGAACCTGGGCACGCTGGCGACGCTGGCGCGCTACAAGCCGGACAATCTGGTGCATATCATCTTCGACAACGGCAGCCTGCTCTCGACCGGTGGCTTTCCTTCGCACACGGCGGATGGTGCGACCGACCTGGCAGCCATCGCACGCGGCGCTGGCGTCCCGCATGTGGAGAGCGTGAGCAACGCCTACGACTTCATGGAAGCCGCGGCCGACGCCTTCGAGCGCCACACGCTGAGCGTGATCGTGGCGAAGGTGGAGGCCGTCGGCCCCGATCATTACGGCATGCACTTTCAGTTGCCGGAGAACGCCTTCCTGTTCAAACGCTGGATCGCGGAACATTTCGGCGCCGCCTGATTGCCAGGACGCCATTGCATCTTTGGAACGTGATGCGTGTTGCGTGTTACGTGGTGCGTCAAACGCAGTGTGTAGAGTAGCACGCAATACGCAACACGCAACACGCACTACGAAACACGCAACACGTAGCACACAACACGCAACAAAAGGAGAACCAACCGATGTCAACTTCCCTCCTCACCCAACTCGCCGACGCCCTGCGCAGCGGCGCAGTCAAGGTCGTCGATCTGACGCAGCCGCTTGGCCCCGACACGCCGGTGATCGACCTGCCGCCGATCTTTGCGGCGTCACCCGGCTTCAGCAGCCAGGTGATCTCGCGCTACGACGACAAAGGTCCGGCCTGGTACTGGAACACCATCCACCTGGGCGAACACACCGGCACGCACTTCGACGCGCCCGTGCACTGGATCACCGGCGCACAGCTGCCCGACAACACACTCGACAAGATTCCCGCCCGCAAGCTCGTCGGGCCGGCGTGCGTGATCGACTGCAGCCGGGAAGCCGCCGCCGACAACGACTTCCTGCTCACGCGCGAATTTGTGCTGGCGTGGGAAGAGCGGCACGGCAAGATTCCGCCCGGCGCCTGGCTGCTGATGCGCACCGACTGGTCGAAGCGCCAGGGACGCGACGCCTTCCTCAACATGCGCGAGGACGGTTCCCACACGCCCGGCTTCGCGCCCGACTGCGTGCGCTTTTTGGCGTTCGAGCGCGACGTACTGGGCGTCGGCGTGGAGTGCGTGGGCACCGACGCCGGGCAAGCGGCCAGCTTCGACCCACCCTTCCCGGCGCACAACATCATGCAGGGATCGGGACGCTTCGGGCTGGCGAGCCTTGCCAACCTCGACCAGCTACCGCCCACCGGCGCCATCGTCTTCGCCGCGCCGCTCAAGATCGTCGACGGCTCCGGCAGTCCGCTGCGCGTGCTGGCGCTGGTTGGCTAAAGGCTGTAGCTGCAATGTCGGACACCACTGTACTGCGCGCCGTCACATCGATTGAAGAAGTCGAGCATTTCCAGCAATTGGAGCGGCTGATCTGGCAGTCGCCGCCGGAGGATGTCGTCCCTGTCCATGTGGCAATCACCGTGATCCGCAACGGCGGCGGGCTGATCGCCGCCTTCGACGCAGCAGGCCCCGTCGAAACCGGCGGCATGGTCGGCCTGACCTTCTGGTTCCCAGGCCTGGGCATCCCTACAACACACGCAACAGAGAGAGGGGGAGAGGAGGAGACAGGGAGAATGGGAAACAAACCCAATCTCCCAATCTCCCAATCTCCCAATCTCCCAATCTCCAATCTCCAATCTCCAATCTCCAATCTCCCAATCCTATCCTCCGCCTCTCGCCCCTCGCCCCTCCTCAAAATGTGCAGCCACATGGCGGGCGTCTTACCGGCGTGGCAGGGACGCGGGCTGGGTGTGCGGCTCAAGCTGGCGCAGCGCGATGCGATCCTGGCGCAGGGCATGACCGACTGGGTGACGTGGACCTACGACCCGCTCTTTCGCGTCAACGCCGTGCTCAACATTCACCGGCTGGGCGCGGTCTGCAACACTTACAAGCGCGACTGGTACGGCGTGATGAAGGACGGTCTCAACGCCGGCGTGCCGAGCGACCGTTGTCAGGTGGATTGGTGGCTGACCAGCGCACGCGTTGTGAGGCGAGTTGCGAGGGACAAGGGGCGACGCGATCTGGGCGGCGCCCTTCCCGCGGATCTGCAGGTGCTGCCAACTGTTGCCAGCGGACCGAACTTTCGGGCGCCAGTCGAGGTCGAGCCAACACTGGATGGTCGCCCGGTGGCGGTCCCGATCCCCGACGACATTGCCGCCATTCGGCGTAGCGACGCCGGGTTGGGGATGGCATGGCGGCTGGCGATGCGTCAGCACCTGGAGCAAGCCTTTGCCACCGGTTACGTGATGACCGACTGTGTCCAGCTTGGGGATGCGGGCTGGCACTATCTGTTGACCCTTCAATCAGAATAGTCAATCAATGCACTTGAGCGCTTGAGCGCTGAAGCGACTGGCTGGTTGCCAAAGCTGACGCCAGGGGGCAGAGGCGCAAGGATACATAAAAGAAAAATGTTCAATCCGTGCAGACTTTCCCTGCGTCGTTGCGTCCACGCGTCAAAAAAGAGGAGCTTCAAACGGACGCTGGCAGACTGTCAAGTGCGGTGCGCAGACGTCGCACACCTTCACGCAACTGCGCATCCTCGTAGAAAGCAAAGCTCAGGCGCATGTAGTTGCGCAGCCCGCCGCAGCCGGAGAAGCGCACGCCGGGGCGGAAGCTGACTTTGTACGCCGCCGCGCGTTGCAGCAGCGTCTCACTGTCTAGCGCGTCTGGCAGCCGCAGCCAGAAGAAGTAGCCGCCTGCTGGGGTGAGGTAGTGCACCCTGTCGCCGAGCTCCGCCTGCAGCGCAGCATCCAACGCGGCGATGCGCTGCCGGTACGTGGCGTGTAGTTTGTCCAGATAGGCATCCTCCCAACCCTCTTCCAGCACCACACGCACCAACGCCGACGTGAAGGGGTTGAGTCCGCCGCCGCTGTCGAGTAAACCGGAGGTGTAAAGACGCGTCATGTGCTGCGGCGCAGCCTGCACCCACCCCAGCCGCAAGCCAGGCGCCAGAATCTTAGAAAAGGAGCCTAGCCCCAGCACCGTGCCGCTGTCGGCAAAAGTCGCCAGCGCCGGCGGCGGCGCAGCAGCATAACTCAACAGGTGATAGACCTCGTCGGCCACAATCAGGAAATTATGTTGCATGCTCAATGCGACCAGCCGCTGCCGGCGCTCCAACGGCAGTGTGGCGCCGGACGGGTTCTGATGCGTAGGGATGATGTAGAGCAACTTCGGGCGTTGGTTTGCCAGGGCAGCCTCCAGCGCGTCGATGTCCAGACCTTGTGCATCGGTGGCGATGGGCGTCACCTTCAGCCGATGGTCGGCAAAGATGCGCAACGCCAGGAAGTAGGTTGGCTCCTCCACAAAGATCACGTCGCCAGGCTGCGTGTAGAGCGTGCAGATCAAATCGAGCGCCTGCGACGCGCCGCTGCTGACGAAGAGATGATCCATGTCGATGGGTGCGGCGTAACGCCGGCTGAGGAAGGCGGCCAGCGCATGGCGGAAGTAACCGTCGCCCTGCTCCAGGCCATACTGCAACAGAGACGCGTCAGGCAGCGCCAGCCGTTGCGCCGCCGCTGCCTGCATGAGCGTGAGCGGCAGCAGCGCATCGCCTGGATGTCCGGCGCCAAAGTCGATCACGTCTGGGTCAGCGTGAGATTGAGTGGTCTGAAAGTGTGTGTGCATGGCGCCATTGTGCCTCAGGTTGGCCGGTTGCGCCAGAATTTGATTTATTCGCAATGGCTCAGCGGGCTCTTTTGCTGCGCCTGCGGTATACTATCTCCACTGTAGTCACAACAACCCGCAATCTTGGGGAGGATGGAAGATGAGCAACCCAATCGATCTCCTGGCGCCGGTCTGGACGCACATGACGCAGGTGCAGCCGGTGCGCGGTGAGGGCGTCTATTTGTACGACGCCGCCGGTCGTCGCTACACCGATTTTACATCGGGCATTGGCGTCACCAACACGGGGCACGCCCACCCGCGCGTCGTGCAGGCAATCCAACAGCAAGCCAGCGCGTTGATCTTTGGGCAGATGAACATCGTGATCACGCCGGCGGCGCTGCAACTCGCCGAACGGCTAAACGAGGTAACGCCCGTCGCGATCAACCAGTTTTTCTTCTCCAACAGCGGCGCCGAAGCGGTGGAAGCCTCGGTCAAACTGGCGCGTATGGCGACCGGGCGCAAGAACATCATAGTGATGCAGGGCAGCTTTCATGGGCGCACCCATCAGACGATGGCGATGACCACCTCCAAGTACATCTATCGCTATAACTATCAGCCGCTGCCCGGCGGCGTCTTTGTCACGCCCTTCCCCTACAGTTATTATTATGGCTGGAACGACGCCGACACAACCGCTTTCTGTCTGCGCCAGCTCGATCAGCTGCTGCACAGCCAGAGCGCACCGGACGAAACCGCCGCCATCATCATCGAACCGGTGTTGGGCGAAGGCGGTTATGTGCCGGCGCCGGCAGCCTATCTCCAGGAATTGCGCCGCATCTGTGATGCGCATGGCATCCTGCTGATCGCCGACGAAGTGCAGAGTGGTTTTGGGCGCACAGGCAAATTCTTTGCGATGGAACACGCTGGCGTCACCCCCGACATCATCGTCATGGCGAAGGGGCTGGGCAGCGGCATGCCGATCTCTGCGATTGGCGCGCGCGCCGAGCTGATGGCGCACTGGAAGCCCGGCACGCACGGCGGCACTTACGGCGGCGGCAACGCCATCGCAGCGGCGGCGGCAGTCGCCACTATCGACACGATCCGCGAGGAACATCTGGTGGAGAATGCCGCAACACAGGGCGCCCGTCTGCAAACAGGTCTGCGCGAAATTCAGGCAGAGTATCCGATCATCGGCGACGTACGCGGGCTGGGTTTGATGGTGGGAGTGGAGTTCACCAACCCTGATCGGACACCGTCAGCAGAAATGGCGACGCGCGTGCAAAAGGCGTGCCTGGCGCGCGACCTGTTGTTGCTGACCTGCGGCACCTACGGCAACGTCATCCGCTGGATTCCGCCACTCGTCGTCACTGGCGAACAGATCGATGCAGCGCTGGCGGTGTTCAACGAGGCGATGGCAGAGACAAGGGAATGAGGGAACAAGAGAACAAGAGATTGAGAGATTGGAGAGTTGAGGCTGTTGTTGCGACGTCCTCATCCATCCTGACGCTGCAGTTCCCCATCTCTCCATCTTCCAATCTCCTCTTCGCTTATTCTCCCAATCTCGCATTCTATTTTTACACTTCAGGAGGATTGACATGAAAAAGTTGGGATGGCTCTTGAGCACACTGTTGATTGTGTTATTGGCGCTCAGCGCATGTACGGCTGTGCCCCAGGCGGCGGCTCCCGCTGCGGGTGGCGAGGCCGCCGGGGGCGAAACGGCGAGCGGTGAAACAGCGGCTCCAGCGGCGGAAGGCGGCAAGCTGGCCGAGATCAAAGCTGCTGGCAAGATCGTCGTCGGCACGTCGGCGGACTACGCACCCTACGAATCGATCGACGAGAATGGCAACTTCGTCGGCTTCGATATGGATTTGATTCGCGCCATTGGTGAAAAACTGGGCGTCGAGGTCGAGATCGTTGACATGCCCTTCGACTCGCTGATTGCCGCGGTGCAGCAAGGCAAAATTGACGCCGTGATCGCGGCGATGCAGGCCACCGCCGAACGTGACCAGCAGGTGGACTTCACGATTCCCTACCGCATGACCAAGGATGCCTTTGTGGCCGCTGGCGATTCAACGCTGGTGATCGAGAAGCCCGAAGACGCAGCGGGCAAGCGCATTGGCGCCCAGACCGGCACCGTGCAGGAGGGCTGGATCCAGAAAAATCTGGTGGACGCCGGCCTGACTCCCGCCGACATGGTTTTCAGCTATGAACGCGCCGATCAGGCCGCGCTCGACGTCGCCAATGGGCGCATCGAACTCCTGCTGATGGACGCGGAGCCATCCATTGCGCTGGCCGAAGAGACCGGCCTCAAGATTCTGCTCATCACCGAACTGACAGCCGAGGGCGGCAAGAGCATCGCCATCCCCGACGGCGCCACTGATCTCAAGGCCGAACTTGATCGCATCATCCAGGAATTGATCGACGACGGCACAGTGCAGAAAATTCAAGAAGCGAACGGGTTGCCGTAATATCTGAGATCAAGAGATTGAGAGATTGAGAGATGACTGATTGGCGATTCGCTCTGCAGCCAACCAAATCCATCTCCAATCTCTTAATCTCCCAATCTCCACTCTCTACTCGCCATGGAATTCTTCCAGGACCTGGTCACGACGCTTAACTTCATCTTGCAAGGGCTGTGGGTCACCATCGGCGTCACGATCGTAGCGCTGGTGGTGGGGCTGGTCTTTGGCGTGGTGACGGCAATGCTGCGCGTCTATGGCAACGCTTTCTTCCAGCGCATTGCCACCGTTTACAGCGTCATCGTGCGTGCAGTGCCGGTGATTGTGATCATCTTTATTCTCTATTTTGTCATCGCCCGCTTTGTCAACCTCTCCCCCTTTTGGGCCGGTTCGCTGGCATTGGGCTTTGCCTCCGGCGCATACCAGACTGAAATCTTTCGCGGCGCGTTTCAGTCCGTCCCATCTGGGCAGATGGTCGCCGCGCGCGCCATTGGCATGAGCCGGTGGCAGGCCATCCAGAGCATCATCTTTCCCCAGGCGGTGCGGCTGGCGCTGCCCGGCTGGGGCAACGAAGCCACGCTGGTGCTCAAAGATTCCACCCTGGTCTTCGTGGTGGGTGTGCCGGAGATTCTGCGGCGCGCGCAGCAGGTCAGTGCACGCACGCTTGAACCCTTTGTGGCGTATGCTGCAGCCCTGTTGCTCTATCTGGCGTTGACCTTACTGACCACGCAGCTCCTGCAATGGCTGGAACGCCGTTATCGCTTGCAAATGTAAAGGGCACAGACCAATCATGACGACCGCGCCCATTCTACGCATCGAAGATGTCTACAAATCATTTGGTGAGACGCGCGTCCTCAACGGCTTCTCGCTGACGATCCAGCCACAGGAAGTGGTCGTGCTGGTGGGGCCAAGCGGCTCCGGCAAAAGCACGCTGTTGCGGTGCATCAACTTGCTGCATCCGCCCACTTCAGGACGCATCTGGCTGGAAGAACAAGAGATCACGGCGCCTGGCGTCAATCAAGACAAAGTTCGTCAGCGCATCGGCATGGTCTTTCAGGAGTTCAATCTGTTCACCCACCTGACTGCGCTGGGGAACGTGATGATTGGCCTGACGAAGGTGCGCAAGATGCACAAACAAGAAGCGCACGACCTGGCGATGTTCGAACTGGAACGCGTTGGGCTGGTGGAACGCGCCCATCACTATCCGGCGCAGCTTTCTGGTGGGCAGAAACAGCGCGTGGCGATTGCGCGGGCGCTGGGCATGGATCCGCATATCATGCTCTTCGACGAACCCACCTCGGCGCTCGATCCTGAGCTGACAGGCGAAGTGCTCGAAGTGATGCAGCAGCTTGCCAAAGAAGGGATGACGATGATCGTCGTCTCGCATGAGATGGGCTTTGCCCGCCAGGTTGCCAGCCGCGTCGTCTTCATGGAAGGCGGCATCGTCGTCGAGGAAGGCCCACCTGCGCAGATGTTCGAGCAACCTGTGCACGAGCGCACGCGCGCATTTCTCCGCAAGATCACCGACCTGGATGAGGGCGGCCAATAACGGGCGTCTGGATGTGAATCATGCAACAATTCCTGGAATTACTGAACAACGCATTCCCTTTCCTGGTGGCCGGTGCGCTAGAAACGCTGCGGATTGCCACCGGTGCACTCTTGTTGGGAATTGCCATCGGTTTGCCGACCGGCGTGGGGCGCGTCTATGGCCCGCTCTGGCTGCAGCGGATTCTCGGCGCCTATGTCACCCTGTTTCAGGGCACGCCGCTGTTGATCCAACTCTTCTTTGTCTACTATGGTCTCCCATCACTGGGCATCACCTTCCCGCAACTGATCGCCGCCTTGCTGACGCTCGGTTTGAACAGCGGCGCCTATCAGGCGGAATATCTGCGCGGCGCGCTGCAATCGGTGGGCGCCGGGCAAATGACGGCGGCGCGCGCCATCGGCATGAGCCAGGGACAGGCCATCCGCAGCATCATCTTGCCACAGGCGCTGCGTTTGGTGCTGCCGGCCTGGTCAAATGAAGTCATTGCCATGCTTAAGAACACTGCCGTGGTGTTCGTTATTGCCATTCCCGATTTGATGGGACAGGCCAAGATTCTTGCCAGCAAATACTTTGCGCCCCTCTCTATTTACACGATCGTCGCCATCTGCTACATCGTGCTTGTCGGCGTCACCTATTTGCTGTTGCGCCAGCTCGAACGCCGCACCCAAATCCCCGGGCTGACGAACGAAGCCGAATAACGCCGCGATCATATACTCTTACTCTGCCCCCCGACGGAGCGCGCCACAACTGATTCCACACATAGATTTGGTAATATTTAGTTGGGTCACCACCTGACAGGTGTTTTCCCAATTATGACAGATGCAACGTATCTTTTCGGGCTGAATTACGTCTGGAACAAAGGTAGGAAATATAGCGTAGATTACTTGATAATTTATCCGGCGATGCAGTTTGCGAATTGCCACAAGTAGATTATACTGTTGCACCTTCGCAGATGCCACGTGATTACGCTTCATCCCACTCACGCATCGCCGCTACACAGCGTTTCGGATTTGCGGTATGTTCCACCTTAGGGGTGAGGGAGATCCCCGCCATGAACAGAAGCAAGATTTTGTTCGTTCTGGCGCCAATCGTTGCGGTTTTGTTGGCTCTTGCGGGCGTGGGGCAGAGTGCGATGTCTGCGTTGGCGCAGGATGATATCGCGTCGCCAGCACATCACGTCACACCAATCATTGACATAACCGTACAACCAGCACAGCTGAATGGCTGGCGTCTGATCGAGGAGGCGCCTACAGGCGCCGGTGCATTCGTCTTCGGTCCGGCGCAGCCGCCATTGGGCAAGGGCAGCATCGAATTCACCATCAACGAGCGCGGCGCCTACGGCATCAGTACGTCTGACTATGCCGGACTGCAATTGAGCACGCTGACCCATCTCAGTTACGCCACCTACCGCAGCAGTTATGATCCAGAAAATCATACAACCATCAACCTGCAATTCGACATTGACTATGACATCACCGACGCCAGCGCGGGGGCGCAAGGGAGGCTGATCTTCGAGCCGTACAAGACCAACCAGCCTGCTGGCGGCGTCGAACAGAATGTCTGGCAAACGTGGAATGCACTGGCGACAAATTCTGCCTGGTGGGCAACGGCGGACCCCGGCGCTCGCTATTGTGACAGAGAGTCCCCGTGCACCTGGGCGCAGTTGATCAAGTTGTTCCCGCGCGCCGCCATTGCCGCCGACGGCCAGCTTTGGCTGCGCGCGGGCAACTGGTGGGGACGCTCCGTCACCGCCAGCGCCGACGCCCTGGTGGTGGGCGTCAACGGCGTGCAGACGCGCTATGACTTCGAACCAGAGCCTCTGTGCAGCGAAACCTGCTATGTTGACGGTAAACTGGGCAACGACAGCTATGGAGGCGCCACGCCTGCTCGCGCCAAGCGAACGCTCCAGGCCGCATTGACGCAGGTGACGGCAGGCGGTCAGGTGATCGTCGCCGCTGGCACGTATAGTGAGGCGCTGACCCTGACGCAGCCAGTGTCGTTGCTCGGCCCCAATGCCGACGTCTGTCCACATGATCCGGCGAAGATTGAGCAGATCAACCCGGCGCGGCAGGATGAGGCGGTGCTGACGCCAGCCGGCGGCGTTGCCTTCACGTTGGCGGCTGGCGTTAGCGATGTCACCATTGCTGGCTTCACCGTGGCAACGCCTGCCCAAAGCGCCATCGTCACCAATGGCATGACAGGCGAGTTCGCCCGCATCACAATTCGCAACAATCGCTTTGTGCAACTCACCGGAACGGCGATTGCCAGCACTGCTGGTGCACTGACGGATTGGGAGATCTCATGTAATCGGAGTGAGGCTGCGTCCGCCACCGTGATTGCGATGACGGGCGGCGCCCTTCGCCGTGTGACCATTGCCGAGAATTTCCTGCAGGGCGCTGAAACCACTGCGTCAACTTCAGCCGTTGTGATTGAGAACGGGGTCGATATCGCAGTGCGCACCAACACCATCAACGGCTTTGGCGGCGATGCGATTCGCCTGGTGAGTCAGGCGCTACGAGCGGTGATCACCCACAACACATTGAACACGGTCGGCGTTGGTGTGCGCTTGCACGGGGCGGCAAATGTTGTAACCAACTGGCTGGAGCAGGTCTACGTCGAGTTCAACACCATCACCGACGTGACGACTGCGGCTGTGCTTGTCGATCATGCAGAGGGTGAAGTTGCTGGCGTCGTGGCCGACCTGTGCATCTGCGCCAACCTCATTCAGCAGGACGTCAGCCGGCTTGTAGACGATGCCGCATTGATCGACCTGCGTTTACGGGAAACGGCGGAAGACCCCTACGGACGCATCGTCGTGCGTGAGACCGCGCTGACGCTGCATGGCGAGACAAACGGCGTCACCGTGCATGGTCTGCGCGTACGCGGCGCGCTGCATCAACTCGACGTGCATGACAATCTCTTCGATGGCGGCAACGTGGGTGGTGGAACAGGAACTCAGCCGCCATCCAGCGGCATCTATCTCCAAACCGATGACGCTGCTTACGGCGTGCTGCCCGCGACGGCGCAGGTGACGATCACGAATAATGAGATCACCCACTTTGAACAGGGCGTGACCGTCTTCGATCCCTTGCGCAGCGTCTATGGCGGGCTGCCAGCAGGCGCCAGCGTGCAAGCCAGCGGCAACCAGATCGCCGGCAATCGACAATTTGGTGTGCGCAATGGTGATGGCGTCGAAATTGTCGCCGTCAACAACTGGTGGGGCGATGCGCAGGGGCCGAGCGGCGCTGGCCCTGGCGCTGGCGACGCAATTAGCGAAAACGTCGCCTACTGCACCTGGCTGGACGCGCCGCCGCCTTCTGGCGCCGCCACCGGCTTTGTCCACAACCTGACCACCGGTCGCGACTATTGTACAATCAACGCCGCCGTGACCGACGCAAGCACGCAAAATGGTGACACATTGACGACCGACGCACGCGTCTTCGTCGAGCAGGTGTCCATTAGCAAATCGATTACATTAACAGGCGCAGGCATCGGCGCCAGCATCATCCAGGCGCCGGCTTCTCTATCGCCAACAGTGGGCGCCGCCCTTCTCACGATTGAAGGAGAAGGTGTAACTGTCCGCGTCAGCCAATTCACACTTGCGGGCCCAGGCGGTGAGGTGTGCGGCGCCTTACGCGCCGGCATCGCTGTGCAGGGCGGCGCGCTGGCGGAAATTCATCACAATGAGATACGCGAGATGCGCAATGAACCGCTGCAAGCCTGCTCACAGGGTGTTGGGATTGCAGTAGGCAACAGCGCGCTGGCATCGCCGGGCGTGGCGACGATTGTCAGCAACCGCATCACCGGCTACCAAAAGGCGGGCGTCGTGGTCAGCGGCATTGGCGCCCACGCCACCCTGATCGGCAACCTGATCGAAGGCGCCGGGCCAACCAACGTGCTCGTGCAGAACGGTGTACAGGTCAGCTACGGCGCCACCGCCACGATCACCGGCAACACGATCACCGGGCACGCCTTTACGCCCTTCAGCCTGGTGTCGACTGGCATCCTGCTCTATCGCGCCGACGCCGACACCGACGGCAATACGCTGCGCGACAACCAGGTGGGCATTTATCTGGTGGACAGCTCCGGTGTACACGAGCGCAATACGATCAGCGCCTCAATGGTTGCGTTGGCCTCGCCTGGTTACTGGGGCATCATCGTTGATGCGCCGCCGCCGGGTCGCAAGCCACATTTAGCGTTGACAACACCGCGCAACAAAGCTACATCTACCACTGCCGCCCAGCAAAGCGCCGACGTGAGCGGCGTCCAGCATGTCATCGTGCGCAACAACGCATTCTTCAGCGATGGCGGCGGCATCGGGCTACAGGCTGATGGCGGTTACGGTGCACTCGACATCGACCTGACGGCGACGAACAACGAAATTCGAGGCTGGAGTCGCGGAGTCAACATCACCCAGTGTGCAGGCAATTGTAGCGGCACTGGCTATCGTGCAGCAACGCTCCGGCATAATTTGATTGTTGACAACCACGCCGCCCTCGACAACAGCAGCGCAGGGGGATTGGGCGTCCAGGCGGAAGCAAACTGGTGGGGATCGCCCAGCGGCCCCACGACAACGCGTAACCCCGGCGGCGCCGGTGGCGCCCTGACAGGCGACGCCGACTTTGCCCCCTGGCTATGTAGCGGCGTCGATGGCGATCCGGCGATCGGTTTTCAACCAGAGACCACCACGACGATGTGCGGACTGGCTGAACAACTGGTGATCCTGACACAGCCGGTGGGTGGGCTGGAGGGCTTCCCGCTGCCGCAACAGCCCGTTGTGCGCATCGAAGATCGCGACGGCAACCTGGCGGTGAACTTCAACGGCCCTGTGACCATCACGCCGGCGCCGGGCGCCTCCGCCATCCTGGGAGGCGGCGTCACCGTTTACGCTGTGAACGGCCTCGCCCGGTTCACCGATGTACGCGTGGACAGCTACGGCGAGGGGTTGGTGCTGGCAATCAGCGCACCTGGCATACCAGCCGTCGTCAGTCAGCCCATTGCCGTGACGCCGCAGACAGGCAACATCACCGTGCGCGTCGAGGTAGTGGGACAGCCGCCGACCGAGAATTGGCGCATCAACGGCCCAGCCGGCGTTGCAACATTGCCACCCGGTGGCGGCGAGCTGCGGTTAACCGACCTGCACGCCAACGAGACCTATGTCCTGGCGTTGGAGAATAAAGCCGGTTATGTGCTTTCCGCCACATGTGTAGCTGGCGCCAGCGGCGGCGAGAGCGTGGCTGTGCCACTGGCGTACCAGGCAGAGGTCACCTGCACCTTTGTCGCCACTGCCCAACCTGCAACGGTGACAATTCGCCAGCAGGTGAGCGGACAGACGCCGGTGATCGACTGGGCGTTTACCGGCGACTTGGGGGCATTCTCACTGCCTGCAGCGGGCGGGGAAACTCAATTCAGCGTCCCCGCTGGCGTCTATCTGGTGGAGAGCGCGGCGCGCGTCAGTTACGCCTCAGCGGTGAGTTGCACAAATGGCGCAGGCGGCGGCGCACAGGCGTTGCTCACCCTGGCGCCAGGCGCAGCCGTGAGTTGCACCTTTACCGCCACCGAGCGCACGACTGCACTCGTGCTGAGCAAGACCGTTGGACTGGCGCCGGATCGCTGTGGCGCCTCCAATGTCATCGGCGTGCCGGCGGGCCCGGTCGTCTACTACTGCTACACCATTCTCAACACCGGCGAGGCGCCGCTTTCGCTTCACAACCTGGCCGATAGCGAAGCCGGCCCGGTGCTGGCGGATCTGGATTACGTGCTGGCGCCGGGTGCAACGATCGACACCGTGCGACTTGGGCGCATTCTCAGCGAGACAGTCTCGACCACCACCGTGACAGATGGGGTGTGGACTGCGGCGACCGGCGAAGGCCCGGCTGCGCACGACCAGGCGACAGCCGCTGTCAATGTGCTGCAGGCCGGCATCAGTGGTGTGTTGACGGTGGGCGGCGCAGGCGTGGCCTGTGGCGGGCGCAGCGACCTGGAAGTGGAACCAGGCGCAACCGTCAACTATTGTGTAACGCTGCTCAACACTGGCGAAGTGACGTTACAGAGTCATCGCATCACGATCCCTGAGCTGGACATCGATCAACAGATCGAACATCGGCTGGCGCCAGGTGCGTTCGTGCGCCTGACCGCAACGGAAATCCCACAACTGGGCGGCGTCGTCATTGAGGCGACGCAACAACAGATGCTCACCGTATTTTCAACCAATCCACCGGCCGATCCGACGGATGCCCCGCAATACCTGGTGGCGCCCGATCTCTTCTCGGCGACGGGCAGCAGCGTTGCTACAGTGCGAACGCCAGAAGTCATCGAAGAACCCATCACGCAAAACTGGCTGTACCTGCCCGGCGTACTGCGCTAGTGTATCTTTCCTTCCAGTTGATTGCTCTATTGGTGCAGAGCGTCAATCTGGAAGGAAAGGCTTATGCCCGAACAGAATCATCCAACCACTTCATGGCGCCGTGATGTTGTCATCATGGCATTGGCGTTGGTAGTCGTCGGTATTTTGCTGACCGGCGTCGCCATCATTGTTGGCGTGCTCCCGGCGCTGGCGCAAGAAGAGCCACACACGTATCTACCCATCATCACCCGCCCGGCGGCGACGCCAACGCCAACGCCTGTAACGCCGCCGGTAAACAACCACGAGTACATCGTACTGGGGTGGAATGATCTGGGGATGCACTGCTACAACCGCGATTTTCAGGACCTGGCGGTGCTGCCGCCCTACAACAATCTTTGGGCGCAAGTGATCAAGCGCGGCGACCCGCCGCAAATCATCACAAACACAGTCTCGGTGGAATACGCCTTTCCTGACAACACATACTCGGCAGGCAAATCGAATTTCTGGCAATACGATCGGCAGCTGTTTGGCGTCGATTTGCCGCTCAACGTTGGCTTGACTGGCAAGGGTATGGCCGGTGACATGGACGCAGTAGGGACGCACTTTGTAGCTGAAGGCATCCCGTTGACGGAGTTCACCGACAGCAATCCGACCCAGGCTGAACCATACCAGTTGGCGCAGGTCGTGGTCAGGCTAGCCGACGGCAGCGAGGCGGCGCGCAGCACGGTCGTAGCGCCGGTTTCGACCGAGATGCGTTGCGATAACTGCCACTATGACGGCGGCGTCGAGGGAATCCGCACCGGACGCATCGAGACCAACATCTTGACATTGCACGATAAAGAAAACGCAGACGAATATCCAGCCGGGCATCAAGGGCGCCTGATGGATCGACGCCCGGTGCTTTGCGCCGAATGCCATGCTTCCAATGCGCTAGGAGCGCCGGGCGTGACCGGCCTGCCGAATCTTTCCCGCGCCATGCACAAAAAGCACGCTGGCAAAGTTCCCAATTCGACGGCAGGCTGCTACAACTGTCATCCCGGCCCGTCGACCAAATGCCTGCGTGATGTGATGTCAAGCCAGTTCAATATGGGTTGCACCGATTGTCATGGTGATATGCGCACGGTGGCGAACAACCCCAACCCCTGGTTGAATGAACCGCGCTGTGACAATTGTCATAAAGACCCCAAATACGCCCAAAACAACCCACTATTCCGTCTCTCGACCGGACACGGCGGCGTCTATTGTGAAGGCTGCCATGACAGCACACATGCGATTGCCCCCAGTTCACAAGGTCGCGACGCCATCAAATTCGTGGAACTGCAGGGGCATGGCGGCCCCATCGACGCTTGCACTGTCTGTCATGTTACTGCCCCAACCGGCGGCAGTCCGCATGACGCACCGTAAACGTGCGCCCTGAGCGCTTGGCAGAGAGCATTGGGCATAACATAAGATTTGTGCCAGTTTGTGGCACGGGTTTGTGTGTGCGACAAGCCTATCTTCAGTGCACATGGCACAAAACATAAAATTTATGCCGGAGCGTGAGGCATAGACGAATGCGCCTGCCGAAGTGCATCCGGATGAGTATAAGATTCCACACGCATACCCTCTATGGCTAACGTAGAGCGAACCGTTGCCGATGCCCTCGCCGATTAGAATATATCCAGCACCTGATCGCCTTGCGCTCTCCCGATGGGCTTGACCAACTCAGTCGTCTGCTCAAACATTATCAAACAGCTTCGCCGCCACGACCAGGCGAGAAGGCCAGCATCGCTTACCGCATCCGTCTAGCGCTGTTACGGTGGAGCAACAACTGGCCACGCCTGATCTTTGCTCAACGCTGGAATCGTTCCCTTCAGACCAGCTTGGACGGCGCCAACAATGTGGCAGAGCAGGCGAGCGGCTGGTACATTAAGGAACGTTACCGCACCATGCGCACCTACAAGCAACGCACTTCTGTATGAAACATCTGCCGCCTCATCCCCTATCTGGCTGCCCACCCAGACCAACCCGTCCTTGCCGACCTGCTTGCCGCATAATCAATGTCGTCAGATCACCTCACCCTGCACGTCGCCTGCCGCTTATTTCTCCACCATCTATGGCACAGTCACATCCGCATAAGCCTCTTGACCGAAGCCACAGAACGCGGTAGAGTACCGTCTCGTGTGATTGCAGCTTGAATCGCCTGGCTACATCTGAAGGGCTGTTGTTTGTCCCTGTTGTTTGTCGCTGCTGTTCCTCAACGTTACA
The DNA here is from genome assembly GCA_002391565.1 of Anaerolineales bacterium UBA3905. Classification (GTDB taxonomy): domain Bacteria; phylum Chloroflexota; class Anaerolineae; order Caldilineales; family Caldilineaceae; genus Caldilinea. Next base: position 17,873 of record DGFH01000072.1, read on the forward strand.
CACTGATCGCTAATGCGAACTTACTTCTTACGACGACTGTTGCATGCCATTCCGCTGCTCTTCGTCCTGAGCATCGTGCTGTTTTTGGTGGTGCGTTCGGCGCCGGGCGGCCCACTGGCGCAGGCGGAGCGCAACCCGAATATCACGGCGGAGCAACGCGAACAGCTGCGCGCCCGCCTCGGTCTGGATCAGCCGCTGCATGTGCAGTACATCACCTGGATTTCGTCCGTTGCGCAGGGTGATCTCGGTCGCTCGATCAAGACCAATCGCCCCGTGGCCGAAATGATCGGCGAGCGTGTGCTCAACACGCTGCTGCTCGTCGGCACTGCCTTCATCCTGACCGTGCTGATTGCGATCCCGCTTGGCGCACTGTCGGCGCTGCGCCAGTATTCCTGGTTCGACTACCTGGTGACGACGTTTTCCTTCGCCGGGCAGTCGGCGCCGGTCTACTGGCTGGGGCTGGTCGCGATTCTGATCTTCTACGTGTGGCTCGACAATCCCTTCACCGGCGGGCCACTGCTGCCGGCGGGCGGCATGTACACCCTTGGCGCGCCCAAAACCCTTGCCGACCTGATCTGGCACATGATTTTGCCGGTCGCCGTACTTTGTTCGACGTGGGTGGCGTGGTACTCGCGCTTCTTCCGCGCCAGCATGTTGGAGACGCTCAACGCCGACTATGTGCGCACGGCGATTGCCAAAGGGCTGTCGCGGCGCCGTGTCGTCTACGGCCACGCTGGACGCAATGCTGTCATCCCGCTGATCACTATGATCGCGCTCGATCTGCCCTCGGTCTTTGCTGGTGCGCTCTTCATCGAGACGATCTTCTCATGGCCCGGCATGGGGCGGCTGTTCTGGGAAGCGGCGCGCGGGCGCGACTATCCGGTGTTGATGGCGATCATCATGATCAACGCCGTCCTGATCATTCTCGCCAACCTGATCGCCGACATGCTCTATGCCCGGCTCGACCCACGGGTGCGCTATGAGTGAGCTGACGTTGAACGATGCCGTGGCGCCCTCCGCCCGCAAAATGACGGAAGCCGCGCCGCTGCGCGTCCTGATCTGGCGGCGCTTTCTGCGTCATCGGCTGGCGGTGGTTGCCATCGTCGTGCTTGGGCTGGTGATCGCCAGCGCCGTCCTGGCGCCGCTCAGCCGCTATGAGCCAACGCAGCAGAATCCCGCCAACGCGCTGCAGCCGCCGTCGCCGCAGCACTGGTTTGGCACCGACGACCTGGGCCGCGATGTCTTCACGCGCACGCTCTACGGCGGGCGCATCTCGCTGACGGTCGGGCTGAGCGCCACGCTGCTCTCCTTGCTGATCGGTGTGCTCGTCGGCATGGTGGCCGGCTACTTCGGCGGATTCGCCGACAACGCGCTGATGCGCATCACCGACGGCTTTCTGACGCTGCCCACGCTCTTTGTGCTGATTTTGATCGCCGCTCTGCTGCGCGAGATTCCGGCGCTCGGTTTGACCAGCAGCGTGCTCATCGTCATTTTTGTCATCGCTGTGCTGTCGTGGATGTGGCCTGCACGCATCGTGCGCGGCGAATTTCTGCGCCTCAAGCATCGCGACTTTGTGCTGGCGGCGGAGAATGTCGGCGCCGGGCACAGCCGCATCATGAGCCGTCACATCCTGCCCAACACCGTCAGCCTGATCATCGTGCAGGGGACGCTGCTGGTCGCCTACGCCATCATCACCGAGTCGGGGCTGAGCTATCTCGGCTTTGGCGTGCAGCCGCCTACGCCGTCGTGGGGCAATCTGCTCGCCACCGCGCAGACCTACGCGCTGCGCGCGCCGTGGCTCATGATCTTCCCTGGGCTGATGATCTTCATCACGAGCATGGCGATCAACTACATCGGCGACGGGCTGCGCGACGCTTTTGATCCTTATTCCGCCCGCTGAGGCGCCTCAACGTCTCGACGGAGTGCACCGATACTGACACACATCTTTGCATCAATCAAGGAGAACCCATGAAACTGAACTTGCCGAACACGACTCATCGCCGCCGCATCGCCATCACATTCATCCTGCTTGTGATGGCGGCGCTGATAATGGCGGCTTGTGGCGCGCCGTCCGCTGCGCCTGCAACCGGCGACGCGTCGGCGCCCAGCCAGGTCGTCGTCATCATTCCCGAAGAACCGGCTTCGCTCAACCAGTATCACGCCGTCGCCGCCATTGTGCGTCAGGTGGCGGACGCGGTCAGCGCGCCGCTGGCGGCGCCCAATGCGCAGGGCGAGTTTGTGCCCGTGCTCGCCGCCGAGCTGCCCACGGTCGCCAACGGCGGCGTTTCGGAAGATTACCTGACCGTGACCTGGAAACTGCGCCCCGACCTCAAATGGTCCGACGGTGAGCCGATCACCTCCGACGACATCAAGTTCACCTGGGAGGCGGTCTCCAATCCTGCAAGCGGCAATGTGCTGTCGCTGGGCTTTGAGAAAATCGCCTCGATCGAGACGCCCGACGAGCTGACCGCGGTCATCACCTACAGCGAACTCAACCAGGCGTATTTGCAGCAGTTCATGTACGGCATTCTGCCACGCCACGCCACCGGCGCGCCGGAGGAGATGCTGCAGTGGGCGTGGAACCGCAACCCGGTCTCCGGCGGCCCCTACGTCGTCACCGAATGGAACGCCGGCGAGAGCATCGTGATGGATCGCAACCCGTACTATTACCTGGAGGGACAGCCCTACATCGACCGCGTGATCTTCACCATCGTGCCCGACCCTGGCGCGCAGATGGCGATGATGGCGCAGGGCGAGGCGCACGTTCAGCTCTGGCCCGGCGAGGTCAAGGAAGTCTACGACGCGCAGATGAATGGCATGGCCGCCCTCCAGGAGATTCCGGGCCAGTGGAACATGACGCTCTTCTTCAACCTGAGCCGCCCGTTCGACGACGACCCCGGCGCCGAACCGCCGCACCCGATCCTGGGCGATCTGCGCGTGCGCCAGGCCATCGCCCACGCCATCGACTATGAGACCATCGTGACGGCGGTCAATCCAGGCGTGATCGAGACGGCGACGCCCTTTGCCTACGGCTGGTATCAGTGTGACCAGGAGCGTAAATATCCCTACGATCCCGAAGCCGCCAAAGCGCTGCTCGAAGAAGCCGGCTGGGTCGAAGGCCCCGATGGCATTCGCGTGGCACAGGGCGCCGCCTATGCCGAGGACGGCACGCGGCTGCGCGTGCAGCTCAACGGCTACACCAATTTCCAACAGTTGGTGAAGCTGGAAGAGGCGCTGGCGGAGATGTTCAAGGCAGTTGGCATCGAGACGACGATCCAGAATGACGACTTCTCGATCATCTTTGGCTCGTTCGACGACGGCGCGCCGCGCCAGCTTGGCAACTTCGACATCCTGGTCTACGACACCAGCTTGCCGATGGAACCGCACGCCTCGATTGCCAACACCTACATGAGCACGGCGATCCCGACGGCGGACAACCCGGCAGGCGGCAACGCCTCGCGCTGGGTCAACGCCCGCGCCGACGAGTTGATCCGGGCCGCCGGCGCCACGGTCGATCTCGACGCGCGCCGCGCCGCGTACTGCGAACTCTCCGACCTGATCGCCACCGAACTGCCGCGCCTCAACCTTTACCTCTTCACCGAAGGCTACGGTGCGTCGAATCGGCTGAGCGGCTACGAAGTCAACATGTGGGGCAGCCTGAGCTGGGACATCCAGAACTGGCGGCTCGACTGAACGAACAACGCACCCTCCCGGAAGTTCCAAAGCTTCCGGGAGGGTGAACAGCTAACCTGGAGATCAGCAAGTGTTTGCTCTCAGTAGCGAGAATGCACAACCTTAGTCGCTGCCAGCCGCGAATCTGCGAGTACACCTCATAGCCCGACCATAGAATCCACTCCTCGGCGATCTTGTCGTCGAGCACGCGGTAGATGGCGATGCCCGGCCACATCAACGTCTTGACGCTGGCTTCCCGGTCTAGAAATGGCACGGTGTTCGCGCCCTGCATCGTGAAGCGCACGCCAACCTTGTCGCCCTCCACGCTCATCGGCTCCTCCACGGTGACGGTCAGGTCGGGAAAGGCGGCGCGTAGTTCCGCCAGGATAGCGATCCGATTCTGGAATGTGTTCGGTGGAGAAAGATAATGACTGAGTCACCCTTTGTTGAGCCCACGCCATACACGGTTGCAGTGCAGGCAGCACTCGCCACCGTGCCCTGTCAACTCTTCAGCCTGTGGGCATTGACCGCCGACCAGGTGGCGGTGGAAGACTGGATCGTGCAGGTTGCAGCCCGGCTATCGCCAGAGCAGCATCGCTTCAACCGGCTGCTTTTTGCGGCATTTGGCGCCGCCCTGGCGCCCAACGTTGCGCTGACCGATTTTCCGGGCTATCTGGCGGCGCTGCCGGGTGCGTCGTTTCAGGTGCGTCTGCTCGAAGCGACGCACGCCATCGCGAATCCTACGTTGCGCGCCGAGGCAGAGGCTCTGCTGGCCGATCCGGCTGGATTGCAAGAACGGATTGTCGAGCACCTGCGTCACTTATGGGAGAGTTTGCTGGCGCCGGAGTGGCAGCGTCATGCGCATCTGCTGACGCGCATGACGAGTACGCTCAACGCATTGATCTTCAGCCAGCCGCAGTGGCAAGCGGCTGACCCATTCCATGCGCTGCGTTTTCTCTTGCAGCGTGAGCCGGATGATCGCCAGCTGGTGCAGGCGGCGGGCGTGCGCCGGATTCTGCTGGTGCTGTCGCCGCACGTGCGTCTCCACCTTGCCCGCTTTGACCAGGGCGAGACGTTGTGGGTGGTGCGCACCTTCGACCCACAACTGCTGCGCCGCGACCCGCTGCGCCGCGCTGAGGTGCTTGGCCCACTCAGCGCACTGGCGGATGACACGCGGCTACGCATCCTCGAGTTGCTGGTGGAACATGGCGAACAGCGCGCACAAGAGATCATGACGCGGCTGGAGGGGAGTCAGGGCAATGTCTCGCGCCATCTCAAACAACTGGTGAATGCAGGGTTTGCCCGCGAACGGCGCGCTGGCGACGCCAACAAGCTCTACACATACGATCCGGCCGGTCTGCAACGCGTGATGTTCCTGACGCGCCAGCTGCTCTCCCGCCACAATGTGGAGGCAGTGGGGCAGGAGATGGCTGCCAGCGCCCAACTCGAGCAGGCGCGCGCAGGCGCTCCGCCGATCTTGCGCGACCTGCTGGATGAACAGGGGCGCATCACGCGCTGGTCGGGCAAGGCGAAGGAACAGGAAGCGATATTGCGTTATCTGCTCGATAAGTTTGAACCGGATCACAGTTACACGGAACAGCAGGTGAACGAACTGTTGCGAACGTGGTATCTCGACGCTGACTTCGTATTGGTGCGGCGCAGCCTGATCGACGCCGGTCTTCTCCAGCGGACGCGAGACGGAGCGCGTTACTGGCGCACCTGAAGGGGGCGTCTTCATGGCGTCAGGCGCCACTCAGTGCTATCGATACTTTTTTGCCAGTTGATCCGTATGGCGGTAATGGAATATGATAGCGTTGGTAAGCAGGCAGGTTGCACTGTTTTCATCAACTTGCCTGCAGCCGTCTTTATTCATTCTATCCATTCGCATTGCAAGTTAAAGAGGAGGTTTCTATGGTGCATTTTCCTGCCTGGGGCATTGTACTATTTCAACAGAGTGCAGATGACGCCGCTGCCGCCGGTCTTTTTGGCGGGATCGGTGGTCTCATTGGCCTGGTTTTTGCCGTGCTGGTTATCGCCGGGGTGTGGAAAATTTTTAGCAAGGCCGGACAACCAGGATGGGCAGCAATTATCCCGATCTACAATATCTATGTGCTCTTGAAGGTGGTAGGGCGCCCAGGCTGGTGGCTGCTCCTGTTTTTCATCCCCTTTGTCAATCTAGTCATTGCGATCATCGTCAATATCGACCTCGCCAAGTCCTTTGGCAAGAGTGTTTTCGTGTGGGGAATCTTGCTGCTCACGATCTTTAGCGCTATCGGGTATATCTTGCTTGGCTTCGGTTCATCGACCTATCGAGGACCGGCAGCCCAGTCCTGATAACAGGGGGTTGCGTTCAACTGTGGTACAGATCCGGTTTTGGAAAAAAGCCGGGTCTACATTCCGCTGTCTCTTCAAAGGCGCCCCCGAGGCAACCGCCCTGCTTTCAGGAACGCCGCCTGTTCCGGTGTAAAGGGCGCCGCAAAGAGCGGCGTCCATTCCTGGTAACAGCGAAACAACTCCACAATAAAATGTAGTCGGTCAGCAAGATTGCCCCAGTCGGCGGCGCCCGATGCCAGCGGACTGTCGGGCGTCGGATCGAGGCGCGTCAACAGGTCGCGCAACTCCGGCTCGGTGATCTGCTGCAGCGAGGGTGGATACGCTGCACGCAGGTCGCGTCCGAGGCGCAGCCGCGTCTCTTGTGGCAGTTCGATTGCCATCAACTGGTCACTAATCAAAAAGCGCGCTTCCTCGCGCATTGCAACAACCAACCACTCCACAGCTTGATCGGTCGGTGATGGGCGCCCGCGCAGACGCTCCCAGAAGCGACGCAGGCGGTGCAACCTGTCGCCGACGGGCAGCAGCGCTGTGAGGCGATCTCTGACCTGCCGGGGATCGATGACCGGCGCCTCCATAGCTGCGACAATCTCCGGTTGCAGGCGCGTTTGTTCGTGAAAACCGATCTCGATATTCGCCAGCAACATCCACTGGGCGCGGCGGGATGCATTCGTTTCATGGCGCGCCAGAGCGTAATGGCTAAAGGCGCGGCGCAGATAGTGCTGACCCTCTGGCGGGTCGCCGAGGCGTAGCGCGGCGCAGAAGTCTTCCAGCGCCTGCGCATCGTGGACATCGCCATGCAGATAGCCGGCGAGAAAGCGGGCAAATTCGCGGGCGATCTCGGCAAAGACCTTGAGATTGCCGCGCGCCACAGCTTCGCTGGCGCGCGTGAAGGGCGCGGTTGGGTCGAGCGCCTGCCAGATCTCCGCCGGCTGCGCCTGGGGATGCGCGGCTTCACCGCCGGGTGGGAGCGGCGCGGCTGCTGGCCCATACGTAAGCTTTGCCTCCAGGGTGCGCGCCAGGTCTTCTTTGCGGATCGTCTGCCCTGCCTGTTTCGACGCCCACGTGGCAAAGGTGCACCAGTTGGCGCCAGGGCCAATGGCCTGACGCAGCGCGATCGATAATTCAAAGTAGCATTGTGTGATCTGCAGATTGCGGATGACCGGGTCGCGCAGAGCGGCGATCCGATCCACATCGGCCACTGTCGGTGGGCGCACAAGTGATGGATGGTGTTGCTCAGACATGCGACCCTCCGCAGGCGCGCACCAAGAAATGCAAATGCAGGGTGTGCCGTGCATTGTAGCGTGCATGCGCCCGGGGGTCAATGCACCTGGCAGAATTGCCGGCGCGCATGGGGTCTGCGCCGGGTCGCGCCCAACGACAACCCATGTTACAATAGCGCCGCATGGTGCACAGCGACGAGACGCCGCCTTCGATCAACAAGTGAGTGTGATGAAACGGACAGCCACTTCCGCCTTTGGGGTCAGCAAACGCGAGGGGCACGACGCCTCTGCGTTCTATAATCGTCGGCTCTATCCACAGCCGAGCGAGACGCAACCAGCGTTGGCGCCCGCTGAGGTGACGGCGCCAGCACCGCCGCTCACAAGTTGGGCTGATCGCATCTACTGTCAATCCTCCACAGCGATGACGCCTATTCCCGACAACGCAGTGGGACTTGCGTTCACCTCACCACCCTACAATGTGGGCAAGGATTACGACGACGATCTCGCCTTCGATGCTTATCTTGACCTGATCGAAGCGGTGGCGCGTGAGGTCTATCGCGTGCTGAAGCCGGGTGGTCGCTACGTGGTCAACATTGCCAACCTGGGGCGCAAGCCCTATATCCCACTGCACGCCTTCTTCTATCAACGGCACATGGCGGTCGGTTTTTTGCCGATGGGTGAGATTATCTGGCAAAAGGCGAAAGGCGCCAGCGGCAACTGTGCGTGGGGAAGCTGGCAGAGCGCCAAATCGCCGCGCCTGCGCGACATTCATGAGTATCTGCTTGTCTTTGCCAAACAAAGTTTCTCGCGCCCCGATCGAGGCGAATCCGATATCGGTCGCGATGAATTCATGGCGAGCACGCTTTCCATTTGGGACATCCCCCCCGAATCGGCCAAACGCGTCGGCCACCCGGCGCCCTTTCCGGTTGCGCTGGCCGAACGGGTGATCCGTCTCTATTCCTATCGCGGCGATGTCGTGCTTGATCCTTTTGCTGGTTCGGGCACGACGTGCGTGGCAGCGGCAATGCACAGTCGCCATTACGCCGGTTTTGACATCGATCCAACGTACTGCGCGCTGGCCGAAACACGCCTTGGCAGCATCGTGGCCTGCGATCCACCGGGCAACCTCCAGGTGAACCAATGATCTGGCCGGCGACTTCGGGGCAGATGGACAGAGTATAGTGGGTACGATATGCTGAGACCAGGCTTCATCACACCGAAATTGCACTGGGCGCCCCTTGCACTGGCTGCAATCGCGCTGATCATCTGGTTGCTGACGTCCTCGATCCATGCCGCAGGGCGAACCTATTACGTATCCAGCAGCGATGGCAGCGACGCAAACGATGGGCTATCGGCGGCAACGCCATTGAAGACGATTGCCAGAGTCAATTTGCTGACTCTGGCGCCAGGGGATGCCGTGCGCTTCAAGTGTGGAGATGTGTGGCGTGGTGAGATGTTGCGTGTAACCCAGTCAGGCGTGGAGGGCGCGCCGATCACCTATGGCGCCTATCCGGCACCAGACTGCGCCAACCGCCCCATCATCTCCGGCGCACAGCCGATCGTTGGCTGGACGCCACACGCGCCGAACATTTACATGGCCGAGTTGAATGCGGCAACCAACAGCAGTCGCTTCCCGCCTGCAACGACGGCCGGCATCAACCAGCTATTTCGCAACGGCGCACGCCTGGGCATCGGGCGGTGGCCCAACAGCGACGCAGCAGATGGCGGTTTCGCCACCATCGACGACCAACCGGCGGGCAACCGCATCCTGGCGCAGGCGCTGCCCGCAGCCAACTGGAGCGGCGCCACTGTGCACATACGAGGGATGCGTTGGTACATCCTCAACCGCGTGGTCGCCAGCAACAACGGCGATGAGCTGACGCTCAACGCAGCGGCGACCTGTTGGGGCGGCGACTGCACCGGGTGGGGCTTTTGGCTCGACAATCATCTTGCCACGCTCGACCGTGAGGGTGAATGGTTTTACGATGCTGTTGCCCGTCGCGTCTACCTGTACACCACAACTGACCCCAATCAGGCGCAGATCGAGGGATCGGTCATGCTGCTGGGCGAATCGGCTAATCTGGGAGGCGTCATTCTAGGGCGTCATCTCCAGGAGCATGTGAGTCATGTCATCGTTGAAAACCTCTTGATCGAAAAGTGGTTCGACAATGGCATCACTACCCCTGTCAACCTGGAGAAGGATGAACACAACAACCTGATCATTCGCAACAATGTTATTCGCGACGTGGATGGCGTGGGCATCAATCTGGCGACATGGGTGTGGAATGCAGCGGCCAATGGCAATGGCGCCAATGGCTGGCGCGGAGGGCGCAACCTGACCATCAGCGGCAATGTGATTGAACGCGCCAACCGCATGGGGATCAACACCTACGCGCGGCAGACGCTGATCGAGGAGAATGTGCTGCGCGACATTGCGCGTATCGAAAATTTGGGTGCAGCAGGCATGGGCTGCGGCGTCACAGACGGCGAAGGCGCGTGCACGGAAGATGGCGACGGCATCCGCATCAAGGTGGATGATCCCACCTACTCTGGCAATCACCTGACGGTGCGCTATAACCGGCTTGAACGCATTGGCTACAACGGTCTGGATGTCTTCGGCGCCGACAACGTCGTTGAGCGCAACGTCATCACCCACGCCTGCATCAGCAAAGGCGATTGCGGCGCGCTGCGCAGCTTTGGAGGCGACGACCTGACGACCACCCCTGTGCGCAATCTGACCATTACGGAGAATATCATCGTCGCACCTATTGGCGTCACTGACGGCTGCCGCGCAGACTTCGACGCACACTTTGGCTTTGGGCTATACATTGACCACAATTCCGCCAACGTCACCATCACTGGCAACACCGTGATCAGCGCCACAGCCAGCGGCATCCTCTATCAGGACTCAACCGGCGCAGCGCAGAACAACATCCTCTTCGCCAACGCCGCCGGGACGATGTACGCGTATCAAACCTCACTTGCCGGGACGGATGCAGCCCTCTCTGCCTACACAGGCAACACGATGCTGGGGTTAACGGCTACGGCTGGGACCCTGCGCGCCGACAACGCCGGCCAGATCGCGGTCTCCGACCACAACGGCTTCTATCACGCCAGTCGCCCGGCGCACATTGATGTGACCGGCAACAAAACACTGGCGCAATGGCAGTCTGCCAGCGGCAAGGACAATCACTCGACCGAACGTGTGGCGGCGGAGCTGGCTACAGCGGAGATCTGGTATAACGACGCCAAAACGTCAATATCAATTGATTTGCCGCGCCCCTACATCACACTCGATGGACAACCGGCGCCCAATCCACTCACGTTGGCGCCATTCACAGCGCAGATTCTTGTCCCAAATGGTGCGCCGGCTCCGTTTCTCTCGATTACCGCCAGCGCACCCGCCTTTGTCAGCATGGGTGAGCCGATCACGTATACGATCGGCGTTGTTAATCGCGGCGGCGCCGATGCTACGGATGTCGTGATAACAAGCACGTTGCCGGCAGGGACAGTGCACGCCTCTGGCGGCGCCCTGATCGATGACGAAGTGCAGTGGACAGCGCCCAGCCTGGCGCCGGGTGCGCTGATGACGGTCACACTAGGCGTCAACGTGAACGCAGGGGTTGCGCTGGTGGTCAACGATCGCTACGGTGTACGGGCGGCAGGCGGCTATGCAGCGATGGGTGCGCCCGTCATCACGTTTGTGGATGGCAGGCGCGTCAACCTGCCCTACGTGCAGCGCTAAGCTGTGAAACAAAGCAGGTCAGGGGCGGCAGTTGCCGCCCCTGACCTGCTTGTGATGTGGTTTGATGCACCCGATTGATTACCGGCCGCGGTGTCCACGTTGATTACCCGTTCCGTTGCGGGGCGCTGCATCGTTGACGCCATCGCCATTCGCATCGACATAGGCGTCGCAAACGCCATCACCGTTTTGGTCAACGAATGCTGCACCCTGTCCCTGTGCAGCGCCCTGCTGCTGGCTGCGACGATTGCCGTACTGATTGCCCGTGCCGTCGCGCGGCGCCATATCGTTCACACCATCGCCGTCAGCGTCGATCCAATTGTCACAGACGCCGTCGCCGTCGAGGTCGCTGCTGTTGAGACACAATCCTGTCCCTGGCGTGCCTGCGCCAGCGCCGGCGGCCGGGCCAGCGCCCTGAGCAAAAACTGCCGTCACCACAACCACCACCAACATCATTGCCACCATCGTGGCTATCATACTCTTGCGCATCATCTTGAAACTCCTTTCGCGATTTGCCGGTGCTTGTTCCGGCGGTTTTGTTGTTGATGGCTAAAGGATAGATGATGGCTGTGAAGAAGTTGTGAAGATGCGATGGTAAGATTGTGTCGATCGCAACCGGGATCAGCCAAAGAATGAGATGAGCGCCACCACGGCTACGCCCGCTGCCAGGACAAGTGGCGAAACGAGACAAAGCAGATAGCAGATGCCCATTCCTTTGCAGATGCAGCAACAGACACCCTGTTCATCGTTGGGTTTGCTGATTGTACTCTTCATGTTAATCGCTCCATTCGTTCTGTTGCCCCAAACGTACCATGAAAATGGGCCGCCTTCTTTGCGCTTGCGCAAAGAAGGCGGCCCATTTT
>DGFH01000321.1:0-10797 GCA_002391565.1 Anaerolineales bacterium UBA3905
AGATGAGTCCCAACGCCAATCTGCTGCGCCCCTGCCGAGGCCGCCGCCACCGGACAGCGCGTATCTTCTGTCTTGCCTGCACTGCATCCCTCACCTGGTCCCTCACCTGGCGCCTGCAATCGCCCTGCTCTATCCCGGTCACTCAATCTGCCATGGATTGCGCACAGCGGAAACCATACATGCTGCTGCGGAACAGCGGTTTGTCGTTCGACCCCTCAAAGATCGTATCGCCCCAGTGTCCACCTTTGCGATGGAAGGTGCGCAAGTACCACCAGGCGTGTCGGAAACATCCCCCGCGCACCGAAAAATAAGGGATGTTGGGGTCTTGCATATTGACGGTCAACACCGGGTTGGCATAAGGAGTGATGGTGTAATAGTAGTCATAATAATAATCCTGCACCCATTCCCACACATTGCCGGAGACATTCAACAACCCATAGGGGCTTTGGCTGCGGCGGAAGTCATCCACGCGCGTCGTGTCATCAGGATCGGTGCAGCGATGATTGGCCCACGTGCAGTCGAACGGCTCCGCTCCCCAGGGAAAGGGCCGTGTGTCGATGGCGCCGCGCGCGGCCTTTTCCCATTCGGCTTCCGTCGGCAGCCGTTTGCCCTCCCAGGCGCAAAAATCTTCGGCGTCCCAATGCGACACATACACCACCGGGTAATAGTCGAACGCGGGATCATAAAAGTATTCGTTGCGCGTCTCGGAGCCAAACTTGCGCGGCGGATTGCAGGCGCCCGCCTCGACGCACGCGCGATACTCCTTGTTGGTGACCTCGTGTTTATCGATGCGGTAGGCGTCAAGATAGACCTGGTGCAGCGGTGTATCGACCGCCGAACAGACATAGCCGCCGTTATTGGCATCATCGCACCCCATCATAAAGGGGCCGGCGGGCACGTCAACCATCAAGTCTGTTTCAGGCGTCGCCGGGAAATAGTCGGTCGTGAAACTCCACACCGGGCTGCTGATCTGCTGGCCGCCGGGGGTGGTTGCCGTCACCTGCCAGTAGTAACGCGTGTTCTCCTCAAAGGTGAAAGGATCATACGCCGTCTGCGCGAGGCCGGTGACGATGGCTTCATCCGGCGTGGCGTCATCCCGTTCCAGATAGATGGTGTACGTTGCGCCTTGCAGTCGAGCGTCCACTGCCTCCCACGTCAGATAGCTGTTGAGACTTTGGCGCACGGCCCCGTCGGTTGGATGTGGCGTATCGATTGGCGGGCGTGCATGGATCACCGGCAGAAACATGTGAAACGGTGTCGTGATGGCGGGAAGATAGAGGGAATAGGAAGGCTCATCTTGAGGCTGATCGGGCGTGGGTTCGCCGGCATGCAGGCTTCTGAACATGGCGAGCACCAACACAGCGCCAATGATCGCGCTCCATTGCATTCGTACACTTCGGCTGTTCAACATGTGGCTGATGGTCTCATGGTTGCAAAGTTCAGACATGGGCGAAGGTCAAACCAGTATACCACCGGGCGTTGACATCGCTTCAAATCAGATGCACTTCAGGTTATGGGCATCTGTCGCAGGTCGTCGTCTCCGACGTGACATCTCATAGATAGCACAGATAGGTTTTGTTCATCTTCCCGGAAGCTCAGAGCTTCCGGGAAGATAGGGAATTTGCAACTTTTGACTGCGTTATCTTCAGAACCTGTTTGAAGAGTCACCCAATTTGACGCAGGCGCAGAGATGCAGAGCAACACAGAGAGCATCAAGCGAATACGCATCTGTAGTCAGCGATGCAACTCCTCTGCGCACCTCCGCGCCGCCGTGTCTCTGCGTCAAACTTCCACCCTCTTCCAACCGTCTCTCAGATCAACGGCTGACGCTTACCTGGATCGGCAGCATCAGCACATCCCCTGGCAACGCCTGACCGGCGGCATCCCATCCCGGCAGACGTTGTTGTGTAGCGGCGTCATACCACCCCACGATCAGCCGATACGCACCGTCCGACATCTCCGGCGGCGCTAAGATGTTGACCGGATCAAGCAAATATTCGCCCGCCAACCAGGACGATGCAGGGCACGCACCATCGCACGGGATCGTGTCCTGCTGCGCTATCAGGGCGCCGTTAGCGTCCAGCACCTGGACAAAGCGCACCAACGCCTGCGTCGTTGTCGCCGCAGGTTGCCAGATGAGCGTCAGGCCGAGCGGCGCGCCAGGTGCAACCGTGATCGCCGACGGCGCATCGACGCCAACCAGCCGCACGACTTCACCAAAGCTGGCGTCAAGCGCCCGATCGATGGGCGGCGCCGTGAACACATGTGGCCGTCCGCTGAGGGTGATCTCGCCCATGTCAATATGAGTGATCTGGTTGACGCCATCTGTTATGGCAAGCTGCAACCGGTAGGCGCCGTTCTCCAGCGTGGGGGCAAGCGGCAGCAACAGCGGGATGCGCATCGTTTCGCCAGCGCGCCAGGCCGAGGGTGGAAACTCGGCGCCGCCTGGCATTAGCAGCTGCCGGGCGACGATGGCGTCTGCTTCGTCACTCAACGCGACCTGCACGCTGTAGTCGGTCGTCGGCGTCACAGGCGCGCGCAGGTAAAGCGTCAGCGGCAGCGCTTCGCCAGGCGCGCTGTCTGTGCGCGGCAAATCGTAGCCTGCAACCTGGAAATCCGGTGGCATCGACGCCCCATCGAGCGAGACCTGCGGCGCAAGCGACGCTCCGGGCTGTAACGGCGGCGTTACGCTCACCTGGGCGAGGCGCAAGGCGGTGGTGCGCTGACCTGCCTGCATCACCGGATAGGTGCGTCCGGTGGCGTCTTCATACACGCGCAGTTCAAGGGTGTACTCTCCTGGCGGCGCGCCCGGCGCCAGGTCGAGCACCTGATAGGTGCTCTCCAGCACGCCTGGCTGGCGGTCGCTGACGAGCAATGCATCGGACTGAGCGGCGATGGCGCCTGTCGCGTCGCGCAACACGAGACTGGTCTTGTGTTGCGTGGTCGGCGCGTCTCCAATGGCTGACCAGCGCAGTACAACCCAAAGCGGTTGATCGGCAGGCAGCGTCAGGAGATCACCTTGCCATGTCCATTGATTGCCGCCGCCCAGATTGACGCCGGTCAATTGGAACAGGTCGCCAAACACGACGTCGGTCAGCGTGTGCTCCGTGGACGGCAGGGCGAAGTTGCGTGTCTCACTCAATGAATAGCGCGTGTAGGGAATGCCCGCCATCTCCCCCGACGTTGGCGCAGCCACACTGTTGCGACGCAGCAACAGATCGAACAACCCCTTGACATCGGCGAAGAGCCAGGAAGTCGCCTGGAGATAGGGCGCATCGGTCGGGCGCAGTACGTTGACAAACTGCCGTCCTGTCGTCAGTTGCGCCAGGGCCGCGGCGGCCGCGTCTTCCTCCACAGGCAAGGTGGCGAAGGCGCCGGGGTCGTGCTGGAAGAAGTCGATGGTGTTGAACTTGCCATCAGTCAACGCCTGGGCATCGACTAGCGGCAGCACCCACACCGTTGCGGATGTATCGCTGGCCGCCAGCGTGCGCGCAAAATCGGCGTAATCGGTGCGGAATGCGCTGCGGAAGCGTTCGATTGGCGTCCACGCGCCAAAGTAGCCTGTCACGCTCACGAACGCCGCGATCAGCAGGAAGGGCAGAGGCAGCCAACGCAACAGAGGCCGGAAGCGCTGCGGTGCGCGCTGCGTCACCCACGCCATCGCCAGCAGCGGCAGCACATAAACGATCGGCAGCATCCCAATCATGCGCAGCGAGTGTGGCACGCCTTCGCTCGATAAAATGGCAGGCGCCGCGAAGAAGAACAACCAGGCCAGCATAAAGAGCGTTGTCAGCCGGCGCCAACTATAGATCGCCAGCCCTACCCCCAATAGCAACCACACCGCCAGCAACGGGTCAACCGCTGGAATCTGCGCAGGATTGTGGCGCAAATTTTCATCGGGCAGTACGCCGAAGATCAGAAAAGTGCGTGCGGCGCTCTGCAGCAGCGCTATGACGGGGTTGTCGCCCGCGTACTGCGTGTTCAGCACCGAGACTTCAAGGGCATGAGCGCCAAAAGTCGCCGGATGCCGGACAAAATAGAGCAGCAGCGGCAGGGCGCCCAGCAGCGTCGCCAACGCCATCACTGCCGCTATCTGGAGCAGACGCGCCCGATCGATGGTCAAACGCGGCGCCAGCCACCACGTCGCCGCCACCGTGAAGACGAAAAGCAGCGGCGCCATCCGCCCCGCCGTGTAGGTGTAGAGCGGCAGGCTCAACGCTAGCCCGCCGAGGAGCGCCAGTCCCCATGGCGCGTCGCCCGGCGTCCGCAGCCGGCGCCACACGATCCAGAAGAGGGCAAAGGCAAGGGTCAACGCCAGCGGCAACGTGATGGCGCGAAAACCGACGCGGCTCAGGCTGAGGTGCCAGTAGGAAAAGGCAAGCAAGAGCGCCGTCCATGCTGCGTACCAGCGCGGCGACTGTTCGTTCAACTCTGGAGCAAAGCGGAAGAGTTCGCGCACCATCCAGTAGGCGGCCACCACCGTGACGGCGCCCACCACCGCCGCTGTCAGCCGGATCGCATAAGCGGTGGCGCCCAGACTCTGGAAGGTCAGCGCCAGCAGGTAGATGAAGAGCGGTTCGCGCCCGTTGTTGCGTTCGTAGAAGATGCGCAGGTCGCCTGTCAATAAGGTGCGGGCATCCATGCCATAGGCTGCTTCGTCGTTGTAAAGTCCCGGCGGGAGGCGATCGAGCTGCCAGGTGCGCAGGAAGAGGGCAGTCAGAAACAGCAGGGTGACGAAGCCGATCTCCAGCCAATGGCGTCGCTGCGTGCTCATGGTGTGCAGTCCACGACGTCAATTTCGGTCAGTTGGGCGCGGTCGCCCGGCAAGATGAAGGTGGCGTTTTCCACGCGCAGGTTCTGACCGGTCTCCTGATCGTACAAGCCAAACAACACTCGATAACGCCCTGGCGTCACCCCCGTCAGCGGGATCGCCTGAGGGAAGTCGACCAGCTCGCCCGGCTCCCAGCGCGTCATCGGGTTGAAGCTGTCGAAAGGCATTGTATCGACTTGTGCAACTTTTGCGGCGTCGTCGAGCGTAGTCACATGGAGGAAGATTTTGAAGTCGGTGCGTGGTGTACGATCGGTGAACCAGTACAGACGCATCGTCAACGCGTCATCCGCGCAGACGGTCGTCGTAGGCAAATCCAACCCGACGAGGCGGAGTCCTTCCGCAAAAGTCGCCTGTGTCGTCAGGGGATAGCGAGCAAAGCGCCCGTCCGTCTGCAGGTAGGTGATAAAGGCGCCGATGGCGAAGCTCAGCATGACAACCAGCCCGACATCCAGCCACCAGCGGCGCCAGGGCAACAGCCACACGCACCAGATCGCCAGCGCCACGATGGAGATGGTGTTGGCGCTGCGGCGCACAGCGTTATCGCCCAAAGCGGCAACTACACGGTAAGCGCCCGCCGGCAGCTCCGCCGACACCAACCCGCCGACGCCGCCCGCATTCACATTGACCGGCGCGCCATCCACCGTCACCTGCCAGCCGGGAAAATAAGGACGGTGCAGCCGTAATGTCCAGGGGTGCGCGGCTGTCACGTCAAGCACGTAGCGGACGGGATTCTCGGCGCGCACTTCCAGCTTTTCCGGTGCAACAATAGGCGGCAGGCGCATCGGGTCTTCGACAGGACGGCTGAGCGCCAGCCCCCGGTCATCGATGCTCAGGGTGCGCAGGGTGTAGTCGCCAAAGAGCGGATAGCCGATCTGCCCGCGTTCCCACATTGCCCGTTGCGTGATATTTTCTTCGGCGAAGGCTTCCCAAATGGGCAGCTTGTCGGGATGCAAGTTGCTCAGGCTCAACCAGGCAAAGAGCGCCAGCAACCCTGTCGCCGCCAGCGGCTGCCAGAGGCTGCGTCCCCGAGTCAGACGCACATCGGCAAAGAGCGCGCCAAAGAGTATTGCGATTGAGAACGCAATGATTCCGTAGAGTCGCCAGGGGAATTGAATAAAACGCACGAACGGAACATGCTGCCAAAAGGGCAGGCTCAGGTCGAGCTGGAGCAGCGCCGTCACGCTCAGTGCACCGACCCAGAACCAGAGCAGCGGCGGGCGCCGTCGGCGCGCCACGACCAGCCCGATCACGCCGGCGGCGGCGGCCAGCAACGGCCAGAGCGCAAAGCGAAAACGCTCCGGTCCGGCGTAGAGCGCCACCGGCGATGTTTGCGCAAAGGTGGCAAGCGTTTTGACATTGGCCTCGACGCTGGTGCCGCCGCTGAACATGAACTCGGTGGATTTGGTCAGGTTCATCTCCAGCAGCGCCGGCGCCCAGTAGAAGGCGCTCAGCCCGGCGCCCAGGAGGAAGGCGCCCGCCACGCGCAGGAGCGCCCGGCTGTCACGGGTCATGGCTGCCAGTACAGCCGCGTAGAGCGCGGCGAGTGGCGCCACGAACAGCGCGGTGGCATTGTGGCCGAGCATCGTCAGCGCAACGAGCGCAGCCACAGCCAGCCCAAAAGCACGACGGCGCGTGAGAAAATAGCGATGCGTCGTCCACACCAGCCAGGGCAAGATCGCCCAGGTGAGCGACTCCGAAACCGCGCCGCGTTCGTAGATCACCATCAGCAGGTAGGGTGAAAGCAGGTAAGTAAAGGCAGCAATGGCGGCGGCAAAACGCTGTCGCAGCAGCGTCCGCGCGTAAACATACGCTCCCCATCCGGCAAACAGCAGACTTACCGATGCAACGGCTTTAGCAGCGGCAATGAACCCCAGCCCAAACCGATAGAAGGTCAGCCCGATATAGCTGGCCAGGGGTGGGTAATACTGAAAGAGCGGCGCCGTGTAGCCAAAATTGAGGTCAAGACCAAAGCGCGGGTAGAAGATGCCATTCTCCCATGCTTTTTCCAGCTCATAGATGCGATGGACGCTCATCAGAAAGTCGCCGGGGTTGGGGACGCCAGGCGACCAGAGTGGGATCAGGATGGCGGCAGTGGCGCTTGTCAAGAAGAGCAGCGCCAGCAGATCGAACCATTTTACCAGGAACCAGGAACGCAACGTTGCTTTTCTATCTCGCCCAACGCCACTTGGATTGGCGCCCAAATGATATGTGCTCACCCGATCGGTAAGCACATGTGTCCTTGCGCATTGGCTATAAAGACTGGTTGGTCGGGGAGAGAGGATTTGAACCTCCGACCTCTTCGACCCGAACGAAGCGCGCTACCAAGCTGCGCTACTCCCCGACAACGCATGGTAGTATAGTCGAGTCGGCGTCACGCGCCAAATTTTGGCCGTTGCGATGCAAATCAAAGCACTTTGACCGGCTTTCAAGCTGTGCTATAATCCGCCTACTTACCACCGCAAGAGGTTGGTTTCCACAGGAAGGGGAGCCATGATCGAGGTTACAATCGATAGCATTCGGGTCAGCCTGCTGTCGCAGAATCGCATCGTGGTGTTGAAGGAAGAACACTCCGAACGCTTTCTGCCCATCTGGATCGGCCCGTTCGAGGCGGATGCCATCACCCTGCAATTGCAGGGCATGGAGGCGCCGCGCCCGTTGACGCACGACTTGCTCAAGTCTGTTATCGAGACGCTGGGCGCCGAAGTGCTGCACATCGTCATCAACAGCCTGGAGCGCAACACCTACTTTGCGCGCATTGTGCTCGACATGAACGGCGAGACGCTGGAGATCGACAGCCGTCCCAGCGACGCCATCGCGCTGGCCGTGCGCGTCAGCGTGCCGATCTATGTGGCCGAAGAGGTCATGGAGCAGGCCGGTATGATGCCTGAAGAGGAGATGAGTTTATCGGAAGAAGGCGAGCGCCGCTCCGAATACAGTGATAGCTCCACTGAAGACCTGGGCGCGTTCAAGGACTTTGTCGAAGGACTTGACCTGGACAGTCTGCTCGGCAATTAAACGCCCGTTTAGCAACCGGCGGAAGCGCAAACGGCGAGGCTGCATATCAGCAGCTTCGCCGTTTTTGTCACAAGCCCACTATCCACAACCTGTGCGCACTATATCCACACCTGAAACAAGATGACAGACCGATGCAGATGATCGAACCAACCGAGACTCCCACCAAAGGCATCCCGGCCAACCTGGAGGCGGAGCGCGCCGTGCTCGGATCGCTGCTGATCGACCCGGACGCGATCATCAAGGTTGCCAGCTTTCTGCGCGCCGCAGACTTTTACCGCGAGCGCCATGCCTGGCTCTACGAGGCGATGCTGGCGCTGCACGACCGCCGCGAGCCGCTCGACTTTGTCACCGTTGTCGATGAGCTGGAGCGGCGCGGCCACCTGGAGGAAGTTGGCGGGCCAGCTTACATCACCGATCTAATTGCAGGCACGCCGTCGGCGATGTACGTCGATCATTATGCGCGCATCGTCGAACGCACGGCATTATTACGTCGCCTGATCGCCGCCGCCGGACAGATCGCCGAGCTCGCCTACGACGACAGCCAGGAGGTCGATGACGTCGTCGACAAGGCAGAGTCGCTGATCTTCGGCGTGAGCGAGGCGCTGATCCACCGCGACCTGATGCCGATTCGGACGATCATGACGCAGGTGGTCGACCACATCGACTTCCTGGCGCGCAATCAGGACACGTTGATGGGCGTGCCGACCGGTTTCACCTTTCTTGACCGACTGCTGGGCGGGCTGCAAAAGAGCGACCTGATCATTCTGGCTGCACGTCCGGCAATGGGCAAGACGAGTCTGGCGCTCAATATCGCCCAGAATGCCGCCAAACGGTACGGCGCGCGCGTGGGCATCTTCAGCCTGGAGATGAGCAACGAACAGCTCGTGCAGCGCCTGCTCTCGATGGAGACCGGCATCGACAGCCACCGCCTGCGTCTTGGCCAGGTGCACGACGATGAGTGGCCGATTTTGCTGGAGGCGGCCAACCTGCTCGCCAATACCGCCATCTTTATCGACGACACGCCGGCAGCCACCGTCAACGAAATCCGCACCAAGTGCCGCCGCCTCTACGCCGAACACGGCCTCGACCTGGTGCTGATCGACTACATGCAGCTCATGTCCGGCTCGTCGGGTGGGGGGCGGGAAGCAAATCGCCAACAGGAGATTTCCTTCATCAGCCGCTCGCTCAAGGGGCTGGCGCGCGAACTGAATGTGCCGGTGATTGCGCTCAGCCAGCTCTCGCGCGCCGTTGAAAGCCGCAGCGACAAGCGCCCGATGCTCTCCGATTTGCGCGAGAGCGGGTGTCTGGCAGGTGATACGCCGGTTTATCTTCCTGAAATCGGTCAATATGTTCCGATCCGAGAGTTAGTGGGTGAAGAAAAAACCACTGTTGCCTGTCTTGACCAGCAACAGTGGCGACTGACGCATGCGTCGCTAGCGAGCGCCTTTTGTACAGGCGTTAAACCTGTCTTTGAGCTACGCACACAATTGGGGCGTGCGATCCGCGCAACTGCTAATCATCGCTTCCTGACAATCGAGGGCTGGAAGCGGTTGGATGAGTTATCTCCTGGCGAACACATTGCCACCCCGCGGACGTTGATGGGGCCAGATAGCGCAACCATGACCGATGCCGAGCTGGCGCTGTTAGGCCATCTTATCGGCGATGGCTGCACGCTGCCGCGCCACGCCATCCAATACACCAGCCGCGCACCGGAACTAGCCGACATGGTGGCGGAACTCGCAAGACAAGTCTTTGGCGAATCGATCACGCCACGAATTGTCGAGGAACGGCGCTGGCGTCAGGTCTATTTGAGTGCAACCGAACATCTGACCCATGGAAAACGCAATCCGGTGGCAGCGTGGCTAGATGGGCTTGGCGTCTTCGGGCTACGAAGTTGGGAGAAACGGATACCGAACAGTGTTTTTGCCCAGTCAGCAGCCAAAATTGGGGTGTTTCTGCGTCACCTGTGGGCGACCGATGGTTGTGTTCAGATGGTCTACGGGAAGAGTCCGCGACCGACGATCTTTTACGCCACCAGCAGCGCACAGTTGGCGTGGGGGGTGCAGTCGCTTTTGCTCAGACTTGGCATCAACGCGCGCGTCAGACCAGTGAAGCAAGGAGCCAAGGGACGCGATCAATATCATGTCATAGTAGGCGGTCAAGAAGATGTGAGGAAATTTGCCAACCAAGTAGGCGCAGTGGGCAAGCAACGCACCGAAGCCCTGGCAACGATCCTGGCATGGATCGAGAAGCGAGCTTTCAATACAAACCGCGATATTATCCCGCGCTCAGTTTGGCGAACACATGTTGCACCTGCGCTCCGGCAAACCCACATGACCACGCGACAATTACAGGCGGCTTTAGGAATGCAATATTGTGGCGCTGCGCTCTATGCAAACAATTTGGGGCGCGCGCGCGCAGCTGCTATTGCCGACATCGTGCGGTCAGACGAACTGGCGCATTTGGCGAGCAGCGACGTTTACTGGGATCGCATCGCCTCCATCACCTTTGCTGGTGAGGAGCAGGTGTATGATCTCACAGTGCCGCCACATCACAACTTTATTGCAGGCAATCTGATCGTCCATAACAGCATCGAGCAGGACGCGGACGTTGTCCTCTTCATCTACCGTGAGGACTATTACATCGAAGACACCGACCGCCAGAACATTGCCGATGTGATCGTCGCCAAACACCGCCACGGCTCGACGGGCACGGTCAGCCTCTATTTCCGCAAGGAGCTGACGCAGTTCCGCGATCTGGAGGTGCAACGCACTGAACTGGAGTATTGACCGATGCCCATGCAGCCCAAAGGCTTTATCGGTTTTCCCGACGCCAAGATGAAGCCAGTGATCGTGCCGGATTTCTTCTTCACCGACCTGTTGCCGCTGATCGACGACCTGGCCGAGTTGAAGTTGACGCTGCACTGCTTCTGGCTGCTCAATGAGCAGGAA
>DGFH01000321.1:10978-13299 GCA_002391565.1 Anaerolineales bacterium UBA3905
TCTGGCTGCTCAATGAGCAGGAAGGGCAGCTCAAGTATCTGCGCGGGGCGGACTTGCGCGCAGACGACATCTTGCTGCGCAGCCTGACGCTCGACAACGAACTACGCACGCCGGCGCAGGCGCTGACCGACGCGCTGGAACGCGCCACCGCGCGCGGCACCCTGCTCAAACTGGAAATTGAAAGCGGCGAAACCGATACAATCATCGAAGACTGGTACTTTATCAACACCGTTAAAGGGCGGCAGACGCTGGCGCTGGTGCGCCAGGGGAAATTGGCGGAACTACGCAGCGTCCTGCCCGAGGAAGCGCGTCTCAAAGTGGAGCGGCCCAACATTTTCGCCTTATACGAGCAGAACATCGGCCTGCTGACGCCGCTGCTCGCCGACCAGCTGCGCGATATGGAAAAGAGCTACCCGCCGGATTGGATCGACGAAGCCTTCACAATCGCCGTTGCCAGCAACAAACGCGCATTGCGCTACATTCAGGCGATCCTCAAACGGTGGGAAACGGAGGGTAAAGATGAGCAAAGCCATGAAACGCGTGGACGCGATAGCGAAGCAGATTTACGACGCAAATACATCCCCGACGAATACTCCGACATCATCCTCGGCTGAGGTTGCACAGGCGGTCGCTGCGATCCGCCGTGCGCGCACCCTGCCCGCTGCGCCACACCCGGCGCCGCCCTGCCCAATCTGTGGCGGGATGGGCTTCATCGTGCCTGACCTACCGATCGGCCACCCCGACTATGGGCGCGCCGTGCCTTGTGAATGCCGTAAGCGAGAGATGGCCGCGCGCCAGTTGCGTTCGCTGCAGGCGATCAGCATGGTCGACAGCCTGCGCCGGCTCACCTTCGAGAACTTCCGCGCCGAACCGTCCCATTTGCCGCCGGATAAGCAGATCAACCTGCGCCGCGCCTACGACACCTGCGTTCGCTTTGCCGAACGTCCTGAAGGCTGGTTGTTGATCACCGGCGCCTATGGCTGCGGCAAGACGCATCTGGCGGCGGCCATCGCCAATGCCCGGCTGGCAGTGGGGCAGCCAGTCATCTTGATGGTCGTGCCCGACCTACTCGACCATCTGCGCACGGCCTTCGGGCCACAAAGCGAGCTGGCATACGACGACCTCTTCGAGCAATTGCGCACCGCCCCGCTCCTGATTCTCGACGATCTGGGCGCGCACGCAAGCACGCCCTGGGCGCAGGAGAAGCTCTTTCAACTGCTCAACCATCGCTACAACGCCCAATTGCCGACCGTCATCACCACCAATCAGCGCCTGGAGGAGCTTGACCCGCGCTTACGCAGCCGTCTGCAGGATGTCGGTCTCGTCAATCATGTGCTGATCCTGGCGCCGGACTTCCGCACCGGCAAGGCAAGCGGACAGAGCGAGCTGAGCAGCCTCCATCTGCACCGAGAGCAGACCTTCGACGCCTTCGACGCCCAGCGCAGTGACCTGACTGCCGAACAGCGCGCCAACCTGCGCGAGATCGTGAAGCGCTGTCTCGACTATGCCGAAGAACCGCAGGGCTGGCTGGTGCTGATGGGCACCTACGGCAGCGGGAAGACACACCTGGCAGCGGCCATCGCCAACCGTTATGTCGAGCGCACGCGCACCGACGTCATGTTCGTCGTCGTGCCCGATCTGCTCGATCACCTGCGCGCCGCCTTCAATCCCCAATCGAACACGCCGCTTGACCGCCGCTTCGATGAGGTGAAGCGGGCGCCGTTGCTCGTCCTCGACGACCTGGGCACGGAGAGCGCCACGCCCTGGGCGCGCGAGAAGCTCTTCCAGTTGCTCAACTATCGTTACACCGCGCTGCTGCCCACCGTCATCACCACCAGCGCCGAGCCCAAGCAGATCGAGCCGTGGCTGCGCACCCGCATGATGGACGTCAACCGCTGTCAGTATCTCGCCATTATTGCGCCGGGTTATCGCGGCAGCCAGGGGCAACGCGCGCAGCCGCCGCGCAAAGGCGCGCGTCGCTAGGCTAGATGCGCCGATGGCGTTAAGAGGCTGTTTGAGTATTCTATCGATTTCCAGGTTGTCGCATGGTATCGCTCGCAATCTTCCCGGAAGCTGTGGAGCTTCCGGGAAGATAAACAGCACAGCCTGCGATTCAAATCGAGGCTGAAAACTGAAGTCGGCTTATGCACATTAACAAATAGATTCGGTAATCGTAGAGGCGGTTCTCAACCGCATTTCCCTGTCTGGCGAGAACGTGCGGCTCCGCGCCGCGCCCATGGGGACCACCCGGGTATTTTGTTTGTTCGCATCTGTCTCTTATTCACATCTGACGCTGCCGACGAAAAGGGTAAGGTAGAATT
>DGFH01000386.1:0-1426 GCA_002391565.1 Anaerolineales bacterium UBA3905
ATCCTCCGGGTGCAGCGTGTAGGCGGGATTGACGGCGCGGCTGCGGATAATGAAAAGCTCGATGGAAGGGATGTGCGCCAGCCGTTCGTAAGCTGGCAGATCGTCGAGATCGGGCAGCGGCAGCGGCATGACCGGATACTCCTGCTCGCCGTAGATGCGCAGCGCCACGCGGCTGGTGACCAGGAACGCCAATCCCGGTGCGGCAGCCAGCAATTCGGCAACGAGCGGCGCGGCGGCATCGACGTGCTCGAAATTGTCCAGCACCAGCAGCAGCCGCTGTCCTTGCAGCCGCGCCAGCAACCGTTCCTTGAGCGCGCCGCTGCCTTCGGTCACGTGCAGCGTCGTCGCCAATGCCGCCACCACCTCGCCGGGGTCGGTGAGCGCAGCCAGCGGTGTAAAGAAGACGCCGTTGGGGAAGATGTCCTCCTCCAGCAGGCGGGCAGCGGCTTCGAGCGCCAACCGCGTCTTTCCGCTGCCACCCGGGCCTACCAGCGTCAGCAGTCGCACCGGCGCCTGACTGCGCCCTAGCAAGACGCGAATATCGGCAAGTTCCTGAGCGCGCCCCACAAAGCTGGTCAATTGTGCGGGCAGGTTGTGGCGGTGTGCGGGCGGGACAGATGGAGCGGGCGCCGCTGTGGATGGCGGCGCTGCCGTGGACATCGGTTCAGGCGCGTGGCGCAACGCGTCCTGTGTCACCGCCCGCCGCGCCAGGGCGTCGTAGTGGGCGCTGGTCTCGGCAGTTGGCGGCGCGTCGAGTTCGCGGCGCAGCGCCTGCTCGAAGCGGCGATATTCCAGCAGCGCGCCGGGCAGATCACCGCTGTCGGCGCGCAGGGTCATCAATGTGCGCACGACGTCCTCACGCAGCGGCTCGTGACGGAGCAGGGTTGCGGCGGCGTCGATGGCGCCCACGTAGTCGCCGGCTGAGCGACGCTGCTCGATCAACTGCGCCAGCGCGGTCAGAAAGGCAGTGCGCAGCCGCTCGCGCGCGAAGATCAGCCACTCCTCATCGACGGCGGGGAGCAGGTCGCCCTGATACAGTTCGATGACATCATTCAGTTTGTCCGGCGTGCGGCAGGCGTCCTCGAACGCGGCCACATCGAGCCAGCAAGGTGCAGCCGGATTCCACTGCACCGTCGTGCTATCAACGTTGATCCAGGGAAGATCGTTGGATGCAGGCGGCAGGGCGCGACGCAGCTCATAGAGATGACGGCGCAGGTTGCTGCGTGCGCTCTCCTCGTCAAGGTCGGGCCAGAGCGTAAAGGCTACAGTGGAACGGGGCAGCGGCGCCATCCGGTTGAGCAGCAGGTAGGCGAGCAGCGGCAGCGTCTTGGGCAGCGCGGCGAAGCGGTGGGGGGCGTCGTTGATTTCCAGGCGCAGGGGGCCGAAGAGATGGATGCGCAGCATGGCTTTCAGGTGATGTGACGCT
>DGFH01000386.1:1657-2480 GCA_002391565.1 Anaerolineales bacterium UBA3905
GTGGCAATCCAGACAAACGTTTCGATTTCGTCCGAGGGCTGAGACAGGGCGCCCAATGCTTTCGCTTCAGTGCGCAGCCAGGTTTGCAGCCAGGCGAGTTTGCGAAGAAATGTCGAGACTTCCGTCGTTGCCGCCGGATGAACCTCAACCCAGATTGCGTGTTCACTGTCGCCACGTAAGCGAACGCCAATTCCATAATCCCAGAGATTGGCGGCTTGGGCATCGTCTGCCAAAGCGGCTTCAAGATCGATACTGCCGGTAAATCGTCTGGTATCGCGGCACCGGATCAGGTCTCGATGTTCGCCCTTCAGCGCCTGTTTACCTGGGCGGTAGGCATCGCAGACCGGTGCAGGGGCGGCCTTGACTGCCGCTTCGAAGCTCATGCCGGCATCTCCTGGTGCCTACGCGCCACAACACGCGCCACAATGTCGCCAACATGCCCGCTGAACTCACTCAGCCCACCCCACCCGGCAACTGCATCATCAGCCGCGCCAGGGTCGAGCGTTGAAATATCGGCGACAAAGCCATTGCGCTTGAAATAGTAGACATGCATCTGTTTTTGCAGCGCAGACGCAGCGATCTTACGCGTTTCCTGGTTCGTTGCCAATCCAAAAAGGTCAAGTACATCTTTCTCGCGGCCGTGTTGCGCTTGAAGTTGGCGCAGCGCCCACACAACATCCAGAACATGCGGCGAGTGCGTGGAAATACAGACGCGATAGTTACGCAGCAACAGTTCCAACACCATCAACATGACCGCCGAAATCGCATTTGGATGTAGCCCCATCTCTGGTTCCTCGATCACGACCCATTCCAGTTTCTCCCG
>DGFH01000386.1:2704-3577 GCA_002391565.1 Anaerolineales bacterium UBA3905
AGATAGGGTAAATTGGTTTGCTCTGCCAGCCCGCTCAACACCATGCGCTTCTGAAAGCGGTCGGTGCTGGTTTTTAGTCCGAATCCTCCGAAGATGTGGTCATCGATCTTGTCGCGCAGCGCCTTTTTAAGCCGGTTGCTTTTGGGGAAAAGATCAGGCGTCTGACCGAACTCAGTCTGTACCAGCTGGTGCAGCTTTTCGCTAAACTCACGCACGACAAAGGGATCGCCAGATCGATAATCGGTGAACGGGCGTGTCAAGCCATCGCGCAGGCTCAGCACGCGCTGCGCAGGGATGAAGAACAGTCGCTCGTCCTTTGTGCGTTTCCCACGCAGCAGTGCAGCCAGGTCGATCGTCTTGGCGTCTACGACCAGTTGGGTCGTGTTCGGAGCGTAGACGTTCGCCATCCCTTCGCCAAAGTATAGCTCGAGGAAATTGCCAAGATTGCCTTGCCAGTCGATGTTAAAACGGCGGAGTTCCTCGACGATTGGGCCGTTATCCACCAGCAGTTTGAGCATTTGCAGGAAGATGCTCTTGCCGGTCGCTTGTGGCCCCACCAGCACGGTCAGGTCGCCAAAGTGAATATCGGCCTGCTTGATCTGACCAAGCGCTGTGACAGAAAGCTGATTAGGATTTGGAATCATCTTGTTTGCTCGTCTCGTGCATTTGGCGGTGCGACGGCTCTTGAACAAACAGGTTGCCGTCGGTGTAGACAAACTTTGGCGCTGTACTCGTCTCTGCAGTGAATTATACAACAGCATCAGCCGTTCCTTAACTGCCGTCCACCCCTTCGGACGCGTTTCGGACGCGCCCCCGCTATCCTGTCGCCAGACGGAAAACGGATAGCAACAAGGAGAACTCTTATACACATCT
>DGFH01000153.1:0-12070 GCA_002391565.1 Anaerolineales bacterium UBA3905
CTGCGAGCGGCGTCTACGGGCGATGGCGTCTACGCAATCCAGGCGTCTGCTTTCTGCACCTGCGCCATTGCAGTGTAGAATAGCGTCTTATGCACAGCGACTTCACCCGTTATCTCACCGCCAAGCGCACGGTCGATGACCGCGCCCTCAACCGTGTCGTCTGGGCGCAACTGGCCGAGGCCGTGCGCGCCCGGCAGACTGCGCTGACTCACCCGCTGCGCGTGCTGGAGATCGGCGCCGGCGTCGGCACGATGGTCGAACGATTGCTTGCCTGGCGTCTCTTCGATGCCGATGCAACGGGCGTGCATTACACGTTGCTCGACGCCAATCCGACGCTGCTGGCATCGGCGCAGACGCGGCTGACGCACCTGCCATGGTGGCTACAACTGGAGTTTGCGCCTGCCGACGCGCTTGACTACGCGGCGCGCGCGACTGCGACCGGCCCGGCGCAGCAGTGCGATCTGCTTATCGCCAACGCCTTTCTCGATCTGCTCGACCTGCACACGGCGCTGCCACGTCTGCGCGGCGTGCTGGCCGACGCCGGACTGTTCTACTTTACGATCAACTTCGACGGCGCCACCCTCCTCGAACCGGCCATCGACCCGGCTTTCGACGCCGCCATCGAAGCCGCCTACCATCGCACGATGGATGAGCGCATCACCGATGGTCACCCCTCCGGCGACAGCCGCACCGGGCGTCATCTCTTTACCGAGCTGCCCGCAGCCGGTTTTGAGATTCGCAGCGCCGGCAGCTCGGATTGGGTGGTGCACCCCGTCGGCGGCGCTTATCCGGCGGATGAAGCCTACTTTCTCCACTTCATCGTCGCCACGATGGAGGGTGCGCTGCGTCACGATCCGACGCTGGATCAGCCCCGCTTTGCGGCGTGGATTGCGGCCCGCCACGCGCAGATCGAGCGTGGGGAGCTGGTCTACATCGCCCATCAACTCGATTTTTGCGGCATTGCCCGCTAACGACTGGATTCCGCTCATGCAAACCATCGAGAACAAGCGCGCTATCCCCGCAACGCCGCTGATTGTTGTCGTCACCGCATACTTGATCTTTGTCGTCCTGGGTTTCCCCGACGGGATGCTTGGCGTTGCCTGGCCGTCGATGATGACCGAGTTTGGCGTTCAAAACGCGCAGATGGGGACGATGCTGCTTGCAGCGACCATCGGCTTTCTGCTCACCAGCTTCAACACCGGTCGGTTGATCCGCCGCTTTGGCGTTGCGACGTTGCTAACGGCAAGCAGCGTGGTGCGGGCGATGGGGCTGCTCGGCATCGCACTGGCGCCGCAGTGGGCGCTGTTGGTCGGGGCTGCATTTATCTTTGGCGTGGGCAGCGGCGCTATCGACGGTGGCATGAACACCTTCTTTGCTATGCGTGTGCGCAGTCCTCGCCTGATGAACTGGCTGCACGCCAGTTTTGGCCTGGGCGCCACAATTGCGCCGATCATGCTGACCGCACTTTTCGGCCTGGGCATTGCCTGGCGCTGGGGCTACGTCATCGTGGCGCTGTTGCAACTGGCGATGGGGCTGGTCGTCTTTTTGCGCGCCGGCGACTGGCGGATGGAGATCACAGAGGAAGAGACGCAGGCGCCTGCGACGCGCCGTCGCACACGCGCCACCCTGTCGCGACCGATCGTTTGGGTCAACATTGCCATCTTTTTCTTCTACGCCGGCATCGAGGTCACAGCGGGCAACTGGAGTTACTCGGTCTTCACCGAAACGCGCAGCGTGTCGCCTGATCTGGCCGGGCTGATGACCGGGCTGTATTGGGGTAGTTTCACCGTGGGACGCTTCTTTTTTGGCGTCGTCGCCAATCGCTTCGCCGTGATTGCCACCATCCGTGCGATGGCCGTCACCGGCATTGTGGCGGCGGCGCTCTTTGCGTGGAATCCGGTCAACTGGGTGGGCTTTGCCGGGCTGCTCATTCTCGGTTTTGCATTGGCGCCGGTCTTCCCGCTGCTGATGACGGCGACGCCGCAGCGTCTGGGCAACGCCGACGCCAACAACGCCATCGGTTTTCAGGTGGCGGCGGCCAGCTTTGGCATCGGCGTGCTGCCCGGGCTGGCTGGCGCACTCGCCGACCGCATCGGCCTGGAGATCGTCGGGCCGTTCATGGTGGCAGGGCTGATCGTGGTGGCTGTGCTGCACGAGGTGGCTGTACGCCATCACCGGGAGTAAAGAGGCGGAGACGAGGAAACAAGGAGACGGAGGCGGATTCACACGCTCTTTGTCTCCCACTCTGGTGCAGTGCAGCTTTACGGTGCAGCCAACAATTCCAGCGGATTGGTCAGCCGCCCGAAGTCGCGAATCTCGAAGTGAAGGTGCGGCCCGGTGCTGTTGCCGGTGGAGCCGACTGTGCCGATCACCTGTCCCTGTCCGACGACTTCGCCTTCCTTCACCAGTATGCGATCCAGATGCGCGTAAAGCGTCAGATAATCGATCTTGTGGTCGATGATCACAAACTGGCCGTAGCCCTGTTGGTTCCAGCCCGCGCGCAGCACCACGCCGCGATCCGCCGCCGTCACCGGCGTCCCCTGCGGCGCGGCGATGTCGATGGCGCGATGGTCGTAGCGATAGCTCTGGCTGAGCCAGCCGTACACAGGCCAGGTGAAGTGACCGCTGCCATAGGGCCAATCTGCCGGAACCGGCCCGGTCACGCTCTGCGCCGGCTTGCGGTTAGCGCCGCGCTGCGCAAAGACGACGAAGGGTGAGGTGTTGATCGGCGAGTTGAGCATGATCGCCAGGAAGTCGGCGTCACTGAGTGCACTCGTGCTCCCTGTCCCGTCGCCAGCAGGCAGCAGCAGCGGGATGCGCATGTGCGTTCCTGTCGTCAGGGGGGCATCGTCACGGGCGGGCAGCCGATTCCACGTCACGGCGCGAATCTGCCCAGGAAGCAACAGGTAATGCGCGGCGACCGTCGCCAATGTCTCGCCTGGCTGTACAGCGTGACAGAGCATATTTGCCGGCGGTGCGGTCAGCACATCGCCGATCACCAGTGGCTGGTCAATGGTGAAAGTTGGCGCCACGGCGCACGGCGCTTCCTCCAGGTCGATGCCCATTTCCAGCGCCACCGTCAGGAGTGTATCCCCGGGTTGCACAGTGTAGGTGACTGGTGTATCGCCGGTGCGGTGCAGTGAGCGTGCGGCAAAAGAGGCCGCCGGCGGCGCGACCGGGGTGGGCGTAGGGAAACGCGGCGCGCCGGGCGTCGGCGTGGCGACATCGTTGGGGGTGATTACTGGCGCCTGTGCGCTGACGCGGCTCAGCACAAGCAGCAGCCATAAAAATGCTGCCAAGCCGCCGCCGACCATCCGCGGATTGCGCAAAATACACGCCAACATTCCTGCTCCATTACACGTGAAATCCGTCGTTATGATAACATCTACCAGGCCGGCCAACGCAACACGACGACGCAATGCAGATGCATAAACAACGATACGCACAGAGATACGCACCACCATGAAGCCATCCAAACTCGATATCGCCAAACATAAAGGGGAAGTGCTCGACCAGATCATGGCATGGAAGCGCCAGGAAGTTCCCAAGCAAATGGAGATCACACCGCTGGCGCAGGTCAAAGCCTTTGCGCGCGTAGCGCCGCCCCCACTCGATTTTGCCGCCGCGCTGACGAGCACACCTGGCGCCAGCCTGATCGCCGAAGTAAAGCGCGCCAGCCCGTCGAAAGGGGTGATCGCCCAAGAGTGGGATCCAGAGCTGATCGCTGAGACCTACGCCCACAATGGTGCGTCCGCCATCTCCTGTCTGACCGACAGCCGCTTCTTCCAGGGCAAGCTGGAATATCTGACCGCCATCAAGGAGCGGCTGCGCGAAATCGGCAAGCCGATTCCCGTGCTGCGCAAGGATTTTCTCTATCACGAGTACCAGGTCTACGAAGCGCGCATGGCCGGCGCCGACGCCATTCTCCTGATTGTGGGCGTGCTGGGCGACAACGATCTGCGCGACCTGCGCCAGCTGGCGGAAAGCCTGGGTATGGCCGCGCTCGTCGAGGTGCACGATGAAGTGGAAACCGCACGCGCGCTCAAAAGTGGCGCCCGCATCATCGGCGTCAACAATCGCAACCTGCGCACCTTCGAGGTGGACATCGAAACCACCGGCCGCCTGCGCACGCTGATCCCGCCGGATCGCATTCTGGTAGGCGAAAGCGGCATCCGCACCACCGACGACGTACGCAGGATGGCGGAAATGGGCTGTGACGCCATTCTGGTGGGCGAAACTTTCTGTAAACTGCCACAGGCAAAGCGCGCAGACGAGGTCAAGGCTTTCGTGCGCGCAGGCAGAGCCGGTTGACACATACTGAAAATATGAAAACTCTGTCTGGCAATCAGTAATAGATTCCCACGAGCGAGATAACAAAATGGGTAAACAAAGCTCTTTTCACATGACCCCTGATGAATTTCGCATGTACGGCCACGCCCTGGTCGACTGGATCGCCGATTATCAACAGCGGGTCGCCACATTGCCCGTCCTGTCACAAGTGCAACCGGGCGAGATCCGCGCCATGTTGCCGCCCCATCCGCCCACGCATGGCGAACCCTTTGCCGACATCCTGGCCGACATCGACCGCGTCATCCTTCCCGGCGTGACGCACTGGCAATCGCCCAATTTCTTTGCTTACTTTCCAGCCAATGTTTCCGGCCCGTCAATTCTGGGCGAATTGCTCTCCGCCGGGTTGGGCGTACAGGGGATGCTGTGGATCACCAGCCCAGCCTGCACCGAGCTGGAGACGCACACGCTGGATTGGCTGGTTGAGATGTTGGCGTTGCCGGAGAAATTCAAATCCACCTCGACCGGCGGTGGTGTGATCCAGGATTCGGCGTCGAGCGCCACTCTCACGGCGCTGCTGGCAGCGCGCGAACGCGCCACCAACTTCGCCATCAACCGCGCCGGCGGCACAGGCAAGCTGGTCGCCTACGCCACCTCGCAGACGCATTCCTCACTGGAAAAAGCAATGATGATCGCCGGTCTGGGGCGCGACAACTTGCGCCTGATCGACGTGGACGAAACCTATGCTATGCGCGCCGACGCCCTTGCCGACCAGATCGCGCGCGACCGCGCCGCCGGCCTGACGCCAATCTTTGTCTGCGCCAGCGTAGGCACGACCTCCTCCAACGCCATCGACCCGCTGCCCGCCATCGGCGCCATCTGTCAGAGCGAGCAGATCTGGCTCCATGTCGATGCAGCGATGGCCGGCACGGCCGCGCTCTGCCCTGAATTTCGCTGGATCCACGCCGGGCTGGAGTACGCCGATTCCTACTGCTTTAACCCGCACAAGTGGATGTTCACCAACTTCGACTGCGACGCCTTCTTTGTGGCCGACCGCACTGCGCTGATCAACACCCTCAGCATCCTGCCCGAATATCTGCGCAATGAAGCGACGAAGTCTGGCGCGGTCATCGATTACCGCGACTGGCAGATTCCGCTAGGACGCCGTTTCCGCGCCCTCAAGCTCTGGTTTGTGATTCGTCACTACGGCGTGGAAGGACTGCAATTTCATGTGCGGCAGCATGTACAAATGGCGCAGCAATTTGCTGAATGGGTGCGCGCCAGCGACGCCTTCGAGCTGGCGGCGCCGGTTCCGCTCAACCTGGTCTGCTTCCGTCACAAGGGCGGCGACGCCATCAACCAGCGGATCATGGAGCGCATCAACCGTAGCGGCGATCTCTTCTTCACGCACACGAAACTCGACGGCAAGCTGACGCTGCGCATGAGCATCGGTCAGACGCACACGCAACTGGAGCACGTGCAGCGGGCGTGGGCGCGCATCCAGGCGGAAGCGCAGGCAATCCAAGGCAGGGATGAAGTAATTTGATCGATACTGTTGACGCCAGGGCGCAGAGACGCAAAGATGCGCAAAGCGACACCCCAGGAAGTGCAGACTTTTCTTTGCGATCTGGCGTCTCGGCGTCAATACGGGAGAATGCGCTGTTTGCGCAGAGGGAAGGCGGCGCTGTGTCGGTGGTCAAGATTTGCGGAACAACCAATCTGGAAGATGCACTCGTAGCGGTGGAGGCGGGGGCCGACCTGCTCGGTTTCATCCTCTACCCGAAGTCGCCGCGTTATGTGGCGCCGGAGACGGTGGCCGAGATCGTGGCAGGCGTGCGCGCGGCGACCGGCGCCCCACCGCGCTGTGTCGGCGTCTTCGTCAACACGCCACCGGGTGAAGTGTCAGGCGTTTTGGCGCAGACCGGCCTCGACCTGGCGCAGTTGCATGGCGATGAGCCAGCCGAGGCGTTGGCAGCGCTCCGGGGACGCGGCTTCAAGGCTGTGCGCCCCACCGGGTTGGAAGATGCGCTGGCGTTGGCGGAGAAATATGGTGCATCAGGCGGGGGCGACGGCCCCGATCTCCTGATCGACGCCTACGCGCCGCACGCCTATGGCGGCACCGGGCAGCGGGCGGACTGGGCGGCGGCGGCGGCGGTGGCGCAGCGCGTTCCACGCCTGTTGTTGGCGGGTGGGTTGACGCCGGACAACGTGGCGGCGGCGGTGGCAACCGTCATGCCCTGGGGGGTGGATGTTGCCAGCGGGGTGGAGCTGGCGCCAGGGCGGAAGGATCACGCCAAAGTGCGGGCGTTTGTGGCTGCGGCCAAAGGCGCCCTCACACCAGGCGCGTAGCTGCCAGCGCCCGCTCAATCACGCCGCCATCCATCGCAAAGTGCGCCGCCAGCGTTGCCGCCAGGCTATCCTCTGCCAGCGGTTTGATTTGTCGGCTGCCGCCAGCGCCGAAGCACTCCAGGCGATAAGGGGTTTCGGCGCTGCTGAAACGCCATGCGACATTGTCGATGATTTTGTTGATGATGACGCGGTCGAGGAATAGCCCTGACGCGCCATAGTCGGCATTGCTGGCGGCGATATAGTCAGCAACACTGACTGGTTTGTCGATCAACGTGAAAATGTAGCGTTTGGGATGGCGCGTGCGCTCGATGGTGTAACGCGCGCCAGGTTCCGGCCGCGCTATATATCCGTGAAACAAGCTGTGGCTGCGCGTCACGCGTTCCGAACTGAGCAGCAAGGGTCGATGAAGCGGGATACCGACATCGGCGAGATACGTTTTGCCGTCGAGGAGCACGACAATCGCTGTATGGCAGCCGATGCTCTCCTGCATGTCGTTGATCGTCAGATAGCCGTCGAAGCCCAGTGCTCGCAGCAGAGCAAAGAAGGCGAGGTTGCTCTCAAAACAGGTGCCGCCACCTCCACGCATCAGTGCATCCGTCCAGAACTCCTCAGGGGTTCGCGCCAGCACGCCGACATCCTGATGCTTGCGCGCAATGCGAAATGCGCTCTCCCACGGAACGCGGCGCACATAGGAGTGGATCAGCGTCGTGAGCGTCGCCAGGTTCGGCGCACCACCCACACAACCGAGATAGGTCAGGATTGACTGGACGTCTGCCAGCGCAAGCATGGGTGGCAAGCTCATCACGCCGCCGATTTGAGCGGGATCGCCGCCTTGCAATATGGGCAGTGCGCCGTTGAGACGCCACTCCAGACGACTGTGCTGGCGTTGATCGCAGCGCCACAGGTTGGGCAGGTCGCGGGGACGGCCAATGCGGCCTGGCGTGCGCTCTGCGCCGCCTGC
This sequence comes from Anaerolineales bacterium UBA3905, assembly GCA_002391565.1. Taxonomy (GTDB): domain Bacteria; phylum Chloroflexota; class Anaerolineae; order Caldilineales; family Caldilineaceae; genus Caldilinea. The sequence goes on from DGFH01000153.1 coordinate 7,598, forward strand.
ACCTTGGCCTCCTCCCGCTTCGCTAACATCTGCAGGAACGCTTGCGCGACGCCGCTGATCGCCACCAGGATCAGGATGCCGGGAAACCAGTTATTCGTGTAAAACAACACCGCCAGCCCAATCAGCCAGATCGCTGAGTGCACCGCAGCGTAGAGGCCAGTCAACTCACGTTCTTCTTCGTGTTTTTCCGTCATCGCAATGCAACCCTCTCGCAAACCTTCCCGGCGGCGCTGGCGCCGCCGGGAAGGTGAGGAAACAACCTTCGTTCAACCTGGGAACCAGCCGGCTTCGGTCTTAGAGCACTTGGCCTGCTGTGGGTCTTTGTTCGGGAAAAGCTGCCGCGTCTGCCACTGATCGGCAGTGCAGTTCTGCCAGAGGACGATCTGCGGCTCCATCTGGATCGATCCCATGTTCGGCGCGTTCCATGCGCCATTGGACTGGAAGCAGTTGGATTGATGCATCTGCTGTTGGGCGCAGCGGCTATAGTCGCCAAACTGCGTCACAGGGCCGGTAGGCGGCGGCGGGAAGAGACCACCTACCGGCGGCGGTGCGGGCGTCGGCGGCGTAACAGGTGGATTGGGCTTATCGAACGACCAACTCACATAGAGGTAAGCGGGGCCAGTCGCCTGCCAGTAATCGATCTGAATGAAGTGGTTGCCCTGCGACATTGGCACGGTTACGTTGATCGGCTTGCCAGGAATATTCAGCCCTAGTGTATTGAACATCACGGCGCCATCCACGTAGAGTACGAAAGCGTCATCGGCGACCACTTGAAAAATATAGTTGCCGGCATAGAAGAAGGAACTGGTGGTCAGGCGGGCGCTCCAATTCTGCGCCGGCATCCCCGGCACCGGAGGCAGGTCGCTCCCCCAGTTGAAGGCGACGGCATTGGCAAATTGTGTGTAGACCGGCGCACCGGCCCAATTCGGGTTGTTGAAGTAATCAACCTGCCATGGGCTGGACGCCTGGGCAATCGCAGCCTGCGGCGCACCGGCAAGCCCAACGACCAGCAGGAGCGCCGTGATCATGAGTAGCACACGTTGCATAGCTTCTGTTCCCCCATTCATTCGGTCATGGATGTTGCAAAGTATGCGCCGCTCACGGAGTCGCCGTGGCGTTGGCGGACGGCGCCATTGGCGCCAGTTGCACCGGCGTCGTGTCGGTCTCCTCGACGATTGTCAAGGTGCCGGTGACAGGAATTGTCGGATCGAAGCGCCCCACCCAGACGCCATAGAGACCAGCCGGCGCTGGCACGTCGATGACCGGGTTGGCGTTTTCGCCCGCCGCCGAATCATCGCTGCACAGCACGACCTGTTCGCCGACGACAATCAGCGATGTATCGGCCTCGCCCTCGAAGAAGACGCGGAGAGCGCTGGCGTCGCCACTGTAGCGGAAAATGAATTCTGGCGCAGCGCCGCTGACCAGCCCACTGCATACGATGCCGTTGTCATCTTCATGGATCACTGTAAACACGGGCGTCTCGCCGTTGGCGACCAATGTCGCCGTGATCGGCGTGTCGCCGCCCATCAACTCGACATCAGGGACGACCGACTGACCGGCCGCGCGCGAGGCCGCGACGACGTCCGACTCGGCGCTTTCCCCGGTCAGGGCTGCCTGCACGGCGTCGGCGCCGACGACATCGGCCGGCTGCACCTCGTCGGCAATCGGGCTGCGTTTCACCAGCACCCCAGGGTCGAAATCGTTGACGCTGACCGTGCGGTTGGCCGTGATCACCAGGAAGCCAGGAATCAGTTGACCTTTATCATAACTGCCCACCCATAGATTGTATTGACCCACAGCGGGCGCCTCAATGGTCACTTCCGGATCGAGCAGGGTGTCGCTGGCGTCGTCGTTGCAGAGGTAGGAGCCGTCCGGCAATTGCACGACAAGGGTCGGATCGAAATCGCTGTAGTAGAAGACATCGAAGGCATCGACCTCGCCCTCCCAATTCACGGTGAAGCTTGGCGTGGCGGGAATAAAGCCAACGCATGTCTCATCGAGCGTGGAGGCTGCCACCTCGCCGCCGCCGTTCAAGCTGACAACGAATGGATCGAGCGGGAAACCAGCCTTCAGATTCATGGTCAGAAACGCGGCCGGCGCCACATCGCCGCCAGCATCGGTCTGCGCCAGCGCCGCGCTGCCACCGGGCAGGGACAACAGCATCGCCAGCATCAACAGTATGATTGTACGCATGTACACTTCTCCTTGTCTTGACTCGATGGAATGGAATGACTGCAGCGTCGAGTTGCGCGCACCATGCAGTTTGTGACTGCGTAACGCGCCTATTGTAGCTTACAATCTTGTTGTTGTCACACTCTAAATTTCAGATTGGCAAGTTGCGCGCGCCTGCATACACGCCTGTACACAAACGTCATTCATTCGGCATAGGGTTTCACATTTGCGTGTACAATTCGGTACAATCGACTGGATAATCTCTTTCCGTATTTCTGCCAAAGGAGGTTTGCGATGAAACGCGTGTTGTTGATCCTCGCCGTGTTGCTACTGATGCTGGCCGGCTGCACTGCCGTGTCGACGCCAGCCGAAGCGCCAGCGGCCAGTGCGCCGGCGACCGTGCGCATCGGCACTCAGCCCTGGATCGGCTACGGCCCCTGGTGGATCGCCCAGGATCAGGGTCTCTTCGCCAAATATGGCATCGAAGCCGAGTTGATCGATTTTGTCACCGACACCGAGGTGAACGCCGCCTTTGCCTCCGGCAACATGGATGTCGCCAATGTCGCCACGCACACAGCGATCAAACTGTACGCCAATGGCGTCGATCTCAAGATTGTGCTGCTGGAAGATGTGTCCAATGCCGCAGACGCGATCATTGCACCCTCGGCGATTGCCACGGTGGCCGACCTGGCGGGCAAGACAGTGGCCTATGAAGAAGGGTCAACCAGCGACCTGTTGTTGCACTACGCCCTCGCCGCCAACAACATGAAGATCGAAGACATTATTGCGGCGCCGATGCCAGCAGCCGACGCCGGCGCAGCATTGATCGCCGGACAGGTCGATGCCGCCGTCACCTACGAGCCGTATATCTCTGAGGCAATCAACCAGAACAGCGACATCCAGGCGCTCTACACCGCTGCTGAACGCCCTGGTCTGATCTCAGACGTGTTGGCGGCGCGCACCCAGTTTGCCGAAGAGAATCCCGCCGTGATGCGCAAGCTGCTCCAGGTGTGGGACGAGGCGGTGGCCTTCCTGCGTAAGAACCCGGAAGCCGGTCGCGCCATCATTGCCGAAGCGGTGGGCAGTGCGCCGGAAGAACTGACGACCGCGTTCGATGGCGTTGCCTTCTATGATCTGGCTGAGAATCAGCAGTTCCTGAATCTCGAAAGCGGGAACGCTGCTGCGGTCTTCGACGATGTGCAGACTGTGGCGCTTGAAATCGGCCTGATCGACGCTCCGATCGACCTGACGCGCGTGGTCGAGCCGACCTATTTGCAGGCAGAATGACCGCGCCGATGACGAGCCGCTCTTCGCCTGTCGCCCCACCGCAGCGTCGGCAGACGAAGACGCGGCTGCTCGATCTACGCACCGAGATTCCGCGCCGCTGGTATGTGGGCGCTGGCGTCGCCTTCGTGGCGATCTTCCTCTTTGCATGGGCGGCGGCGACCTGGCTGCAGTGGGTCTCGCCGATCTTCCTGCCCGCTCCCAACGCTGTCTGGACTGAGTTGCAGGATCAGGCGACCAGCGGCGTGCTCTGGCAAGACCTGTGGGCGAGCACCTATCGCATCATGGTGGGGTGGGTGATCTCAACCGTGCTGGCCGTGCCGATCGGCGTGCTGATGGGCAACTTCCGCTTCTTCGAGGGCTTGCTGGAGCCGTTTATCGACCTGGTGCGCTACATGCCGGCGGTCGCCTTCGTGCCACTGACGATCCTCTGGCTGGGCGTCGGCGACACGCAGAAGTTCGCTATTCTCTTCATCGGCGTTTTCTTTCAGCAGGTGTTGCTGATCATGGACAACGTCAAGACGGTGCCGCGCGACATGATCCAGGTGAGCTACACCTTCGGTCTCTCACGCGGCGAGATCCTGCGCAGCGTGATCCTGCCGGCGGCGATGCCCGGCATCTGGGACACCTTCCGCATCACCGTCGGCTGGGCGTGGACGTACCTGGTCGTGGCCGAGCTGGTGGCGGCGAACGTGGGGCTAGGCTATCGCATCATGCGCGCACAGCGCTTCCTGGAGACCGACCAGATCATCCTCGGCATCCTGATCATCGGGCTGTTGGGGCTGCTGACCGACTACCTCTTCAAGTGGTCGTACCGGCGGCTCTTCCCGTGGGCGCTGCAAAGCCGGTAGCGGCGGTTTGCAGCCTGTCAACTTTGACGCCACGTCGCCGATACGCAGAGATGCGCAGAGGTAAAACGGGCAGGAAGGCAGGCCACAAACCATGCAAGCGTCCTTTTGCGCAGGCTTGCGTAATCTAGGGACAAGAATTCTTTGTGGTGAGTGATGACGGTGGTGA
>DGFH01000153.1:12239-50576 GCA_002391565.1 Anaerolineales bacterium UBA3905
ATGACGGTGGTGAGTGATGACGGCATCTCCCAAGTTGCAGGCGCAGCGGGTCTGGAAAATATTCGGGGATCGATCTGACCACGAAGTGGTGGCGGTGCAGGATGTGTCGCTGCATGTCGGCGAAAACGAATTTGTCTCGCTGGTGGGGCCGTCGGGCTGCGGCAAGTCGACGCTGCTGATGATGGCCGCCGGGCTGGAGCCGATTAGCGCCGGCGACATCCTGATCGACGGGCGCCCGATCACCGGCCCCGGCGCCGACCGTGGCATGGTTTTCCAGAGCTACACACTCTTTCCCTGGCTCTCGGTCGAAGAGAACATCCGCTTTTCGCTCAAGAAGAGCGGGCTGCCGCGCGCCGAACAGGATGTGCTGGTGCGCGAACACATTGAGTTGGTGGGCTTGACCAGCTTCGCCCGCGCTTATCCCAACCAACTCTCCGGCGGGATGCGCCAGCGCGTGGCGATTGCGCGGGCGCTGGTCTACAAACCGGCAATGCTCTTGATGGACGAACCCTTTGGCGCGCTCGATGCACAGACGCGCCTACAGATGCAGGAGCTGCTGCTCAATGTCTGGCAGACGCACCGCACCACCGTGCTCTTCGTGACGCACGATGTGGAGGAGGCGATCCTGCTCTCCGACCGCATCTACGTGATGACAGCGCGACCGGGGCGCATTAAGACCGAGATCACAGTCGATCTACCCCGCCCGCGTCACCTGCTGGAAACGGAAAGCGACCCGCGCTTCGCCGCCCTGCGCCGCCAGGTGCTGACGCTGATTCGCGCAGAGGCGCAACGCAGCCAGTAGTGCGATAGCGTGAAAGCATCATGTGATATACTTATCTTGTGTGCAGTAGTGCATTCACGCAGGAAATGCACCGGAAAGAGGCAATTACACAGTGACCATCTTGCTGGAAACAATCACGCCACCCGGACGCGGTGCATTCACAATCAACTTCTCTGTTTCCACCGAAATCGTCGTGTCCGCTGAGGAAGCAAGCCGCGCCGTCAGTGTCTTTGCAGGAAATCGGATTGCCGATCTACTCCACGGCGGAGCGCCGACACTGGTACTGAAAAAACAAGGAGCATTCTGGCGTGTGCCGGTAATCCTGTCCAGCCGCTCATATGGACAGATCGGCGCTGTCGGTGCAATCGACGTCGATGCGCAGACCGGTGTACTGGTGCTCGACGAAACCATACTGCACGAGATTGAGACGAATGCCGAACGTCTTGCTGCCGGCGCCGCACTTTGAGCAAATCTGTCATCCTGACACCCAGGCGGTGACATTTCATGAGCCATCTCGACGCTATCACCACCTTCATCCAGACGCGTCTTTACCCGCTGGAACCAATCCTCCTTCAACGCGGCTTCGACGCGGTCGCGCCGCAACTCGACGCGCTGCGCCAGGAGGTCAAGGCGATGGGATTGTGGGCGCCGCATCTGCCGCCCGACTTCGGAGGGATGGGGCTGACGCTGGTGGACTTTGCGCGCGTCAGCGAGGCGCTGGGCCGCAGCCCGCTCGGTCACTACACCTTCAACTGTGCTGCGCCCGACATCGGCAACATGGAGCTTCTCCACGCGCACGGCACAGCAGAGCAGCAAGAACGCTGGCTGCGTCCGCTGGCGGCCGGCGAGATCCGCAGTTGCTTCGCCATGACGGAGCCAGAGCACGCTGGCTCCAATCCGGTGTGGATGAGCACGACTGCGCGGCGCGAGGGCGACGAATACGTGATTGACGGCCACAAGTGGTTCACCACTGCAGCCGAGGGCGCTGCCTTCACGATCGTCATGGCTGTCACCAACCCCGACGCCCCCAAACCCCATCAGCGCGCCAGCCAGATCATCGTGCCGCTGGACACGCCGGGTTTTATGATCGTGCGCAACATCTCCTTGATGGGCGAGCGCGGGTCGGGCTGGTTGAGTCACGCCGAAGTGCGCTTCGAGGGCTGTCGCGTCCCGGTGCGCAACCGACTGGGCGAGGAGGGTGCAGGCTTTGCGCTGGCGCAGGAACGACTGGGGCCTGGACGCATCCATCACTGCATGCGCTGGATCGGCATCTGCGAACGCGCCTTCGACCTGATGTGCCGTTACGCCGTCAGCCGCGAACTGGCGCCCGGACGTCCCATTGCCGGCCAACAGGTGATCCAGCATTGGATCGCCGAAAGTCGCGCCGAGATCGACGCCGCCCGTTTCCTGGTGCTCGACGCCGCCGCCAAGATCGATAGGGCAGGCGCTGCGGCGGCGCGCATCGAGATTTCCACGATCAAGTTCTTTGTAGCGAATGTGCTCCAGCGTGTACTGGATCGGGCGATCCAGGTGCACGGTGGGCTGGGCGTCACGGACGACACCGTATTGGCCTTCTGGTGGCGTCACGAACGCGCCGCGCGCATCTACGACGGCGCCGATGAGGTGCATAAGGATGTAGTGGCGCGACACGTGCTACGGCAGTACGGCTTCGATACAGGGCGTAAGGCGTGACAGGTCACAGCCATTTACGCATGTTGTTGAGACTCCCCCTCGACCAGATCAAAAATAGCACGATGCGCCGCAATCGCCTGATACGCAGTGCGCCACTCCTCATTTTCGATGCGTGTAATGCGGTCTTGCAGTAGCGTTACTGCCATAGCCAGGCACTGATATGCGCGTGCATCGTCCGTCGCCGCCAACACCTGATAGCAGGCGAGATAGAAATGCAGCGGTTCGTCCATGCCCGCCGGCGGCGCGTCGAGGGCGGCGAGCGCAGTCTCGATTTGCACACGCGCGCCGGCCAGGTCACCGCGGCGCAGCGCCAGGTGCGCCAGCGCTGCGATTGTCTCCAGCGCCAGCGCGCGCTGTCCAAGTTCACGGCGTGTGCGCAGCGCCTCCTCATAGCAGCGGGTGGCTTCCTCCCAACGATCCTGCGCCGCCAGCACGTTGCCCAACCGATGCGCGGCGTATGCCTGGTAGCGGCGATCGCCGAGCTTGCCTGCCAGCTCATGCGCGCGGCGCCCATGCTGCTCCGCCGTCGCCAGGTCGCCGCGCAGGGAATCGAGCAGACAGCGGTTTGCCAGCGCCATCATCTCACCCCACGGCGCGCCGGTGGCGACAAACATGCGTTGCGCTTCTGCCAGAGTGGCTTCGGCAGCGGCGTAGAGACCAAGATTGATCTGCACAAAGCCGATGCTGTTGCACGCCAGCGCTTCGCTCCACTGTTCGCCGTTGGCGCGGTGAATCGCCAGCGCCGCAGTGAAGTGCTCCAGCGCGCGGCCGTGGTCGCCAGTCAGGTCGTAACTCGTCGCCAGGTTGTGCTGCACTTTGGCGATCCAGCGGGCATCCTCCAGCGCGGTAAAGATCGCCAGCGCCTGACTGTACCACAGTTGCGCCTGCGCATAGTGCGCCTGATTGAACTCGCCGACGCCAGCCAGGTTGAGCGCCATCGCCTCGCCCCAGCGGTTGCCGGTCTGCTGATAGAAGCGACGGCTCGCGGCGCTCCAGTATTGCACCTCGGTGTAACGATCCTGGTGCAGCGCCACTGTCGCCAGGTTGAGCGCCGCCAGGGCGATAGCCGCAGTGGGTGGCGGCGTCAACGTTTGCAGCGTCGCGAGCTGCACTTCGAGCAGCCGCCGCGCCTGCTCCGGTTCGCCCAGGCGTAGATGGAAGATCGCCAGCCGCACGCCGACCTCGCCGTGCAGCCTGATTTCCTGTGCGGGCAGCACAGCAGCAAGGTCGGACAGCAGGACGCGTCCATCCACGAACAGGCTGCGCGCCACGCAGAAGTGGTAAAGTGCGTCGAGCGCAGCCGTGAAGGCTTCGGCGTCGAGCTGCGTCTTTGGCAGGTCTTCACCCACCATCCGCCAGGCGGCTTGCACGTGCAGCCACTCGGCGCTCACTTCCGCCAGGATCGTGCGCTGACGCGCCGGCGTGACGGCCAGATTGCGCGCCGCCAGCAGCGCCAGGTAGTAGCGCACAAAGCGGGTGCGCGCCAGGGCGGCAAGCGTGCCGTCGGCAGCCAGCCGGTCGGCGGCAAACTGGCGCACGACGGGGTGAAAAGTGTAGCGGCCACCCGGCGCGGTGCGCAACAGCGACTTATCGACCAGGCGCGCCAGGTGCGCAGCGTCGGCGTTGGCGACGGCGCGAGCGGCCGCTTCCGTGAAATCGCCGCCAAAGAGGGCAAGCTGCGCCAGGTGCGCCTGTTCCACCGGCGTCAGCAGCACCCAGGAGGAGTCGAAGAGTGCGCGCAGGCTGCGCTGGCGCGCGGGCAGATCGCGCAGTTCGCTGTGCAGAGGATCGAGGCTCTGCTGCAACTGGGCGGCGATGACGGTGCAGTCGGTGGTCGCACTCTGCGCCGCCGCCAGCTCGATGCCCAGCGGCGAACCTTCCAACTGCGCGCAGATTTGTCTGGCGGCGGCAGCGTCGGCGGCGGTGGGTGCGTGTCGTGGGCTGTGCTGCGCCAGCCGCTGCCAGAAGAGCGCCGCTGCTGCGTCAGCGTTGAGTCCCGCCAGCGGGAAAACCGTTTCGGCGCGCAGCGCCACCCGCTGCCGCGAAGAAATCAGCACTTTGACGTGCGGGGCGTCCTCCAGCAGTTGTTGCAGCAAGGTCACGGCGTCTTCGGCGTCGCCAGCGTGGGCGCTGCCGGGCAGCAGATGCTCGTAATTGTCGATCACCAGCAGCACTTCGCGAGTGCGCAGCGCGGCTTTCACCTGCTCAACCTGGGAAGCGGGGCCGTTGGGCGTCAACCCCAGTTGCTGCAGGAGCAAACCGGGCAGTTCATGTGGATGGGCGATGGTGAGCGCGGGAGCGAAGAGTACACCGTCGAGAAATGCAAAGCTGTTCTCGGCAGCGGCAGCCTGCGCCAGCGTGCTCTTGCCCACACCGCCGGGCCCCGTGATCGTGATCAGCCGCCGCGCCGGGTCGAGCAACAGCGCGCTCAGTTCGGCAAGCTCCTGTTCACGCCCGACCAGTTCAGGACGGGTCAGCGGTGCGGCGCGGCGTGGACGCTGGCGCGCTGCCTCGATGCGCGCGTGCAGCGCCTCCAGCTCATGCGACGGCGGCGCACCCAGTTCATCCGCCAGCAAGCGGCGACAGAGATCATATTGCTTGAGCGCGGCGGTAAACTCTCCCCGTCGCGCCAGGAGCAGCATCTTGTGCCGATGATGCCGCTCCAGCCACGGCGCCAGCGCCAGCGCCCGGTCGAGCAGCGCCATCGCTGCGGTGTAGTCGCCCTGACGTGTGCGCGCCGTGATCAGCGTCTCCAGCGCCGCCAGCACTTCGGCGCGCCAGCGCTCACGTTCGCCGACCAGCCACAGCTCGAACTCCGGGCAATCCGCCAGCGCCACGCCTTCGAGCAGCTCGCCGCCGCACCAGGTCACCGCCGCATGCAGCGCGTCCAGGTCGCCGTTCATGTTGTGCCGCCGAAACTCGCGCACATCGACAGTGGCCTGCGCCGGGACAAAGCGCACGCTGTGGCGCTCCACTTCCAGACAGCCGGGCAGTCGATGAGTCAGGTTGTGCAGCACACGGCGCAGATTGCCGCGGCTGTGTTCGTCGTCGAGATCGCCCCAGAACAGGCCGGCCAGGTGGTCGCGGTTGACCGGTCGCTCGACCAGCGCCAGGTAGGCAAGCAGCGCCAGCGCCTTCTCCGACTCGAAGCCGTGGATAACAGTGTCGCCAGCCACCACCTGCGGCGGCCCGGTAAGATGGAGTGTGTAGTGGAGCGTCGGTTCGGTCATGGCGCTCTAGGCAATCAGCGGTCGTTCATTTTGCGGAACCCGGGCAGGACGAGTGCCGTGCACCTTTGCACATAGCCTACCGCAAACACCCCGCCGTTGGCAAAGAGGCTGCTACAGCCATGACCCTGTTCTCCGCCTCAACCTTACGAACATTTTACGAACGATTACGAGCTATGCTAATGCTCAATCCTTATATCGCCATTCTGAACCTAAATCTGATAAAGGAGTGCATCATGAATACCGAAGCGACATCTCAATCGAATGCATCTGTAGAAGGAGAGAAACCTCCTCGATCACAACGACGGCTCTTCAGGAATTTCCTCATCATGCTATCACCCTTTCTTCTACTCTTTGGCGTTGGCTGTTCGTGCATTTCATCCTCGTATTCTTCTCCGGGTGTTTCGCAGCGAATTACGCAGGCGGCTGACGCCCAACTCCACCTCTTTTTGGATGTGTTCACCACTGGCGTTTTCACGCCGACTGAAGATGGGCGTGTGATTCTAGACGGTCAGACCATACCCGCTGCCATTGACTTGAATGAGCTGGCAGCAAAGGGGTATGTCGCCGTGCGCGTGCCGCACGCTCCCCCCGCCTACCTGACAAGCACTTTGCAGGCTGGTTTGGCGCAAGGTGCGCCGGGCGCCCATTTCACATACTTCTCACCTCCCGGCAGCCTGCTGCCCATCTCCGTACCGGTCACGCTGACGCGCCATATTTCACTGGAGCAGTCAATCAATGCGCGCTTTCCCATCACTGATGGCGCTTCACACTGGGAAGTATGGTGGCTGGCCGATGGTGCGCAGTTTCCGATCCCGGCTGCACCTTTCCGGCTGGACGCAACCCAATCGACGCCGCTTTCTCTGCAATTCAAGGTGGACTTTGGTGCGGATGCTGCTACTACCTGTCACGGCTGCCCTTACGAATATTTGTTTTTTGACGGTGCAACGCTGCATGGCCCCTTTGCCGGTACGGTAGCCGTCGATTCCATAGTCAGCACCCCCGTGGCCCGATTTGGCACTGAGTGTACGCACCAGGAGCCGTCAATCCCTACACGCCCTGCTGCGCTGTTGACGCCTGGTCAGCCCTTCACCTTCACTTACTGTCTGGAAAATTACGACAACAACGCACACACGTTTGCCATTACTGCACATTCGCAGCAGGCGTGGGGATACACCTTTTACAGCCAAACGGTCGGCGTCCCAGCGGAACCGGCGCTGGTGGGCAGTGCACCATTCCAGGTGTTGACGCCGGGCAAGGGTCAATTCTGGCCCGGGATGCTCGCTATCCATGCGATATTTACACCTACTTTTGCGGCCGACGCCAGCATTATGGAAGCACTGGAATTGCGCGCAACGTCGCTGGTTAGCCCGACCATGACAACCGCTGGCGTTGCCTTTGGCGCATCCCTATCCTTCACACCGTCCACTCCAGAGGAAATGCTATATCTGCCGGTAGTTACCCGACAGTAACCAATGGCCGAGACTGCGCTTCATGGAGATTGTTGGGCGGCAAGCTCATTCAATTCAATCAACTGGAGGACGAAATGAACAATACAAATCGTAGTTTGATGGCAAAGATTGCCCTTCTGCTGGGAGGACTATTCTTGGTGCTGCCAGTTATCCTGACCGCATCTCGTACCGTGCGCGCCGATCCCGGTGTGCTCTATGCTGTGCCCATTGCGCAGGGCAGCGGCAACTGTTCTTCGTGGGCCAACGCCTGCACGCTACAGACTGCGCTGGCGCAGGCCCAGAGCGGCGATGAAATCTGGGTCAAAGCTGGCGTGCACTATCCCGGTACGCTCGTGACCGCTACCTTCGTCCTGACGAATCATGTGGCGGTCTACGGTGGCTTTGCTGGGACGGAAAACAGCCGCAACCAGCGCAACTGGCAGACTGCCATCACCGTATTGAGCGGGGATGTAGACCAGAATGACACCGCCGACTCTAACGGCGTTGTGACCAGCACAGCCAACATCCAGGGCAATAACGCCTATCACGTCGTCACTGGCAGTGGGACGAACGATACCGCCACGCTGGACGGCTTTGTCATCACCGCCGGTTGGGCGAATGGGGCAACAAACAACGAGCAGAGCGGCGGAGGAATGATCAACATCAACGGCAGCCCTACCGTCGTCAACACCACCTTCGTTGGCAACGCTGCCGTCAAAAACGGTGGCGGGATGCGCAACTACAACGCAGCCAACCCGAGGATCACCAACGTGACCTTTAGAAGCAACACCGCTCAATTCGGCGGCGCGATCAGCAACCATTACAGCAACCCTGAGCTGAAGAACGTTGTTTTCGTCGGTAACTCGGCCACCGAAAACGGCGGTGGTCTGGATAACTATTTCAGCAGCCCGATGGTGGCCAACGCGGTCTTTAGCGGCAACACCGCTCAGAATAATGGTGGCGGGGTCTACAACACGGACAGCGACAGCCAGCCCCAATTCATCAATGTGACGTTTAGTGGCAACTCGGCGACCAACGGTGGCGGGATGTGCAACGTGTGGAACAGCCAGGCGACCTTGGTCAACGTGATTCTGTGGGGTAACTCGGCCACTAACGGGCCGCAAATCTACAACGCTAACGGTGGCACCGCCACTGTTTCCTACAGCAATGTCCAGGGAGGATGGGCAGGCACCGGCAACATCAATGCCAACCCACTCTTCGTGGATGCGGATGGAGCGGATAGCATCGTGGGTACCGTGGATGATAACCTGCGCCTGGGACCAAACTCCCCCTGCATTGACGCCGGGAACAACCTGTCGGTTACCGTCACCACCGATCTGGACGGCAATCCGCGCTTTGTGGACATCCCCACCGTGCCCAATACCGGCAACGGCACGCCGCCCATCGTGGATATGGGGGCGTATGAAGTCCAGGTCAGGATATACCTGCCGGTGGTGCTCAGAAACACACCCTAATCGGGCGAGGCCGCCCAACGAGATTGCATAGCAAGTTTTCGACTGCTGGCAGTGAGGCAGATTTTAATGGCTACCTACACCTCCACCTACGACGCCTATCTACTGCGCATCTGGCAAGAGCCGGCGGAAGATCGTGCGCCGCCCACGCGCTGCTTCCTGCTGGAACATCTCTTCGATGCGCGCCAACGCTGGCTGTTCACCGATCTGGCCGAGTCGCAAACGCATTTGCAAAGCATGATGGACTCTTTACCCCGACAAGTAACTGAGAAATGAGCAGGTGAGCGGTCGGGCGGCAGCACGGTGAGGCGCAGACCGCACGCCTCTAGCGCCTGGCAGGAGTGCGCGTGCTGCGCCAACGCGTAATCCGGTGCACCGAGATCGACGGTGGTCAACCCCTACGCAAAGGTGGACGCCGGCGGGCAGACGATGGCGTCGGTAAAGTGTGCGTGCTTGGCAAAGAGGCCGCAAGCGCCATGATTCCAGCAAACCTTACGAACGCTTTACGAACGATGGCGCACTATGCTTGTTCTTGACGCGTAGACCACTCTGATCTCTCAAGAATAGGAGGATTGAGACAATGACTTTTCCAAAGCAGCGTACATGGTGGTTGATGGCAGGAATCTTGACCGTGTCTCTCCTGTTTATTTGGTGGGCTGACAGTGCACTCGTGTATGCCGCAGATTGTGTGGCGGGGCCGCACAGCGGAACGCTGGGCGCTTCGCAAGATTGGTGTCCCGAAAACAATCCGCATCTCATCACCGGAACGGTGATCGTTCCCAATGGCGTCACGCTCACCTTGCGCCCAGGGGTCGTTGTCCGAGCCAACAGCGGAACCTGGCTGCGGGTGGATGGCACTCTGACCGCCATCGGCACGCCCACCCAGCCGATCACCCTCACTTCATCCGCCGATAGCGGGCCTGGGCAATGGGGTGGCATTTACCTCACCTCTGGCGAAGCTGATCTGCGCCACGTCACCATCCGCTACGCCGGGCAATACAACACCTGGGGCTACGCCGCCATCAATGTTGCCTACAGCACGCTGAACCTGGAAAACAGCGTGGTGCGCGACAGCGCCAACCCCAGCGTCGCCGATTATGGGGTGCATCTGTGCTGCACCAGCGGCAACGCCAGCGCCGTTATCAGCAACACGCTCTTCACCAATCTCGGCGATAGCGCCGCCGATTATGCAGTGTTCACCGGCGGCGCTTCCAACCCGATCACCGTCACCAACAGCGTCTTCCAGGACAATGCCGGTTATCCCATTCAGACTGCTGCCGCCATCCTTCATCAGGTCACCGGCAACACGTTCAGCGGCAACGGATTGAACCGCGTTCTCGTTTTGGGCGGAAACGTTGCTGATCGTGCACACGCAACTGTCCAGGCTGGTTTGGAAGGATATGAACTCAACGGACAGCTACACGTGCCAGCAGGACAGACCTGGTACATCGACCCCGGTGTGACCCTGATGGCGCGCAGCGGCACCGATGTGCGCGTGCATGGCCATCTCGAAGCGATTGGCACGCCCACGCAGCCAATCACTTTCACTTCGGCCACCAATACCGCCCCGGAGCAGTGGGGCAGCCTGTATATGCAGGATGGCAGCGCCGACCTGCGCTACGTCACCATCCGCTATGGCGGACAGTTGATACCCGGCAATCTTGTCGCCGGGGCGCTATTCCTGCAAAGCACTGGCGGGCCCACCCGGCATTTCAACCTCGACCATGTGACCGTGCGCGACAATGCGTATTCGCGCGGCGGAACCGAATATGCGATGAGCATCAACGGTGGCACGGTGACGATGAACGCCACGTCTGTGATTAGTAATGGCAACACGGCTACGGGCGATTATGGCGTCAACATCAGCAACGCGGTGGTGACTGCCACCCATAGCCTGGTGCAGAACAACGCGGGCAGGGGTCTGCATATTGCCGGTGGGCGCATGCAGATGACGTGTGGAACGATTTCCGGCAATGGCGAAGATGGCATCCGCATCAGCGGGGGCAGCGGTTCGGCCTTTATCGGCACGGGCATCTATAACAACGCCGGAATGGGTCTGAACAACACGACCGTCCAGACGGTCACGGCCACCTACAACTGGTGGGGAGACCTCAGCGGACCCGGCGGTCAAGGCCCCGGCAGCGGCGACGAAGTCAGCGCCAACGTAGAATATACGCCATGGCTCTCGGCTGAAGGTTGTTTCACCGGTTTGTTCATCCACAAGACCGCTGAAGATGTCAATGGCGCGCCGCTCTACGCTGGCGACCAGGTGCGCTATACGATTCACGTGACCAACACGGGCAATCTTGTGCAGACCAACCTGGTCGTGACCGATACGCTGCCTTCTGGCGTCACCTTTGTCAGCGCCAGCCCGGCCGGTTACACCGGGCCCAATCCGCTGCAATGGGCAATCAATACACTCGACCCCAACGCATGGTGGACGGCCACCCTCACAGTCACGGTGGATAACGGTGTTGCGGTCATCGGCGGGAACGTAGCGCAGGCAAGCAGTGAGCAACAACCGACTGTACAAACGGGGGCGGTCTTACCCCCAGAGGGCGGCACGGTTTTCCAAAGAACCTTCTTGCCTCTGGTCGTACAAGAATGACTGCCACGCTGCCAGTGCATGAAATGGGAGAAATGCTGATGACCACCCATACCACCACCTACGACGCCTATCTACTGCGCATCTGGCAGGAGCCGGCGGAAGATCGTGCGCCGCCCACCTGCTATTTCCTGCTAGAGCAGCTCTTCGACGCACGCCAGCGATGGCTGTTCACCGATCCGGCTGAGTTGCAGAAGCATTTGCAAAGCATGATCACGTCGCTCACCATCGGGGAAGCAGGCAACTATGCCAGCGAAGCATTACCGACATCCAGCGATGCATTTTTTTCAGCCAACAACAAGGAGCCATCATGAACGCACATTGCTTCCTCACCTGGTTGCTCGTGCTCTGCCTGCTGCTGCCGGCGCTGCCGGTGCAGGCGCAGGACACGCCGGATCAACTGCTGGCGCCGCAGGACACCTACACTGTCAATTCCAACGGCGACCAACCTGACGCCTACATCGACGATCTGGTCTGCGACACGCAGCGCAATCCCTCTACGTCGCCGCCGACCCCACCCAGCGGCTTATGCACCCTGCGCGCTGCCATCCAGACCGCCAATCGGTGGGAGGGTCGTGACACCATCTTCATCAGCCGTGAGGCAGGCGTTATCCAGCCGGCATCGGCACTGCCGGACATTCGCTGGCCCGTCACGATCGACGGCGCTGGAGCGGTGCTCGACGGCAGCTTGTTGACGACCGACATCGGGTTGTGGGTCTCGCGCTTCCAATTCTCCGACGCCAGCGGCAGCACGATCCGCAACCTGACGATTCGCAACTTTGACTTCGGCGTATCGCTGAGCAACGGCGTCACCGGCGTCACCGTGAGCGGCAGTGAGTTCCGCCAGAATGCCTATGCGATTGCTGCCACTTCCGCCAACACCATCACTCAGAACACGATCGTGCAGAACAACGACGGCATCTGGCTCAAAGGCAACGACAATCGGGTGACCGGCAACAAGATCGGCACGGATGGCGTCAACGACCTCGGCAACGCTCGCTACGGCATCAAAGTGGATGGCTCGAACAACCTGATCGGCGGCGCAACCGGGATTGGCGTCAACGGAAGCTGCACCGGCGACTGCAACCTGATCGCAGGCAACGGCGGCGACGGCATCGCCATTGCCCAGGGCAGCGCAGACAGCGGCGTCAACAACATCATCCGTGGCAACTTCATCGGCGTCAACCTGCTCGGCGCCGCCGCCATCCCCAACGACGGCAACGGCATCGTCACCAACGGCGACAACAACCAGATCATCGGCAACCTGATCGCTGGCAATGGTGTGGCGGGCCGCAGCGAGGGCGCCAATGGCATCTTTTTGATCAACGGCGCAGCGGGCAACATCGTGCGCGGCAACCTGATCGGCACGAAGATCGACGGCATGACGCCGCTGGGCAACTACGAGGCTGGCGTCAACGTTTACTTCGCCAATCAGAACATGATCGGCGCCGACGCAGTGACGGCAGCGGATGTTGGCGTAAGCGCCGTCCCAACCACCTGCACCGGCGACTGCAATGTGATCCTGGGCAACGGCGCCGGCATCAGCATCACGCAGGCGGTCGATCCGGGTCTCAACAAGATCATCGGCAACTTCATCGGCGTGGCGGCGAATGGACTGGCGGCGCCGGGCAACCTGGGCAACGGCATCTTCATGCAGGGGCTGACGACCACGGTCTCTGCCAACGTGATTGCAGGCAATAGCGGCAGTGGCATCGAGATTCGTGGCGTGGCGTATGGGACGCCGCAGCCGATCAACCAGCATGTCGTACAGGGCAATTACATCGGCGTGCTGCCCGACGGTGTGACACAGGCTGGCAACACGCGTCACGGGATCTTCATTGACCACAGCGCTGACAACTGGATCGGCGGCACGGAAGCGAGTCAGCGCAATGTGATTGCGTACAATGGAGCCGCCAGCCTGATCTACGACGGCGTCGTGATGACCGGCACGAACGCCATCAACAACCGCATCCTGCGCAACTCGATCTACGATAACGGCGCCTGGAGCGACGGGCACGGGATCGACCTGGGCGCCGATGGTCCTACCCCCAACGACGCCACGGACAGCGACGTCGGCCCCAACAACCTACAAAACTACCCGGTCATCACGCGGCTGCAGGGCGCCACGGTGACGGGCGTCCTCACCAGCACCGCCAACAGCACTTTCCGCCTGGAGTTCTTCGGCTCGCCCACCTGCGCGCAGATCGGCTACGGTCAGGGCAAAGACTTTCTGGGCAGCTTCGACGTGACCACCGACGCCAACGGGCGCGCTGACTTCCAGCAGGCGCTGGCGACCGCGCCAGCCGGACGCATCGTCACTGCAACAGCGACCGACCCCAACGGCAACACGTCGGAGTTTTCGGCGTGTTACGGCGGATTGATCGTCAACTCCGTTGGTGACGCTCCTGATGCCACGGCGAACGGTGTCTGTGACACCGGCAACACCATCGGTAACGGCGACCAGGAATGCACTCTGCGCGCCGCCATCTTTGAGGCAAACGGAGACCCAGACCTGGACACGATCATCTTTGACATTCCCGGTGTCAGCGCAGCCGCAGTGAACGCTGCCCCCGTCATCATGCCGAACAGCGCGCTGCCCACGGTGATGTTCCCCGTTGTGATCGACGGGCGGACACAGCCCGGTGGTTATGTCATCATCGACGGCTGGCGCGCCGGCGACGATGTGGGTGGACTCTCGCTCATCGGCGGCAACAGCCAGGTGCGCGGCCTTAGCATTAATGGCTTCAGAGGGTATGGCATCAAGCTGGATTACGCAGGCGACAATGTCATCGCTGGCAACTTCATTGGTCTCTATCCCGATGGTTCGCCGGCGGGCAACGGGCGCGCTGGCATCCAGGTTCTCAGCAGCAACAACCGCATCGGCGGCGCGACGCCGGAAGATCGCAACGTGATCGGCGCCAATGGCACGCGCACGGGCGCCAGCGGCATTTACATCACCCTTCCCGCCACCAATACCCAGGTGTTGGGCAACCTCATCGGCGTACTGGCGAACGGAACGCTGCGCGGCAATGCCCTGGCCGGCATCTATATCGAAAACAGCCCCGGCAATACCATCGGCGACGCCACCAGCACGCCCACCGACAACTGCCGGGGAGCCTGCAACGCCATTGCAGGCAATCGCTACGGCATCATGCTCAATGGCGTCAATGCCACCAACAATCAGGTCAAGGGTAACTTCGTCGGTGTCAACCCGGCAGGCGCCACCGCCGCCCCCAACAGTGAGTACGGCGTCATCGTGGATAATGCCCCCACCAATGTGATTGCCCACAATGTGATCGGCGGCAACGGAGCAGCGGGTGCGCAGGCGGCGGCGCTGACCAGCGGCGACGGTGTTGTGCTCAATGGCGCCGGCGCCACTGGCAATTTTGTCATTGCCAACACGATCGGAATTGACCCAACCGGCACATGGGCCATCGGCAATGCCCGGCACGGCATCTGGATCGAACAGGCGCCGGCCAATATGATCGATGACAATCTGATCAGCGGCAACGGCGCCAGCGGCGTGATGATTCATGGCGGAAACGCCGCCGGCAACGTCGTAGTCCGCAACCAGATTGGCGTCGCCGGCAGCGGCGCGGCAGCGATAGCAAACACCGCTGCTGGCGTGACGCTTGACGGTGCGCGCGACAACACCATCGGCGGCAATGGCGACAATGGCAACCTGATCAGCGGCAACCAGGGTCATGGCGTCCACATGACCGGCAATGCACAGAACAACACTGTCGACGGCAACCGCATCGGCGTCAATGACGCCAACACTGCCGCCCTGCCCAATGGCGGCGACGGTGTGCGCATCGATGGCGGCGCCAGTCGCAACACGGTCGGGAGCGTCACGGCAGAAGGTGGCAATATCATCAGTGGCAACACGGGCAACGGCGTGCAGATCACCGGCGAGGGCGCACAGAACAACACGGTGGCAGGCAACACCATCGGTCTCAACATCATGACCAACGCACCGCTGCCCAACGACGGCGACGGCGTGCGCGTGGCGGACGGCGCGTCCTCCAACACCGTCGGCGGCGGGGTGGACGGCGACAATGACGCCAACGTCATCGTCGGCAACGGTAGCGACGGCGTGCAGATCGACGGCGCCGGCACGATCAACAACATCGTGGCGGGCAACTACATCGGCGTGCTGGCGGACGCGTCGACAGCCATCGCGAACAGCGGCCACGGCGTCTACATCAGCGGCGGCGCCAACAGCAACACGGTCGGCGCGGCGCTGGCTGCGCACGGCAACGTCATTGCGCGCAACGGCGGCGACGGCGTCTATGTGGCAGCGGGGCTGAACAACGCCATCTGGCAGAATCGCATCTTCCGCAACAGCGGGCTGGGCATCGACCTGGGCGAAAACGGCGTCACCCTCAACGACGCGCTCGACCCCGATGTCGGCCCCAACTTGCTGCAAAACTTCCCGCTGCTGGCGTCGGTGCAGGTCGTCGGGGAGACGGCTACACTCAAAGGTACGCTGGAAAGCACACGCACCACGACCTTCCGCCTCGACTTCTATGCCAACCGCCAGTGCAACCCGTCTGGCTTTGGCGAAGGCGAGACGCCGCTGGGCAGCATCGAGGTGACGACCGACGCCAACGGCTGGGCCAGCTTCACCTACGTCCCGACGGCGACGGTCACCAGCCCGGTCAGCTTCACCGTCACCGCCACCGACCCGAACCGCAACACGTCGGAGTTCTCGCCCTGCGCCGGCCCCAGCACCGAGGCGGCGATCACCCCGGCGGGCGGCGGCGCGCTCCACACCGGCGACGTGAGCGTAACCGTTCCCGCCGGCGCAGTGGCGGCGGATGTCACGCTGGCGCTGCAGCCGCTGCCGATGCCGGTCAACGCCGCGCCGGAGGGCATGGGGTTCGGTGGGCTGGCGTTCCTGCTCAACGCCTTTGTCGGCGGCGTACAGCAGCAGAACTTCACCTTCCAGCAGCCCGTGCGCGTGACGGTGCATTACAGCGACGCCGCCATCGCCGGACTCGATGAGAACACATTGACGCTACACGATTGGAATGGAACGGCATGGGCGGACGCAGCCACAACTTGCACGCCCACCTCGACCTACGACCGCCAGCCAGCGACGAACCAGCTCAGCGTGAACATTTGCCACCTGACGCCCTACGCGCTGATGGGGCCGCAGCGCGCGCCACAGCCGAAGGTCTATCTGCCGGTGATCGTGCGGTAACCTGCGTCACCCGCCTTTCGCATTCAGCCTACCTTCCCGGAAGCTTTATGAGAATTAACAAAATAACCCGGTAATCAAAGTAGGCGCGGCTCTTAGCCGCACATTCTCGCCAGACAGGAAAATGCGGTTGAGAACCGCATCTACGATTACCGAATCTATTTGTTAATGTGCATTGAGCTTCCGGGAAGGTCAACCGCCAGCCAGTGGCGTCTATCGGTGCGAAGGCGCCTTCTTCGATTGAGTGAGGGCATGTAGCCCAGCGGTCAGAACTGCGCAAGAACAGATACTTGCTATATTGTAAACAAAAATTAGTGCAAATCCCCTCCATCTCCTTCACCTTTCACACCTCACGATATACCTCGAAGTTACACCTCCTTTAGTCTGCAAAGGTGCTTTGTGATCATTCGTCGTTGCTGGTGACCACAAGCACTCGATTCCTTGTTCTCTTGCTCATTCCTTGTGCTTGTGCAGAAAGGAACATGGTATGCAGCGTCTCTCTCAGTTCGCCGTTGGTAGGCGGCCACAGCCAGCCAACTTCATGGTTTTACTCCTGACAGGTGTGCTTCTCATCATATTAGGCTGGATTTTGAGACCAATCCATCATGCTCAGGCGGACTCAATGTCATTCTACGTGAGTAGTGCTTCAGGTCAAGACAATGACGCTTGTGGTAGCGTGGAGACCCCCTGCCAGAGTGTGCAGTATACGATTGCTAACCGCGCAACGGCAGGCGATACGATTCGAATTGCCGCAGGCACTTACACAGAAAATGTAACCATCCCAATCAGCGTGACCTTGATGGGCGGATACAACCCCGCTGACTGGAGCCGCGCCCCTAATGAGTACGAAACGATCATCAATGGTGCGACCCAGATAGCCAGGCAAACTGTGCATCATCCTGTGGTGGAGGTGGTGAACTCCGACGCCGAGGTGGTGCTCGATGGCCTGACCTTGACTGGTGGCGGCGGCAAGTTCGTCGGGGGCGTGCTGACGAACGACAGCATGGTGACAATTCGCAACTGTTATATCCACCACAATTACGCCGACGGCACTGAAGACAGCCAGGCTGGCGCAGGAGTGCTTGCTTTCCATGGGCCTGCCCTGATAATTGAAAACAGCCGTATCGTCAGCAATACACTAGGTATGCGGCCCGGCGGCGCCGCCGGCATTCGTAGCCACACCACGCCGCTCACCCTCATCAACAGCGTGGTGGTGGACAATCGGGGTGAGATGGCTGTGCACACCAATGCGGCGGTTACGATCACCCACAGCACGATCGCCCATGCTGATGGCGGCGTGCTGGTCAATGCACCCGAAGGCGCACTCCTCCAAATCCTCAACAGCATC
This sequence comes from Anaerolineales bacterium UBA3905, assembly GCA_002391565.1. Lineage (GTDB taxonomy): Bacteria > Chloroflexota > Anaerolineae > Caldilineales > Caldilineaceae > Caldilinea. Next base: position 30,019 of record DGFH01000153.1, read on the forward strand.
ATCTACGGCACGGAATGGTCGATCGGTTTAGATGGGCAGAGCAGCGTCGACGTACGCTACACGTTGGTAGAGGGTGGCTATGAAGGAAAGGGCAACCTCAACGCCGACCCACAGTTTGTAGACGCAGACAATGGCGACTATGAGCTTCGAGCCAATTCGCCGGCGGTCAACGCTGGCAGCGCCAATTACCCCAATCCGATTGTCATTGACCTGCAGGGGCGCGTGCGCGACTGGCAGCCGGATATGGGAGCCTATGAATTGCCGCAGGTCGATCACGATGCGTCGGCGCGCGGGATCGCTGTGCCCGCCAATGCGTCCCTGGGGCAGGCGTTGCAGCCGGTGGCTGCAGTGGTTAATGGGGGCGTGGTTACACTGACAAATCCCACGCCGGTGCGCTGTACGATTGCGTTAGAAGGTGCGCCGCTGTATACGCAAACGGTGACGACAGCCGCGCCATGGGCGCCTTTTGTCTGGCAGAGCCTCGAATTGCCATCCTTCGTTCCAACAATAGCAGGCGTCTGGTTAGCTGTCCATCTTCCCGGAAGTTGTGGAACTTCCGGGAAGATGGTGAGTAGGTTCTTAGCGAACTACTACAGGCAGATAGAGCAGGTCTCCCCCTGTCGGCGCTAACACGAAGTGGCGTGGCCCATAGTAATCGATTCGATCGGAGGTAAGGACGAACGCCAGCCAATACCAGTAGCTTTGCCCCATCGTGACGCCAACATCGACAACTGTATATTGGGCAGGTGCACCAACAGCCGGGATAAGTGATGACGTCACTTGCTCAGCGTGACTCAATTCTTCGTCCGTGCTGCGATAGAGCAGGAAGCCTTGCACTCCGTTTTCATCGGCGGTGCTCCAGCGCAGATTGGCGGCGCCTTGTTCCCCGCTGACCTCGAAGGTCGCCAATTGGATCACCGTCGGCGCTGGTGCGACAACAAAATCGGCGCCGCCGCTGTCATCTTCCGGCAAGTCGCCATTATTGGGCGTCGAATCGGCGTCGGTCAGATCGTTGCCTTCCGGGTCGCGGATCGCCACGATCTCCGCCCAGTTGCGCGCCGAACCCTCCATCTGCTGCACCACACGCAATATGATTTCGACCGTGATCGACTGACCGGCAGACAGGGGCGTCTGGAGAGTTTTCGTAGCCGCGCCGTCGGCATCGATCTCCCAGCCGTTCGAGTCGTTTGGACTAAGGACAAAACCTGTTGGAATGTGATCACAGACGACGACTACGCCCAGCGTTACGCTGCCTTGATTGGTGATCGTCAGCGTAAAGCGCACATCATCGCCTGCCCGCACAAGGGCGGGCTGTCCCTCTGCCAACTGTTTCGTCAGGGCGACATCGACGCGCTCCACAAAGAAGCTGGCGATGTCATGGTCGTCCTCGTCGTCGCTGCCGTTGCCATCCAGGGCATCATCGATCACAGGATCGTTGCCATTTACGGCGTCGTTGACGGCGTCGGCGTCGGCTTGCACCACGCCATCGCCATCCTGTGCGCTCACGATCTCGACGGCATTGATGACCTGATCATAGGCATCGCCCACGCGCAAGGTGATAGTCGTTGTCATCATCTGGCCGGGCAAGATCGGCCCAGTCACGCGCAATGTCGCCATGTTGCCTGTCGCCTGCCAGCCGTTGCCCTCATTGGGGCTAAGCATCATGCCTGGCGGCAGATAGTCTACCAGGGTGAGATTCTGCACTGGCATCGTGCCCTGATTGTAGAGCTCGATGATAAACCGGATATCATTGCCTTCAACAAGAGCTGGCAGCCCAGCCATATCCGGCATGACGCGCAGCGCCGGGTCGAAACGCGTGGCTGGCAGCCAGAAGCCCACCGCACCAGCATCGGTGAGACCACTCACCACCGTCACCGGGCTGGGATCAGCGCCGCCGGTGTGAACTGCTCCGAAGGGCAGCGTAGCATCGTCGATGTCCACAATGGCAATGCCAAAGGGCAATGTCACCGTGTAGACCCCGTTTGCATCTGTCGTCGTGGTGTGGGTGACGCCCAGACTGTCGGTAATGATGACTGTCACCTGCGCCAGCCCTGGTTCGCCAGCGTCGCGCCCACTGTTGCCATTGACATCATGATAGACGCTGCCCATGACGCTGCCAGGCGCTGGCGTGTTGACATCGATGGCCTGGTTATTGCCAGCTTCCGGGTCGATGGCGTCGAATGGCGCCACGGTCGCCAGATTGATCAGGTCGCTTTGGTGTGTGCGGCTGACGACGCCGGTGACGGTTAATATGATTTGTCCGCCGGGCGCCAACGTCACCCCATTCCATGCCCCACTACTGCCATCGTAGAGTCCGGCGCTGGGGCTGTAAACGATGTCCGACAAGGCGTCCGGCGCCTGCTCCGTCACGGTAAGCGCAGTGACGCTACTGGGGCCGGCGTTGGTGACCACGATCGTGTAGGTAATGGCGGCGCCCGGCATAAATGGTCTGGGTGTGCTCACCTTGCTGATGCTCAGATCGGCGACGGCTCGTGGCGTCGGCGTTGCGCTGTCGTCGTCATCCTGATCGGTGCTGTGGTCGCCGGGCGTCGAATCCGGGTCGTACTGATCGCAGGTGGCAATCTCGGCGTAATTACTGTAACCGCCGCTTGCCTTCACTGTCGCCGTGATGAACAGCGTTGCCTGTCCAGGCGCCGGCAGATTGCCCACCATCCAGCGCCCAGCGTCGAAGCTGCCCGTGCTGGCAAAGCTGCCGAGATAACTGTAACCGATCGGCATGACATCGCTAACGATTACACCGCTGGCGGCGCCTGGCCCGGTATTGGTGACAGTCACCAGGAAGGTGATGACATCACCCACTTGCGGCGTCAGGTTGCTGGCAGTTTTGGTAAGCGACAAGTCTGCCGGCAAAGTGTCGAAGAAGTTTTGACCGGTGACCTTCTGCCCAGAGACAAGTATGATGCCCGGGATTACATCGTCGTTGGGCGGACTGACATCGCCGGTGCTGACATAGCCAATCAGGTTCGTCGCTGTAATCGTGTATGTTCCTGGTGTGAGCGTAAAGGTGTAGGCGCCGCTGGCGTCGGTGGTTGTACTTACAACGCCGGTGGTCAAAGTTACGCCCGGCAAACCTGGTTCACCGATATCGTAGGCGCCATTGAAATTCCTGTCATCGTAGACGGCGCCTGTAATCATTGGGGGCGCCAGATAGCCGTCGCTCCCTACATCGTTGGCGATTCCGACGGTGATCGTCTGGGGATTTACGCCGGCAATCTGTACATAGTGCGGCGGCGTGCGCACTTCCACTGTGGCGACGCCAGCACGCAACGGCGCCGTGTAAACGCCAGAAGCGTCAGGCGCCATCTGCTGCACCACGCCGCGGCTGTCGGTGATGACGACCGTCGCCCCGGCTGGCGCACCTTCGCCTGCATCCCACACGCCATTGCCGTTGACATCTTCGAAGACGACGCCGTGAACCGCAAACCAGCCGTAGTCCTCCACCTCGCCATTGTAGACGCTGGCCGCAGCCTGAATTTCCAGGCCATAGGCGGCAGTGTAAAGGCGGAAGCGGGCAAAGAGCGGGTTGGCTTCCGAGTAGGCAGCGCCCACGACAACATCCACCGTTTGCGTGCCGGTGATCACAGCGCCTAGCTCCTGTCCTTCGTCGGCCTCGAAGTGACCGCTGGCGTCCCAATCGAACCAGCCCCATAAGACGCCAGCGCCACTGGCGGTCACCGTGAGCACGCCAGTCGCGCCTGGCTTCCACCTCGGGACGAACGCACGCACGATGCCATCGCCTGGGCCACTGGCGGTGGGGCTTTCAACACCATCCACCCCGGTCACGATGCCACTGCCCAGGTACAGACGCGCGTCCACCGCATCGGGCACGATGTGGCGCGCGCCATTCTGCGCCAGGGTCGTGTTGGCAAAGCTGGCGGGCAGATAGCCAAACGCCAGCACAGAAAGTTGCCCGGCGCTCACGTTGGCAAGTTGTTGATTGGCCGCCAGTGTGATCACTGGCGTCAGGCCATTGGCCGGATCGATCTTGTTGTCCTTATCTGCGCCCCAGATGACGCCGTAACGGAAGCCCTCGCGCACGGCAACGCCGATGTGATAGTCGCCGGCCGCCAGTACGGTGAAGGTGTAGGCGCCGCTGACGTCGGTATTGACGCCAACGCTCTGGGGATTGCCATTGACATCAGTGTAGTAAAGCGTGACGGTGACATCGGGCAACGGCGGTTCGCCGCTCCCGATCATGCCGTCGCCATCATCCGCCCACACTACGCCGCGCAGCGCGCCCATGGTCAACAGCACGATCGTGGGATCATTGGGCTCGCCGGTTGCCGGATCGTCGGTGGCGACGGCAGGTGCGTTGGCGCTTGCCACCAGCCCCTGGTTGGCGATGGCGGCAAGCTGGAAGGGCAGCACATTGTCGACCGTGACTTCGTATTCGATGATAGCTGTGCTGTGGGCGGCAAGGCTGGCAAAGTGCACGCTGACCATATCGTCAGACGCCTGGTTGCCCCTGAGAATGTTGCACGCCGGGTTGCACGTCACTGTGCCGGTGCGCAATTGCGTGTGCGCATCCAAGCGATCGTCAAGAACCACATCGTAAGCAGTTGCCGGACCGGTCGTGATCACCACGCGGTATTTGAGTATATCGCCGGGTGAAACGCCGCCGTTGCCGTCCAGATCATTGTAAGGCGCAAGCGATGACGCCGTATCGGTGTTATCGAGCGCCACCTTGCTGGCAACCAACGTTGTGGGCGCCACCAGCGTATTGGCGTCAGTTGCCTCAATGGGAACGCCGGCAAAACGTGCCACAGCCATGTTCTCAAGCACTGTTCCCACCGGGGCGCCTGGATCGACGCTGCCTGTCACCGTGTAGGTGAGGACGCCGCCGACCAGGATCGTGGCTGTGTCGGTCAGATCACCGTTGCCGACAGGCGTGCAAGACGAGCCGCTACTGGCAAGGCACCTCCACGTTACGCCCGTGATGGTTGTCGGGAAAGTATCCGTCACCAGGACGCCGGCCGCAGCGCTTGGGCCAGCATTTTCCACCCGGATAATGTAGTGCACCGGATAGCCCGGCGCCAGACCGGGATTCGGAGTGCTATATTTGCTGACGATCAACTCCGCGCTTGGCGTCAGTTCACCACTATCGGTGCTGAGATTGTTATTGGGCGCCAGATCGGCGACGCCGCCCGGCGCAGTCACGCCGGCGCTGTTCTCCAGTAAACCTGTGACGTCGGGCGGCAACATCCCGGTGACAACGTAGGTTAGCACACCGCCCGCCAGGATGTTCACCGTATCGACAAGATCGTCGCTGCCGCTAGATGTACATAACGAGCCTGCGCTGGCCTGACAACTCCAGGTCACACCGGTCAACGTCACCGGCATCGTATCTGTGACAGTGGCGCCCATGACGTTACTCGGCCCATAATTGGTCACAGTGATCTGGTAGGTCACGGTTTGACCGGGCACACGACTACCAGTGGGAACCGTCTTGAGGATGCTCAAGTCGGCGGCGGGCCGCAGTTCGACGCCGGCGCCGCCCGTTGCGGCAAACGCGCGTCCGAGCCCATCGCGATAAGTCGCTAGCACCGGGTTGGCGAGTAGATTGACCTCCTCCGGCAGCACGGTGACGACAAGCTGGTCACGGCCAGTGCAACCATCCTGCGAACGCGCGGTGACGGTGACAGTGTAGACGCCAGCGTTTGTGTAAGTGTGAACAAAGCTGACGCCAGTCTGATAGCCAATGCTGACGCTGTCGCCGAAGTCGATGGTGTAGCTGTACGGGGCGCGGCCATCCAACGCTTCCTCAGCGATGGTGAAAAGTACAGGTTGATTCGCCAGTGTGCTCGAAGGCGCAGCTGCAAAAGGTCGCAACCCGGTGTAGGTCGCCTGCATGTTGAAGATTAAGCCGCTATGGTCACCGCTATCAAACTTGTCATGTCCACCGTGTCGGTTGTTCAACAACTGCACACTCAGCAGGTTGATGCCTGGCTGCACACCGGCGCCGGCGTCAAAAGCATCCGCTGCACCGGCGCCAACTTCCTGTCCCAAATAGACGCCGTTGAGATAGATATCGGCGACATCGTCTCCGGCGAGCTGGATGCTGGCGTCTAATCCGGTGGCGTTAAGTGGCATGCAAAAATTCTGGCGGAAGAAAGAGAAGTTGCCCATCGTCTCCGCATCCGTGTGCATTGTCACCCACTGAGCCGATAATTCAGCAGGATTGAGCCAGTACATAGACTCCAGATCGCTGGCGGCGACAGGTTGTGTCCAACCTGCGTCATTGAATGGCGTCAAACGAGGGTTGTCGTTCCAACCAGCGGACGGTAAGCCATTTTCGCCTTGGTAGACGCCCCGGAAGGAAGCACAGCCGTCAAAGTCGCACCAGGGGCGGCTTCCAGTCGATGGTGCAATTGTGCTGCTAGTGATCGTCACGGCGCCGCTGATCGACTCGGTAGTGAGGGTGGGCAGCGTCTGCGTCATGCCGCCAGCGCCGGGCTGCGGAATCACGGCGAAGCTCAGTGTGCCCGTGACGCCTGGCGCTACGTCGCCCATGTCCCAGGTAATGACGTTGCCATTCACCACGCCGCCAGGACTGACGCTGCCCGGAACAAGCATCGTGTTGGCAGGCAACACATCGGTGACCACCACATTGTAGGCTATGCCGTACTGGGAATTGTAGCCTTCGATTGTGTAAGTCAGGGGTTGACCGACATAGACCGGGCCAGCTGCGTGTTTTTCCAGCGCGATGTAGGGTGCGATCACCACGTCGCTGTCGGTGAAGATATTGCCTGCCGGGTTGACATCCGCGCCGTTGGCGCCGTCGTCGGTGATCATCACGCGATTGGCGACCACGGAGCCGGGTTGTGCATCTGCCTTAACCTGCGCCGTCACCGTCAGGGTGCGCATATCGTTGACAGGCAGCGCTCCGATCGTCCAGACGATGGTATTGGCGCCGCTGTCGTAGCTGCCCGGCGGCGTCGCGCCGATGTACTCAAGCCCCGCCAGCAGCGTATCGGTGATCTGTACACCGGTGGCGACTTGAGAGCCGGTGTTGGAGTAAGCGATGGTGTACGTTAGCCACTCGCCCGCCTGCACCTGGCTCACACCATCTTGCTTGATAATAGACAGGTCGGGCTGCGCAGCTACATCCAGCATTGCAGTCGCCATGTTGTCGCCAGGCGCCGGGTCTGCAACTGTGGCGGTGATGGCGGCGGTGTTGTCGATCGTGGTGACGCCGGCGGGCAGGACATCATCCACGCGCACGGTGAAGGTGACGACCCCGCTGGCGCCGCCTGCCAGATCGCCCAGAGTGATGCTGAGCATACGGCTGGCGTTCACATATGCGCCGGCATCATCGCCGGCTGCATCGCTCAGGTTGACGCCATCCAGGTAAAGGCTGCCGGCGACGTAACCGGTGTTGATAGGGATCACGTCAGTCAACACCACATCGGTGGCGATGCCGCTGGACAGGTTGCCGTAACGCAAACGATAGAGAATCTCATTACCAGGGAGCACCGGGACGCTGGCCGCCAGCGCCGTCTTCTGTACGTAGATGTTGGCTCCGGGCAGTGCACTCAGCACCACTGTTGACTGGTTGTTACGCGGGTTCAGATCGACCTGATCGCTAGTCACCTCAGCGGTATTCGTCACAGCGGTGACGCCGGGCGGCAAGATGTCAGCCACCATCGCCCGGTAACGCAGATAGCCCTCGGCGCCGGGTGGCATGTCAGGCAGTTCCAACAATAACTGATGCAGCGCACTGACATACGTTGCCGTAAGCGGCCAGGTTGTCGCCCCCACCACCAGCACCGCCGAGCCGTCCACATAGGTGGTGTTGACATCCAGGGTGTCGGTGATGCGCACACTCGTGGCAAACGCGCTGCCTCGGTTGTCGCCAATGTAGGTGTAGGTAATCATCTGCCCGGCGCCAATGGGCGATGAGTCGGCGGTGGCGCTCTTGAATAGCGTCAGATCAGGGTGCGCCGTCACGGTGTCGACGTCGGCGACCTCGTTATTGGTGCGGTCGCGGTCCGGGCTAGTTGCCGTCAGGTTGGCGTAATTACTCAGCCCGATGACACCATCGGGCAGTGAAATCGCCACACGCGCCTGCAACGTGAACGACACAATCTCACCCGGCGCAATGTCCGCCGGCGTCCAGACGTAAATGCCCGCAGCCGGGTTGCTGGCAGGCGGGCTGCTGGCAACATACTCAAGATAGGCGGGCAGGGTGTCGGTGACGATGACGCCAGCGCCCGTGATGCTGCCCTGGTTGATCAAGGTAATCACGTAGTCGAGCAGTTCTCCTGGCGCCGCCGTGTTTTTGCCGTCATCTTTCAAGATGAGTAAGTCCGCTGTGCCAGGCGCCAGGTTCTGAAACGTCGGGCCTGTGTCCAGGATCGTAGGCGTCGCCGTGGCGTTTTGGTAGCCCCTGAGGGAAGCAACCACCGTTGCCGGGCCGGGCGCCAGGGCGCAGCCGACCCCTGCGACAAAGCGATAAAGGCCACCCTCGGCAACAGTGGTGGTGCATACTTCGCTGCCCTGTGTCATTGTCACCACGGCGCCGACTAGCGGCACGCCGCTGCCCAGATCGGTGACGAAGCCGCTGAGACTCGGTTGCACCAGCGTCAGGTTGCCGATGTTAGCCGCACCCGCCACGATGATTGCCGGCGCTGTACGCAGCAGATAGCCCGCCGGGGCGCCGCCCACGGCGCCGACAGTCGCCACACCGGGCGCCAGCAAACAACCGTTCTGCCCACTCGTCACCAGGTACGCACCACCGGCGGCGGTTGTCGCCGTACATGTGTTGCCCAGGCTATCTGTAATCATCAGCGTGACGCCAACCAACGGGGCGCCGCTGCTCGCATCGGTCACTGTGCCAGAGAGCGTCGTCGTCTGTGCCATCAGGCCAGCGCTGGCCGTGTTGTCGCCGGGGTTGGCGTCATACAGCGCCGAAGCGACGCTGGCTGTGTTGGTGAGCGTGCGCCCGCCCTGCCCCAAATTCACCGTCGCCGTCAGCATCAGGGTAGCGTCGGCGCCGTTGGCGAGTGAACCGACAAACCACGTCGGTGGTGTGTAGGCGCCTGTGGTGACAGAGGCTGCGCTCAGCGTCAAACCGGCAGGCACGGCATCGGTCACAGTCACATTATCTGCCGACGCTGGCCCCTGATTGACCACGCGCACCGTGTAGACCACGCTCCCAGCCTCGGTAGGGCGGTTATCATTCACCAGCTTTGTGAGCGCCAGGTCGGTGTGTGGAATCGCCGTGTAGGTTGGCTGTTGTCCGGGTGTAGCCGGGTCGCCATCCGTCTGCAACATGGTGTTGTTGACGCCGCCCTGGTTCGAGTCGTAACTGACCACTCCCTGGTTGCTGATCTGGGTGACGCCGGTCAGCGGATTGTCGAGTTGCACGGTCAGCTGAATGGTGGCGCGTGCACCACTCGCCAGGTTAATGCCGGTCACACTGAGCGCAGGCGCGCTATAAACGGCGACGCCATTGTCGGTTGATGCGCTGACGTAGGTCGTGTGCGCCGGGATTGTGTCGGCGAAAGTGGCGTTGGCAACCGGGTAGCTGCCGGTATTGGTAAGTAGAATGGTGTAGCGAATCTGACCGCCAGGCTGTAGCGGGCCGCCGCCCACCACCTCGGCAAATTTGGTGGCAGTGAGCGTGGCGCCGCCGCCCGCCAGAATCTGCGTTGGCTGTTTACCAGGCGTCGTCAGATCGGCGTCAGTGAGCACATTGACGCCGTTGTACGTGAGCGTGCCCTGGTTCGAGATGACATCGCGAATTTTGACGCCGCTGTTGACCGTGACTTTGAATTCGAGCGTCGCCTGGTTGCCAGCCGCAACGCTCACCGTCCAGTTCAGCGTCCGAGTCGTACTGTTGTAACTGACGGCGCCGCCTGAGACGCTGGCGCTATTCGCCACATAGGTCGTGTTGGACGGAATCACATCAGCAAAGGTGACCGTCGGCGCATTTTGGTTGCCGGTGTTAGGCAGCGTCACCCGATACGTCAGGCGATCCCCTGGCGAAACTGCCCCATTCCCGTCCAGGTCTTCATAACTCACCGTCTTCGTTGAAGTGTCGAAGTTCGGGCCAGCTGTGACGCTGATGAGCGTCGGCTGCGCACCTTCGGTCTGCATGTCACCGTCGGTGAGGGCGCTCACGGCGCCGTAGGTGTATGCACCCTGATTGCTGATCTGGGTGACGCCAGGCGGGATCGGGTTGACCACGCGCACCTTAAACGAGATAGCCGCCTGACCAGCTGCCGGCACGGTGATATTGGTGATCGAGATGGGGTCGGTCGCATGCAACGTTGCGCCGTAAGGAATGCTGATACTGTTGGCGACATAGGTCGTGTTTGCCGGAAGCGTATCAGTAAACGTCACTCCAGATATCGCTGAATTGGTGTTGTTGTTTAGCACGACGCTGTAAAGCAGTTCTTCGCCAGGCGCGACGCTGCCGCCGCCGGTGGTGACATTTTGCACCGACTTGGTGGCCGTGAGATCGGGCACCTGCTGCGTAACATTCAGGTTACGGATTTCGTGAAAGTTATACGCACCACCGGTTGAGGCGGCGAAGCCCATCTTCAGCGTGCCAGGGGCCGAGGTGGGCATCGTGAACGGCCCAAAGAGCGGCGTCCAGGCCGCGTCATACTTGCTAAATTTCATGGCAACCCTGACCTGATAAGCGGCGCCGACCGGTGTGACGACAATCTGCACTTGCCGGAAGTAGAAGGCGTCGGACGGGCGCGTTGCACCATTGCCACAGCCTGCTACATAGTTGGGGCAGTCCAGCCTGGGTAGGTTCCACGGCGCACGATCAAGGCGCGTCGTGCCTGCGAGATAGTCATAACCCGTCGTGCCGACGCCGGGACCGCGCACGGCTACGGCATTGGGTGTGAAGGTCGTACCGCCCACGCGCCCCTCGGTGGGGTTGGAATAGTTGCCAAACTCATCCAGCCCCAACCCAAGATAACCACCACTCAATCCATTGACGCCGATCTTTTGAGCAAACCCCAGCGAACCGCCGGATGCACCTACCTTGAAAGTGGGCGTGGCGCCGTCGAAGAGGAAGAAAGAAAGTCCGTCGGCGCCAGTGCCTCCCCACGCTGCATAGTCGAAAGTCACCACCAACCCACGCCCGGTGGGGATCGGCGTGTTGTAATAGGCATAGCCCGCCTGGTTAAAATCGTTGCTGGTCAAACGCAGCCAGCCATCGCCCACCGGATCGGCGACGCCGCTGGTTAACCTTGCCGCACCGCCTAACACCCACCCTGGGGCGCTGGCATCCTTGAAGGTAATCGCAACCGGGAAGGTGAAATCGCTTTGCGCCTGCACGGCAATAGGCGGCCACAATCCGCCAACCAGAGCGATCAACAAACCAACACGCACCACCATCAACGCAATGGATCGACATCTCTCGGTATTTACTCGCATATCAATTCGGTGTAGCATCGTCGCCACCTCTCTGGACGGAATTCAAATGAGGGTGCATGTTCTGGCATAAAACACCCATTGCCTTCCAGTATAGGACTGGCGCATAACATCAGCATCTGGCAATTGATGCAATGTTTTGTGGTAAGGGTGGTGTTGCTGCCAATACACTGTTGCCAGGAATCGCCACTTTTGGGAAGCTGTGGTACATTAACGCGTCGTATGACGCGCATGCCTAACCTGGCGTTCTATGCCATTGCACTGATTGCCGCAACTGCCTTGATCTGGCTGGCCTGGGAGGTCTATCCGGTCAATCCACAGCCCGCGCTGGCCTGCCAGCCTTATTGCGCCCAAGTTGACCTGAGTGGGCGCGACCTGACGCGCGCCGATCTCAACCGTGTCAATCTGGCGGGCGCCAATTTGAATGATGCCAATCTCCAGCGAGCGACCCTATTGATGGCCCGGCTGTCGGAGGCTTCATTGCGCAACGCGAATTTGCAGGAGGCAGATTTCTCGAACGCTGTAGTGGATGCGGCGGATTTTCGCTATGCGAACTTAACCAATGCTGTCCTGCGCAGCGCCGATTTACGGCAAGCTGACTTCCGCGAAGCCAACCTGACGGGCGTCGATGCGCGCGTTGCCAACCTGAGTGGGGCGCTATTGGAACGGGCAACACTGGTCAACGCCTCACTGGTCGATGCAGATTTCGAAAATGCCGTTTTGCGTCGCGCTGACTTACGCAACGCAAACCTGCGCGGAGCTATCTTGCGCAGCGCCGACCTGACCGGGGCGAACCTGGCCGGCGCCGACCTGACCGGCGCCGACCTGGTCGATGCACGCCTGCCGCACGATTTCTATGCGGCGCCGCTTAAAGACACAACACAGGGTCTTGAATGACGGATTTCTTGCAACAAGTCCTTTGTACAGCAGAGCAAATGCCAGCCATCTCACTTGCCGAGATCAAAACGCTTGCTCTGCTCGATCGCCTCGATGTGAAATTCGTGCTGCATGCGCGCCAGCTTGCCCAGATCATGGCGCGCATACACGACCACTATCGCGTTCTGGAGATCAACGGTGTGCGTCCTGGTCAATATTACACGACCTACTTCGACACCCCTGACTTCGCCATGTATCATGCCCATCACAACGGCCTACGCGTGCGCCATAAAGTGCGCTGGCGTTGGTATATCGATAGTCAATTGATTTTCCTGGAAGTCAAAGAGAAGACTAATCGCGAACGCACCATCAAAAGCCGCATCACCCTTCCTGCCCCAATCGAACATTTGCGCGACCTGGACACCAGCTGGATGCCAGCCAGCATCACTTTCGATCCACGCAAGCTCCGTCCTGTGGTCTGGAACCGTTTTCGCCGCATGACGCTGGCTGATTTCGAGCGCCAGGAACGGATTACCATTGACCTTGGGTTGGAGTTTGGCTGTAATGGCTGGATGGAAGCATTGCCGGGTCTGGCAATTGTCGAGATCAAACAACGAAAATTCTCTTTGGATTCACCGATGGCGCGCGAGTTGCATCGTCTACAAATTCATCCAGAGCATATCAGCAAATTTTGCATCTCGATGGCAATGCTTCATCCTGAATTGAAACAGAATCGCTTCAAGCCCCTCCTGCGCCGACTACGCGCACTTATCGAAGGATAGACAACTATGAACCTTATCTCCGAGGTGCTGCCCGGGTTTGCGTTGACGTTGGCGACCGCCATCGTTGTCTTTGGCCTTGGGTACGCAGCGTCGCGTCGCAGCCGGCCGGAGTATGTCTTTACCTTTTTCACCTTCAGCGTGATGGCCTATCTGGTCACCAGCTTGCTGCGCGATGTTCAGTTGACGCTTGGTTTCAGCTTTGGCTTGTTGGCCGTTTTTACGATCATGCGCTTTCGTTCGGTCAACATTCCAGTGCGCGAAATGACCTATCTGTATGTCGCAATCATGTTGCCTTTTGCTAACGCGCTCTTTGTTGCAACCCGCGTTGCTTTCGGCGACGTACTCATCATCAACGGCGCGCTGGCTGGCTTTGTTGTCATCCTGGATCGCCTGCTGTTGGCGCGCTATGGCTCCTCTCAGCTTGTGCATTACGAAAAGGTCGAGTTGATCCAGGCCAACAATGAGCGGGCGCTGCTAGAAGACCTGAGCGCCCGCACCGGGCGCCGCGTCCATCGCTATGTAGTCGAAGAGATCGATTTCTTGCGCGACACGGCGCTCCTGACGGTCTATTTCGACGAGAAAGGCATCCAATCACAGCGATCATGAACACGACATCCACCTTTCTAACTCTGCTGACCATGTTGGTTGGCTTGTTGGCGCCCATCACTGTCACCCCCACGCCACAGCCGCCAGAGACACAGACGCGGAGCAACCCCACCATCGTCATCAATGAGGTGCTGGCGCACGCCGATCTTCCTAATGTCGACGCAGTGGAACTGCGTAACCTGGGTGCTGCGCCCGTTGATCTCTCCGGCTGGTGGCTCACCGATGATGACGCACGTCCTCAAAGCGACTGGGTGCGTCTGCCGGATGATGCAATCATCTCAGGCTATGGACTCTATGTGGTTGCAAATACAGATGGAGACTGGAGCTTTGGTCTGAGCGAAGCCGGCGACGCCATTTATCTCTTTCGCCCTGATCCTATCACTGGTGCGCCTGTGCGCGTCGAGGCAATGCTCTTTGGCGCCTCTCCGCGCAATGTCTCGTTCATTCGGTATGTCGATGCAGCAAATATTGCACGCTTCCCGTTGCAAGAAGGTGCGCCCACCATTGGTTTCTCTAACTGCGGCGTACGTGTCAGCGCTGTACAAATCGAGGAGTTGATGATCGATCCGGCCAATGGCGGCAGCGAGTATGTAGTCATTGCCAATGTTGGCGACGCCCCCGCACCACTTTACAACATCGAACATCCCACCATCCCCTGGAAACTTGTCGGTCAGAAAAGCAGCGGCAAAGACAGCGATATGTTCATTTTCCCGGAGTTAATGTCCCTGGAGCCTGGTGAGCGCATCATCTTGAGCGAGACAACGCCGGACGCCTTTCGCCAGACGTACGCCATTCCTGCTTCAGTGCGCATCTTGGGGCCGCTGGCAAGCGGCCTTAGCAACACAGGCGAACGTGTAGCCCTGGCCGAACCGCTGGAGCCGGAACTGGATGGCAGCGTCAACTTTGCCTTTGTCGACGAGGTGGCTTATAGCTATCTGCCGCCGTGGCCTTCCGTAGCGGAGAACGGGCTGGCGCTGGTGCGCATCGACCCGACGCGTTATGCCAACGATGTGGCAAATTGGCAGGCGGCGCCAGCGTTGCAGACGATCACGAGCGGGCGCGTCTCTGTGCGCGCGGAGCAGCGCAACCTTGCGCCAGCGCACAGCGCCCTTGCGTCTGGTGACAGCGCACTTGCCCCGCAACATGTATACCTGCCGGTGGTGAACGCCTATCAATGCCCTTTTCGGTAGTCGCCCCATCTTACAATCCCGTCACCGCCATGTCGTGCCAAGCACGATGGCTTTAGGGAGTTAGCGTTGAGGTCAGATCACAAAAGATGCCGGGGAGTCAGACTCCCCGGCATCTTTTGTGAAACGAAAGATTCAGTTGTCTAAGTTACTGGATGGTCACATCCAGCACGTCGCCCGACTGAGCGTCGATCACAACGGTGGCCGTCTGCGTCGCCGTGTTCAATTCCACGACCCACACATCCTGACCGTCGCGTTGCTCTGGCGTCGCCACCTTCTCCGTGATCTCGCCAGTCAGGTCGCTGCGCACGGCGTCTTCGGCAATGGCGATGGCAGCGCGGGCGTTGATGCGCCCATTCTCACTGCGCTGGGCCGCCACCGTCTGCGTCGGGCGTTCACCCAACGTGACATCGACCTTGATCTCCTTGCCATCACGCAGCAACGTGAGCGTCACCGTCTGTCCCGGCTCTGCTTTGGTCACCAGGTAGGAGACCAGGTCCTCGAAGCGCACAACCGGCATGTTGTCGATGGCGGTCACAATGTCGCCGCCCTGCCGCAGTTCCGTGCCATCAGCCAACGTCACCGTGCGATTGCCGCCCTGAACGCCACCCTTTTCCGACGGGCCGCCCGGCACAACAGACGAGACGTAGACGCCCAGCGTGTTGTCGGGCAGATCGAGCGCCTCAGCCAGCCGTGCAGAGATAGTGCTGCCTTCCAGCCCCAGGTAAGCGTACTTGTACGCGCCATCCTGAATCAGCGCCGGCACGACGCGCTTGACAATCGAAACCGGAATCGTGAAACCCACACCAGAGTTCTGTCGCGTCTGCGACTCGATGGCAAAGTTGACGCCCACAACCTCACCCTTCAGGTTGACGAGCGGGCCGCCAGAGTTGCCCGGGTTGATCGCCGCATCCGTCTGGATGACATCAGGCAGAGTGTAGCGATTGCTGCCAAAGGCGCCCACCGGGAAGCCACGCCCCAGCGCACTGACAATACCGGTGGTCATGGTGCCCTGCAAGCCAAAGGGATTGCCGATGGCGACGACCATGTGGCCGACGTCCAGGCTATTATCCTCCGCCAACGGCAGCGGCCGCCACTCCATCCCCGCTGGCGGCGTCACCTTGATGACGGCCAGATCGGCTTGCGGGTCAGTGGCGACGACTTCGGCGCGCGCCCACATGCCATTGTTGAAGTTGACAATCACCTTCTGCGCCCCTTCAACTACATGGTTGTTGGTGACGATATGTCCTTCATTGTCATAGATAAAGCCGGAGCCTTCGCCCTGCTGTAGAGGCATGTCACCTTGCGGCAGTTGAAACCCTGGAATCTGGGGCAGATCGGCGGTGTTAGGGACGCTTTCCACCTGGATGTTGACCACCGACGGCGCCACGGCATCATACAACGCAGCCAGCGCATTCTGATCCGCTTCCAGACTGGAATCAAGCTGGAGGGCAGGCGCAGCGACAGTTGTGCGCACCGGATTGGCCGACGCCGACAACGTTTGCCAGGCCAACGGCGCCGCCAATGCCCCGAAGACGATCAATCCGGCGCCAGCGACAGATAGGGCGCCGACAGTCAGTAGGCGTACGCGTCGCTTTGGTGGACGTGACGAAGATGAAGCTCCCTGATCGGGCAATGACGACTGCATGAAATCTTGTTCACTCATATACGCACCTCAACTAAATTACAGGATTGGGTGAATGCAAGTCCATTACAAGCTGCCTACATCCACCTGGTTCTAACTGATTCGATTACAGTTAGCATGGTATCCTCAACGCATGAGTCGTACATGAACCAGTGGTAAAAAATTTGTAAGTCCTGCGGCGCTATCATTCGGTGGCAGTCGGCGTCGGCGTAACCTCAACAGGCGTAGCTGATGTGGGCAGTCCGCCCGTCAACTGCATGAGCTGCGTCAAGGTCGCCTGCAGGGCATCCATTTCAGCGCCATACGCCGCCCAATCGCCATTGCGCAAATGCTCTTGCGCCGCGTTGTAATGATCATTGGCGGCCACGATCAATTGCTCGATGCTGGCGCCAGCCAGGTCGATAGCGCCGGATGACGGTGCTGCACCGCCCTGTCCGTTGGCGGGCGCAGCGGCGAGACCATCGCCCGGAACCGCCGTCACCAGATCGGACAGCCCCGCGCGCGCCACGACGCCGTCGCCAAAGAGCCGCACCAACGCCAACCCCAGATTCTCAGCCATCACCACCCGATCCGACGTCGCCAGAATCACCCGCTTCAACTCTGGAATGCGCCCATTCTGCGCCTGCAAATAGAGTGGCTCAACATAGAGCAAGCTATCCCCCAACGGGATGACGAGGAGGTTGCCGCGAATCACGCTGCTGCCCTGCTGATTCCACAGGCTCAGTTGGGCGCTGATCACTGGGTCCTGGTCGATGCGCGCCTCGATTTGTTTGGGGCCAAAGAAGAGCGAGTCCTTGCCGAAGTTGTAAACCACGCGCTCACCGTATTTTTCAGGGTCGCTTTGCGCAGCCATCCAGGCGATCATGTTCTCGCGATTGGCGGGCGTGTATGGTAAAATCTGCATGAAATCAAGACTGCTCTCCGTTGCGTCGGGCAATTGCATCAGCACGTAGTATGGCTCGATGCGCTGCGGTTCGTTGTAGAAAACCTCTTCCGGCCAGGCCCACACATCCTCGCGGTTGTAGAAGTCGTTGGCGTTGGTCATGTGATACATGCGATACATCTCTGCCTGTACGGAGAAAAGATCGGTCGGGTAGCGAATGTGACGCTTCAAGAATTCGGGCATCGCTGCGAATGGCTGAAACAACGCCGGGAAGATGCGCGCATAGGCGGCCGTGATCGGCTCCTCGGCATCAACAATGTAGAAGGTCGGCATCCCATCGTAAGCATTGATGACGATCTTGACCGGGTTGCGAATGTAGTTGAAACGGTCGAAATATGGCTCGCTGTAAGGATAACGTGCGCTCGTCACATAGGCGTCTAGCATCCAGTAGAGCCGGCCATCCTCGCCAACAATGATATACGGGTCTTGATCCAGTTCCAGGAAAGGCGCCAACTGCTGCACGCGCTCGACGATATTGCGCCGCCACAACAACTGACTTTCACCGGTGATGTCCTGGTTGAGGATCAAATTGATGTCGGCGAAGCGCACGGCAAAGAGCAGCCGATTCCAGAAGCTCATGTCGATGCCGGTGTCAGCAGAGAAACGCGTCGTAGCATTGCCATTGCCCTGCGGGAAGTCAAACTCCTCCATCCTGGTGCGGCCAATAACGTAATCATTGGTCAACTCACCAAAATAGAGCTGCGGCTCCGTCAAGGCAAGGTTGCCAATTGGCGGCAAGTCTTTGATATAGAATTCAGGCAACCCGTCCGCCGTCACCAGCTCGACCGGCGACATCGCCACGCCATAGCCATGCGTGTAGACCAGCTTGCGATTCACCCACGTTTGCGCCTGTTCAGAAAGGCGATCTGGCGCCAGTTCGCGCGCCGAAACCATCACCTGACGCCGCTCCCCATCGATGGTGTAGCGATCCACATCCACATCGTTGAAAGCATAATACTGACGCAGCGCCTGCACCTGATTATAGGTCTGCAGCAATGGGCGATAGTCCCATAACCGCACATTGCGCACCGTTGCCGGCTCCGCCAACAGCGCAGCAGGAGTCAGCTGTTGTGAGGCGTCGTAGCTGCGCAGGTCGATCTCCGCCAGATCGTAGGCCAGGCGTGTGAACTCGATGTTATCTTCGATGAAGGGGCGTTCTAGCGTCAGTTCATTCGGACTGACCTGGAAGCGTTGCACAAATGAGGGATAGAGCGAGCCGGCAATCACCGCCACCCCCACCCACACCAGCAGCACCGCCACGATCGCCCGCCACGCCTGCCGCATGAAAGCTGTCACAACCAGCAGCGCCGCCGCCGCTAGCGTCACAATGGTGAGCAGATTGTACGCCGGCAATTGGGCGTTGACATCGGTGTAGCCGGCGCCAAAGACTGCGCCGCGCCCGCTGTAGACCAATTCCGCCGCATCGATCTGATAACCCAGCCCTAAAAGCGTCAGAAAGAGCGCTCCCAATACACCCAGATGCACCAAAAAACCTGTGCGCGCCTGCCCGCTACGCCATCCTGCGGCGCCATTGACGGCAACCACCAGCACCATGGCTCCGATCAACACACTTTGCAACCAACCGCGCGCCATCTCTAGCACCGGCAGCGAAAAGACATAGAAGCTGACATCCCGCCCAAAGACCGGATCGCGCACGCCAAAGTCGCTTTGATTCAGGAATAGCAGCACTTGCGGCCACTCACCCGCGATGTTGACGCCCATCAGAAAGGCAAAAAGGGTGATGACGCTCGCAATCACGATCGATACGCGCACGCCGAAAGCCTCGGCAAGTTGCGTCAGCGGCGAAGTCGCTAAACCGCGCGGCTCCACGCGCCGCGCAATCCAGAAGTTCATGGCGAGAAAGAGCCAGGTCACCCCAAAACCGGCAACGAACAACCCCAGCGCCGCCAGCACACGCGTCCACAGGATCGACTCGTAGCCCAGGCTGGCGTGCCATACCCAGTTTGCCAGAAAACCGACAATGGTGTTGAAGAGCAGCAAGATCACAAACGGGATCGCCAATAGCAACCACCAACGGCTGGGGCGCGGCGCCATTGGGCGCACCGGGCGCTCATCGTCTGGCGGTGTCCAATCGTCACCGCCGCGTTGCAGATTCTCCTCAATGGAGCGGATCAAATCGGCAAATGGATCTGCGTTTCTCATGATTTTCTCTAGTTTCCCTGCAATTTCTCGCCCAACCACAACCTCTTGCGCGTTATCAGGCGAATGCACTTTGTTACAGATCGACTGGCAACATACAACCCCAGTATAGCAAGCTTACCATATCCCCCGTGTGACGGCGCTACCCTTCTGCTGCCAAACCGGCATGCGGTATAATCCTTGTCATGACACAGCCAATCTGGCCGGACGCGCTGCAACCCACCGATCCTGCGCATGTAAACATACTGCTGACGCAATTCTGGCGCACGTTGGCGCGTCTGCCCGACCTGGTGCAGCGCCAGGAGCATTTGCTGGCCGCCGACGTGACCGCCGCCTTACGCCGCACCGTGCTGGAGCTGATGCTGGCGCTCAACGGCATTGCCTTCCCAACAGGCACATCACATCTCAATACGTACCTGAGCGCAGAGCAACGCGCCGCCATCGAAAAAACCTTGCTTACCGCCAGCGTGAGTAATGAAAGCTGGGTGGGTCAGGCTGTGGCGCTGGTTGTCATCTATCGCTGGTACGCGCCACAGTTGACGGCGCGCTATGCGCTAACCTATCCACAAGCGGCCGAAGACACTGCGTTGGCGCAATTGCGTTGCCTGCCCGACTGGCCGCTTGCCATCACCACGGACTGAGGCCACGTCTTCGATGAATCGACGCATCTGCTTCGTCGCCCCCTTCGGACTGGGACAGAAGACTACGATCTGGGCGCGCACGCTGCCCCTGGCGCGCGTTCTGGCGGCGTATGGCTGGCAGCCCACCATCTTGATTCCCCCCTGGGACACCCCCGCCGACGCCGGGCGCAGCTGGCGCGAGAGCGGCGTCCAGGTGATAAATGTTCAAATCGTTGGCGGGATAGCATTTACGCTCTTTCGATTGCTACACGAAATATCCGGCTTGACGCCTGCTATCGTTCACGTCGTCAAGCCGCGCGCCTATGC
>DGFH01000094.1 GCA_002391565.1 Anaerolineales bacterium UBA3905
CACGACCGGCGTGCCGCCGCCACCGAATGCCAGCGACCTCCCCATCTGGCCCGAACAGATTCAGTACAAGCCGGCGCAGATCGGCGGCGTAAACATGTGGCATCAGGACGCGCCCTACTGGCCCATCATCCAGCCGATGACCGAGGTGACGGCGTGGGTGGCGCTCGACGACGCCGACGAGGACAACGGCTGCATGAGCATGGTGCCCGGCTCGCACCTGTGGGGCAACAACATCGACTTCCTGCACACGCTCAAGAACTACGAGGACATGCCGGCCGAGTTCGACGGCCACGAGATCAAGGTCATCCGCTGCCCGGTGAAGAAGGGCGAGGTGCACTATCACCACGCGCTGACCTGGCATGGCAGCCACGCCAACAAGAGTGGTCGCCCGCGCCGCGCCGTTGCCCTGCACTACATGACTGGCGAGACGCGCTACGTCGCCAGCGGCAACCATGTGATGAAGGCATACGTCGAAGTGGCGGACGGCGAGATTCTGAAAGGGAAGTACTTCCCCAAAGTCTATCCGACTGTCGAGGAGTGATGTGCTGAAATTGCGCCCTGCTGCGGAAAGTCTCTGGGCTTTTTGCAGCAGGGGCAGTCAGCGCTGAGATGATGCACTTCGTCTGCGCACGCGCATCTGCACGCCCGGTCGTGGCTCTAGCGTGGCGCCCATGTGGGGATGAATCTTGTCGCCATTGAGCAGTTCAAAGTCGAAGCGCTGCAAGAGGCGGGCCAGCACCGCGCGCGCCTCGACCTGCGCAAACGTGGCGCCGATGCAGGTGCGTGGCCCGCCCCCAAAGGGCACATAGGTGAAGGGCGGCGTCTTTTCTTCGTTGCCGCGCTCGAAGCGCGCCGGGCAAAATTGATCTGGGTCGCGCCAGTACTCCTTGTCACGATGGGAGAGATAGATCGAGTACATCACGCGTTTCCCTGCCGGCACGTGATAGCCACAGATCGCCATATCCTCGGTGGTGCGGCGGTTGCCGATGTGGATCGGCGGGTAAAGGCGCAGCGTCTCTTTGATCACCTGGTCGAGCAGGTGCAGCTCATTCAGTTGATCGGCGGTTGGCGGCGCCTCTTCGCTGCCGATGACTCTGTCCACCTCCTGCTGCACCTGCGCCAGGGTAGCGGGATGCATCCCCAGCAAATAGAGCACCCACGCCAACAGCGCCGTGCTCGTGTCATGCCCTGCGATCAGCATGGTTAGCAGCTGGTCGCGGATCAGGTCATCGGTCATCCTCGGCGCCACGATCAGCGCGCCCAGCAGGTCGGACGGATCAGGTGCGACGCCGCTTGCCGCCAGCTCCGCACGCCGCTGTCGGATGATCGCATAAAGATAGTCGTCCATTGCGGCGATGGCCCGGCGATGTTTGGTGCGCGTCGGCGCCTCAGGCCATACAATCCAGAGGCCAGGCGAAATATACTCGAGCAAATCCAGGATTGGCTGCCAGAGCTGCGCCATGTGCGGCGTGAAATCGACGTGAAAACTGGCGCCCATCAGGATCAGCAGCGCCACTTTGCGCATCTCGATCAGCATATCCTGCGTCGAGCCGTCGGCCCAGTCGGCGGCGACCTGATCGGTGTAGCGCCAGAACGCAGGGATGTGCGGGGTGACATGGCGTCGCTGCAACGTGGGATCCATGATCTGGCGGTAGCGGTCGTGCTCCTCGCCGTCGACGATCAAGACGCCGCGACGTAAGAGCTTGACCACCGGGTCGCTCTCGTTGCGCCAACTCAGCCGGTTGCGGTCGGTAATCAGTATCTGGCGGTTGGCGTCGGGGCCGATGAAGACGGCAGGGCGAAAACGCGGCGCCGGAATCTCGAAGGCCTGACCAACGTACTCGCGCATCAACGCCAGCGCAGTCAGTGGATTGCGTGTGCGCGCCAGCCCCGCCAGCACGCGCAGCCCCTTGCCTGGCTCGGCTGCTGGCAGTGGACGTGGCGCCATGGTGGAGGAGTGTTCGGACGTGTGCATCAGATGGCGCTCACAACAATGCCGCGCGGAACTGGACTTCGCCGGCGCCGTTGACCGGCTCGCTGGCATCGAAGCCATCGGCAATAAACTGCAGCCGCAACACACCGCGCCACGACCGCGCCGAGTTGATCGTCAGGTCGGCGCAATCGTGCATCTCGCCCTGGTAGATTTCGTCGCTGTTCACCAGCACGCGCAGATTGTGGCTACGGCTGTTGCAGCCGTTGTGGGTGCGCAACGAAAAGTGGGTGATCTGGATGCGCACGGGACCGACGGGCACACGCCGGGTGATCCGCACAACGCCGCTGGCGTCGGCGACGCCGTCGAAGGAAAAAGGTAAGCTGGTCATGTTTTCGTCGCTGTTCTCATCGCTTCGCAACACCGGCTGGGTTGATCTGACCGACATTCGCAGTCGCATGGTGCGAGTATACCATCTTTTGGATGAGACAACGAGCGGCGAGCACATCGGGGGGAGTTCACATTTGGGGCAAATTGCGCCGCATCGGTGAATCATGAAGATTAACAAAATGATTCGGCAGTCGATGTTGCCGCCATCAACGCACGCAGCATCCTCTCCCGTAGGTCATCGCCTCCGGCGTGACAGCGTGGCCGACCGAAAGCGTCCGGCTGGAAGCCGAGCCTACGATTACCGAACCAATTTGTTAAATGCCATAATTCACCGGCTGATAGCTCAAGCCCACTCAAGTGGACTGGCATGGCGGCGCCCAGTCGGCTTATGGAGTTTAACAAATAATTCGGTCATCGTAGATGCGGTTCTCAACCGCCTTGTCCTGTCTGGCAAGAACGTGCGGCTGCCGAGTTATTTTGTGAATCCTCATGAGCCGCCTTCAGTTTTCAGCCTCGATTTGAATCGAAGGCTATGCGCCCCGGACATGCAATACACCCGCACATCGGGGTGCGCCAGCATGGTGGAGACGCAGAGATGCAAGGGAACTGCATTGCAATGTTTGCCTTAGTTGCGCATTCTCTTGATTCTCTCTGCGTTGCTCTGCATCTCTGCGTCTCTGCGTCAAATTGGCGCTACGCTGCAGGCTGCAACTCATCGCTGCTCAGCTCACGCCGTAGCCAGCCGTTGGCGAGAAAGAGCAGCCCCAGCAGTGCTGGCGTGCCCACCATCACCAGGGAGAGCACCCAGTCGCCGCCCCAATTGCCACCCCAGCGCCAGAGGAAGAGCAGCGCCGTTGCCAATAACGCAGCGCCGCCCACCCAAGGCCAACGCCATGCCACCGCCAACAGCGCCAACACCAGGAAGGTGGGCAGCAGGTGCATCAGCAGTCCAAACGCGATCTCCCAGGGATTGCTGCTCGTCCCAAAGACATCCAACGCAAAGACGCTCATGAAGATGGCAAACAGCATCACCCCCACACGCGGCGTCCACTGCAGCCATGCCGACAACCCGCGTGTCAGGTGACGCGCCATCAGATGCTGCTCGATGGCCTCGATCAGGACATCGAGCGCTACAAAAAACAACGCCAGCGGCGCCGCCATGAGCAGGATCCCGACCAGGGCATCCCAACCGCTCAGCGCGGCCATCATCGTGCGCACCATCTGTCCGGCTGTCACGAGGAACAACACGCCGAAGATGCTGCGCGACCCCCACGCCACAAATTCTGCTCTGAATGGCTGTCTCATCGCATCCTCCTCGGAGCCTTGTCCGCACCATCTCGCAACGTTATGAAGGCATCCACTTCGAGCCTTCTATGATCCAGTATAGCACGATTTCGGGGCGCCGGCGCGGCCCTGTCGGGGCGGGGTCTAGTTCCCATTGGGGGCAGAGTTTGTTTCGTAGGTCATCGCCGCTGGCGCAACAGGCGCCTGTTGCGCCAGCGGCAATGACTTGCGGCGGAACATTTGCCGCCCCACACTCGTCACCGCAGCAGAACGCCCCAAGTGATGGTTTCCGAGGAGGACAAGATGCAACCGACACGCCTTGTGAGACAGAGACTCATCGTGATTTTGCTCATCGCCTTCATTGCTCAGATGCTGACGCCCAGCGCGCTCTCTGCACAGCCGCTGGAGCCGCCGCTCCCGTTGCCGCGCCCCTTGCCGCCGCCGCTCCCGCCGATCATCGAAGTGGCGCCGCTCAATCAGATCGTGATCGATCAGCACACCGTCGACGCACTGGTCGAGGGTCAGGTCGCCCAGGTGCAGGTGACGCAAGTGCTGCGCAACCAATCCGGGAGCGTGGCCGAAGGCGTCTACATCTTCCCGCTGCCCAAAGATGCGGCGGTCGGCGACTTCCAGATAACAGTGGACGGTCAGGTGTTGGAGGGACGACTGCTCGACCGCGACGAAGCGCGGCGCATCTACGAACAGATCGTGCGGAGCCAGCGCGACCCAGCCTTGCTGGAGTATCTCGACCGGGGCCTTTTCCAGACCAGCGTCTTCCCGATTCCACCCGGTGCGACGCGCACCGTGACGTTGACCTACATCCATCCGGTCGCGCGCGAGGGTGATCTCTACCGCTTCAACTATCCGCTGAGCATGCGCGGCTACGGCGCGGCGACAGCGCAGGCGGTCAACTTGCGCATCGAACTGCGTGATCTGCCCGGCCTGCGCACGATCTACAGCCCAAACTACCCGATCACCATCGAACGCACCGCCGATGACGCCGCCGTAATCACCTACGCGGCGGATGGCGCAGCACCCGCCGCCGACTTCGATCTCTACTTCGGCGCGGCGCAGGAGTTGGTCGGGTTGAATCTGCTTTCATACAAGCCGGCGGGTGAGGATGGCTTCTTCGTGCTGCTGGCGGCGCCTGCGCTGGACGCCGTCGCCGATCAGGTTGTGGCGCGCGACATTGTCGTTGTGCTTGATGTCTCTGGTTCAATGCAGGGCAAGAAGATCGCACAGGCGACGGCAGCTGTGCGCGCCATCGTCGAACAACTCAACCCACAAGATCGTTTCAATCTGCTTACCTTTAGCACGGGCGTTTCGCAATGGGAGCGCCGTCTGCAGCCAGTCACTACGCAATCGCAAGATGCGGCGTTGGCCTGGTTGGCGCGCACGCGCGCCACCGGCTCGACCGACATCAACCGCGCACTGCTCGCAGCTCTGGCGCAGCTCGACGCACCGGACGCCGACCGCCCAGCCTACATCCTCTTCCTGACCGACGGCCAGCCGACGCAGGGCGAGACAGACGCCGACGCCATCATCCGCAACGCGCAGCAAAATCTACCCGCCGATCGCACGCCGCGCCTCTTCACCTTTGGCGTCGGTTACGATGTTAACACCGATCTGCTCGACACGCTGGCGGCGGAACTGCGCGGACTCAGCCAGTATGTGACGCCCGACCAGGCGATCGATGAGGCGGTGAGCGCGTTCTACGCAAAAGTCAGCACGCCGGTCATGTCGGACATCGAGATCGACTTCGGTGAAGATGTTGTGATCGATGATGTGTTTCCCTATCCATTGCCCGACCTTTTCGCCGGCGAGCAGTTGGTGGTGGTGGGGCGCTATCGGCAGGGGGGCGCGGTTGAGGTTACGCTCACGGGGGAGGTGAATGGCGCCGAACGCATGGCCGTCTATCCGCAACGGGTACTGGCGGAGCAGGGCGGTGAACCGTTCGTGGCGCGGCTATGGGCAACGCGCAAAATCGGCCATCTGCTTGCCGAAATCCGGCGCAACGGCCCCGACCCAGAGTTGATCGAGGCGATCACCGACTTGAGCTTGCAGTACGGTGTGGTGACGCCGTATACTTCCTACCTGGTGCTGGAACCGGAGATGATCCCCACTACGCCCGCTGGCGAGATTATCCTACCCCAAATGCGCATCGATGCCGATGAGTTGTATTCACGCGGCGCGGCCGCCGCCACCGACCTGGCGGCAGCGCCTGAGGCTGGTGCGTCCGCCGTCGCCGCTAGTCAGGAACGCATCGCTCTGCAACAGGCGCAGACTGTGAGCGCAAATTCCGGCGAGCTGCGATACGTGGCCGGACGCACCTTCATGTTGCGTACTTATCTGATTGACGCCGACGGCGTCACGCGCGCCCTGTGGGTCGATACAGCGTATGACGATGCAATGGAACTCACCACCGTCGAGTTTGGCAGCGACGCCTACTTCGCCCTGCTCGATGACCCCGCCCTGGCGCAGTGGTTGGCGCTTTCGCCGGAGTTGATCGTCGTCACCGGCGCAAAGACGGCGTTGCGCATCACGGTGACCCAACAAGAGTAAAAAGGAGGGGAGGGGAGACGATGGAGCACGCTCCTCTATCTCCCCTCTCCTCCTTCTCTTACCCCCAATAACCGGTGCGTATTCGTATTGAGCTAGCGCTCTCCAATCTCCTAATCTCCAATCTCCTAATCTCCAATCTCCTAATCTCCAATCTCCTAATCTCCTAATCTCCAATCCCCTAATCTCTTAATCTCCAATCTCCTGATCTCTCTTCTCTCACTTCCCTAACTCCGCCAGATCAAACACCGGCCCATGCACGCAGGCGCGCGTCCAGCGCCCGTTGCCGAGTTGCGTTAGACAGGCGTGGCACGCACCGTAGCCACACGCCAGTCGCGCATCGACCAGCGCCTGGGCGAAGTCGCGCTCCACGCGTAGCCGCACTACACGCACCGCTTCCAGCAGATCGGACAGCGCCGCACCGGGCAGCGCGGCCGCCACCACATCCGCCCAACCGACCACAGCGCGTAGTTGCATCTGCCAGCCTGCGCCTGGCGCGGCCTGCTGCACCTCGGCGGCAAACGGCAGCAGATCGCGCAGCGCCGGGTCGATGACGCCCTCATCCTGCAACAGGATCGCCACGCGACCGCCGCTGTCGAGCATGGCGTGGAGCAGCGGCAGCAGCGCCGCCACGCGCCCCGGCGTGCTCACGACGGCAAGCTGGCGTGCACGCGGTGGCAGCGTAAAGCCATTGCCCAGCGGCCCGATCAGATTGATCGGCGTCGCTGGCGGGCGCGCCGCCAGCCAGCCGACGCCAGGATCGGCGATGGCCGGGGTGGTCAACAGCCAGCGTTCGCCATCTTCATCCGTGGCGGGACGCCAGACGGCGACGAAGAGCGGCCGACGCAAGGGAAATGTCCAATCGTGCGCACGCCCCCAGGGCGAGGGATCGCCGCAGTGCGCCAGGAAGTAGCGCCCAGCCAGCCGCGTGCGCACCACGCCGGGCGGCAGCGCCACACTCAGCAGCAGCCCGCCTGCCACGAACTGACTGGAGAGAGCCAACCCTGTCAGGCTTTCGTCGGCTTCGAATGCAGGCTGAGCGGGCGCTGTGAATTGTGTGACATTCATGATAGGCTATCCTGACAAAGGCGCTGAGTGGGTGGTTGAGTGGATGCGCCGGGTGCGTCAGCGCTGCCCGGTTTCAGATCGATCTCGTTGTCGCCATTTTGTCATGGAGGGATGAAGGCGCCAAATGCTGGAGCGACTTGCACCGCGCGCAGCCGTGTGGTGGCGAACTCGTCTGTGGAGCCAACAGCTGTCACCTGCCAACAACATTGAGTTGCGGATCGGGTGGCCACTGTTGTTGCTGCCCTTTCTGTTGTTCGGTCAATTGGTGACGCCTCACCCGGTCTGGATCGTGCTGTTGGTGACGATTGCGGCGCTCTACGTCATCGGCTACGCCTGGGTGCGCGAGCAGGCGCAGCGCGTGCGCTTCACGCGTCGGCGCGTTGGCGCCATCCTGGTGGCGGGCGATCAACTTCACGAGGAGTTCGCCGTTGTCAACGGCAGCGGATTGCCGCTCTTGTGGGCGGCTTTTATCGACGCCTCCGATCTGCCCGGCTATGCGCCCGGTATTGTCGTCGCGTGCGGCGCAAACCAGGAATATCGCTGGCGCACGACAGTGGAATGCGCCCGCCGCGGTGTCTTTCGGCTTGGCCCCCACCGGTTGGAACTGGGCGATCCCTTCGGGTTGTTTCGCGCCACGCAGGTCACCGACGACTTCGAGACAGCGCTCATCTATCCGCGCGTCGTGCAACTGCCCGATGTGTTGCTGCCGCGCGGCGGCGCTGACGCTCATGCTCGTCGCCGTCGCTCGTTGCTGGGCACGCGCCCGGCGGCCAGCGTGCGCGATTACGCCGCTGGCGACAGTGTGCGGCTGGTGCACTGGCCTACAACTGCACACCGTGGCCGGCTGACGGTGAAAGAGTTGGAGCAGGAGCCAAGCGGCGACGTGTGGATCGTGCTCGATCTCGATGCGGCGGAGCAGCAGGGGCAGGGCGCCGAAGGCACGCTTGAATATGGTGTGATGCTGGCGGCCAGCATGGCGGCGGAGATGGTCTCTGGCGCCGACCGTCGCGCTGTCGGGCTGTTGGCGGCTTCGGGCGACGCCGTGATCTCGCTGGCGCCACAGCCGGGACAGGCGCAGTTGTGGGCGATCATGGCCGCGCTGGCGCCGGCGCGTCCCTCACCGACGCCACTGCACGAACTGCTGCGCCGCAGCCTGCCGCTCCTGGGGCGCCGCCACACATTGCTGGTGATCACTCCGGCCACCGGCGACCGCGCGGCGTTGTGGATCGCTGAACTCGTGCGCGGCGCCGGGCAGGGGTTGTTCAGTAGTGTGCTGGCCGTCGCCACGCCCGAAGTGGTGGAGCGCGCGGCAGCTGCGCTCAACTTGCTGGCGCAGCTCGACATCCCACACCAACTGCTGCGTACAGACACGCGCCTGCGCGCCGCGCTGACCTACCGCCGCACGCGCAAAGTAATCCGCACCACGCCCACTGGCGGCGCCTTCACCGTGGAGGTGGAGGAGGAGGTCGGATGAGCGAGCGCACCTTTGGCTGGGGCGAGAACGGGGCGGATCAGGAGAGCATGTGGCTGCTGCGTGCGCTGCGTTGGGGGGCGGCGACGTGGCGCCCGCACCTGGGTTGGCTCACGCTGACGCTCTGCCTGCTCTTGACGATGTTGCCTGCCCTCCTGCTGTGGGAAAATCGCTGGCTGCGCACGCCATCTTTGATCACCCGGCTCTATGTCGCCGGGCCGCTGGCGGTCATGCTGGTCTGGCTGGTGGGCGGCTGGCGCGCGCCCTTTTCGGGCCAACGCCGGCTGTTTCGCATAGTGACACAAAGCATTGCACTGACCCTGTTCAGTCTGCTTCTTTTGAGTGAGTTGCTGGTCGGCTGGTTGCCGGGGCTGCCTGCGCTCTGGCGGGCGGTGCGCGAGGTAGGATGGGCGGAGCTCCTGACCCAGGCGACAGAGGCGTTTACGCGCGTGGGCGTGCGCTATGTGCTGTGGTGGCAGGGCGTGCAGAATAACGCCGCCGGTCGCGACGAACTGGTTTTCTTTGGCTTTGCGCTGGCGATCGTCTGGTTGTTGGGGCTGGCGACAGGTGGGTTGGCGCGGCGCACCCGGCAAGGGCTGCTGGCTGCGCTGCCGGTGCTGTGGGTGGTGGGGCTGGTGATGCTCTACAGCGCAGTCGATCGCTGGCTGATCGTGGCGGGTGTGGCGTTGGCGCTGTTGCTGCATCTGGCGCTTGACCAGCAGGCGCTGATGCAACGCTGGCAGGCGCTGGGGCTGGATTACAATCCGTTGGCGCTGGTGGAGCGCGCACTGCTCACGCTTGGTCTGATGGCGATTGTGCTGGCGGCGGCGACGTTGACCCCCAATCTTTACTGGACAGAGTTGAGCGGGCGTTACTATGGGCTGATTGCACCCCTCAACGCCCGGCTGGAGGCGCTAGGCAAGCGAGCGTTCCCAGGGCTGACGGGCGTGAATCCCTGGATGGCGGGCGGCGTGGCTGGCGGCTTGCCCAACGATTTTCTGCTGCGCGCCGGCTCAACTGCCGGTGAGCGCCCGGTGATGCGCGTGCGCACCAGCGAAGCGCCGACCTTCTATGACGCACCGCCGCCAGCGCACAACCTGCGTAGCGTCACCTTTTCGCGCTACGACGGGCGCGGCTGGCGCAATCCCGCCCAGCTCGACCGCACTGCACACGCCGCCGAGCAACCCTGGACCGACCTGGCGCCGGCAGGGCGACGCCCGCTGCTTCAAAGCGTCAGCCTGACTTTTGCCGGACGCGTGATCTTTGCCGCCGGCGAGCCGGTGGCGCCGTCGGTCGATTACACCGCCGAGGAGCGTTTCCCCGGCGATCTGGTGGCGCTGACGGCGGATGTGCGCAGTTACACTGTGACTTCGCTTGTTCCGGCGTTGACGGAGGCTGACCTGGCAGCGCTGCCGGCGTGGGGAGAGACGACGCCCCTACCGCCTGAGTTTGCGCCATATCTGGAGTTGCCAACAAGCGTGACTGCGCGCACGCGCGCGCTGGCAACGGAGCTGACCGTCGGCTACACCTCGCCTTACTCGCAAGCTGTCGCCATCGAGCAATATTTGCGCACCTTTCCCTACGATCTCGACGTGCCGCCCCTGCCGGAGACGGTGGAGGATGTCGCCGATTACTTTCTGTTTGATCTGCAGCGCGGTTATTGCGACTATTACGCCACTGCCTTTGTGGTGCTGGCGCGCGCAGCAGGATTGCCGGCGCGTTTTGTCACCGGCTTCACCTCTGGCAGCTGGGACGCTGCCGGTCAGGTCTGGATCGTCACCGAGGCGAATGCACACTCCTGGCCGGAGGTCTACTTTCCTGGCGTCGGCTGGGCGCCCTTCGAGCCAACGGCGGCGCGTCCGCCCCTGGCGCGCATCGGGCTGACGCGAGGAATTGAGTTTGCGCCAGCCTCGCCGCTGACGGCGCCGCCTGCACCGCAAAGTCCGTTGCTTGTCTCTTATACACATCT
>DGFH01000329.1:0-11836 GCA_002391565.1 Anaerolineales bacterium UBA3905
TCGTGAAGCGCGGCTTCGGACACAGATTTAGAACCAAGAACAAGCAAAACGAGATTCGCATTAGTCTCGTGGGCTCGGAGATGTGTATAAGAGACAGCCTCTGTACTCTCTTTTTAAGGTGATGGCATGATGGATTTTCGCGGATGGCGGATCGTGATTCTGGGGCTGGCCCGACAAGGGTCAGCTTTGGCGCGCTTTTTTACCGCCGCTGGCGCCGACGTGACGATCAGCGACGCCGCACCCGCCGAACGTCTGGCCGCCGATCTCGAACGCCTGGGCGACCTGCCGGTGCAACTGGCGTTAGGCGGCCACCCGCCGGAGTTGCTCGATCATTGCGATTTACTCTGTCTGAGCGGCGGCGTCCCTGCCCAACTCCCAATTGTGCAGGAAGCAATTCGTCGCGGCATTCCGCTCAGCAACGACAGCCTGCTCACCTTCCAACTGGCGCGGCAGCGCGGCCTCGGCCCCCTGGTGGCGATCACCGGCAGCAGCGGTAAGACGACCACAACGACGTTGGTCGGCAAGATGCTGGAGGCGAGCGGGCGGCGCGTCCACGTCGGCGGCAACATTGGCGCACCGCTGCTGGATCGGCTGGACGGGGTGGCGCCCGGTGATTGCATCGTGCTGGAACTGAGCAGCTTCCAGCTCGAACTGTTCGATGCGCGTTGGGCATGGGGTGAAGTGATGGGAATCGGCCCAGATGTGGCTGCCATCCTCAATATCACGCCCAATCATCTGGATCGACACCCGAACATGGCGGCGTATGCAGCGGCAAAGTTCAACTTGTTGCGCTGCCTGCCCGACGCCGCCACGATCGTCCTTAACGCCGAGGACGCAGTCACGCGGCGAGTGGCGAGCGGCGAGTGGCGAAGCAACGATCCACCATTACCGTCAAGCTGGGCGATGGATGCCCTGCTTGAAGAGGTGGGAACGCTTGTAGCCGGACGGCATTCGCCGCTCGCCCTCTTTCATCGTTATCAACCTGTACCCTATGGCGCCTGGGGTGAAGGCGACCGACTCTATATTCAGGGTGAGTTTTTCTGTCGGCGTGACGAATTAAAGCTGCGCGGCGAGCACAACGTCAGCAATGTGCTGGCGGCTGCGGCGATTAGCCACGCGGCTGGCGCCACCCGCAACGGCATTGCCGACGTGGCGCGCACCTTCGCCGGCGTACCGCATCGCCTGGAGATCGTTGCCGAGACCAATGGTGCGTTGTGGGTCAACGACAGCATCGCCACCTCGCCGGAGCGCGCAGTGGCCGGTCTGCGTAGCTTCGATGCGCTCAACCAGACATTGATCCTCCTGGCGGGTGGCAAAGACAAAAACCTGCCATGGGAGGAGTTCGCCGACGAGGTGCTGGCGCGCGTAGACTTCCTGATCGGCTTTGGGGACGCTGGCGGCATGATTGTGCGCAAGGTGCAGGAACGCGCCGCCTTCCGCCAGCAGCCAGCGCCTAGCACTGCCGTTGTGCACCGACTGGATGAGGCGGTCGCGCTGGCGGCGCGCGCGGTGGAGCCGGGCGCAGTGGTGCTGCTTTCGCCCGGCGGCACCAGCTATGATGCCTATCGCGATTTCGAGGCGCGCGGCGAACACTTTCGCCGTCTGGTTCTACAGGTCATGGAGGCGACGGCATGACAACACCCGGTAGAAACAGCAAGCCGAAGGGACATTATGATTGGGGGCTGCTCTCGGTCGTAACGATCCTGCTCATGTTGGGGGTGGTCATGGTCTTTAGCGCCAGCTATCCGCGCGGGCTTGAAGGCTACGGCGATCCCTTTTATTTCGCCGTGCGCCAGGTCATCTGGCTGGCGATTGGAATTGCCGGGCTGATTGTGACGGCGCGCATCCCCTATATCTTCTGGGAGCGTTGGAGCATTCCCATCATGGGCGTCGCCTTGCTGTCGCTGCTGGCCGTCATCGTGTTCGGCGCCGAGCGCTTCGGCGCCACGCGCACCTATTACCAGGGCAGTATTCAGCCCAGCGAACCCGCCAAGATCGCCATCATCATCTACGTGAGCGCCTGGCTGACCAGCAAAGGCCGGCGTATCCGCGATGCCCGCGCCGGCTTGTTGCCCTTCGGCGTGTTGATGGGATTCGTTGCGGTCTTGATCGTTTTACAGCCGGAGATCAGCACTGCAGTCCTGATTGTGGCAACGGCGGCGGTCATGCTCTTTGTGGCTGGCGCCGACCTGAAACAACTCGCCGTAGTTGGCGTTGTGGCGACTGGCACCTTTCTACTTGTGATCCAGTACAGCAGTTATGCCGGCGATCGTATTCAACGCTATCTGGCTTCGGTGGGCAACCCCATCGCCAGCGATGAGTGGCAGGTGAGCCAGGGCGTGCAGGCGTTGATGCGCGGCGGTCTCTTTGGGCGTGGCCTGGGCAATGGTCTGGCGCAACAGACCGGTTATCTGCCGGTCAGTTGGAGCGATAATATCTACGGCGTCATCGGCGAGGAATTGGGTTTGCTAGGCGCGCTCTTCGTAATCTTGATGTTTGCGCTGCTCGCCTATCGCGGATTACGGATTGCACTACGTGCGCCTGACAACTTCGGCATGTTGCTGGCAACGGGCATCACCACCATTCTGATCTTGCAATCGTTGTTGAACATGGCTGTGATCGTGGCGGTGTCGCCGCCAACTGGGGTGACATTGCCTTTTGTGAGCTACGGCGGCAGTTCCCTGGTGGCCTCGCTGGCCGGGATTGGCGTCTTGCTCAGCATCAGCCGCTTTAGCGCCGAAAGCGCGCCGCGCACAGCACAGCCGGGAAGGTACTCGTATGAACGTGTTGATCTCGGGCGGGGGAACGGGCGGTCACGTGTATCCCGCCCTGGCCGTCGTGACTCAGCTCGCGCCGGCGCTTACCAGGCAACCACGCCACGCCCGCCCAGCGTCGGCGATGGGCGCGTCCGACGTGGGGGCAAACCCAATGGCTGAACGTCTGGCCCCAGCATTCACACCTGGCGCCGTCCAGACGCTGTGGGTGGGCAGTCGCGGCGGGATGGAGAAAGAACTGGTTACACGCGCTGGCATCGCCTTCGAGGAGATCGACACCGGGCAGTTGCGCGTGACGAATCCGCTCAAGGTGTTGCGCAACCTGGGGCGCATGGGCGCAGGCGTGCGGCAAAGTCTGGCGATCATTGACCGCTTTCGTCCAGATGTCTGTTTTGTGACGGGTGGTTACGTGTGCGGGCCGGTCGTCGTGGCCTGCTGGCGGCGCAAGATTCCGGTGCTGATCTACCTGCCGGATATGTCGCCCGGCTACGCTATCCGCCTGCTGAGCAAGCTGGCCACGCGCGTGGCGGTGAGCTTCCCGGAAGTGGCGCATTGGTTTGGTGGTGAAGCGCCAGTGGGCAAGGCTGTCGTGACCGGCTACCCGGTGCGCGCCGAAGTGGTGGCGGCTGCACAGGATCGCCGTCGAGCGCGCACCCAGCTGGCGGCGGCAATGGGAACTTCCTTTACCGAGCCGGATGGCGAAGAAGCGCCATTGTTATTGGTGTGGGGTGGGTCGAGCGGGTCGCGTGCGATCAATCAGGCGACCTGGGGCGCGCTACAGGCGTTGCTGCCGTTGGCGCAGGTGGTGCATGTTGTCGGCGTGCGCGACTGGCCGCTGTACGAAACCTGGAACTCCGCTCATGCGTTGCCGGCGGCGGTGCAACATCGCTACCATCCGGTGGCCTATTTGCATGAGGCAATGCCACTGGCGTTGGCCGCCGCCGATCTCACGGTGGCGCGGGCGGGCGCCAGTACATTGGGCGAGTTTCCGGTTTGCCGCTTGCCAGCGATATTGGCGCCATTGCACAGCGTCAATCAGGCGGACAATGCCCAGGCGCTGGCAGGACGCGGCGGCGCGGTGATCGTCGAAGATCGCGACCTGCCTGCGCAGCTGGCGCCCACTGTCGTCAGATTGTTGACAGACGCAGCGCAGCGCCAGGCGATGGAGGCGGCGCTAATGCAGATGGCGCAACCAGAGGCCGCACTGCACATTGCAGAAGAAATCGTACAGCTGGCGCAATATCATGGGAATTTATAGCGAGAATAGCAAGATTTCATGACGTTTGAGACGCAAGTGCTGATCGCGTTCATCCTGTTGCTTGGCCTCTTTGGGTGGGTCGGGATGCGGCGCGGCAGCTATTCAGAGCTGATCTTTCTGGGAGTAACACTCGTCAGTTGGGTGTTGCTGCAAGAACGCGGCACTGTTGTCGTGCGGATCACCAACCTGGGCGGCAAATTCCTGGCGTTGCTCCAATCGGGCAAGCTGACGGGCGAAGACCCTGCCGAGGCGATCCAGGTCGTGCAGGCGGCGCCCGACGTGGTCACGGACGCCTCGCGCGAAGGCTTTCTGTTTCTGGTGTGGGCGCTGGTGGTGATTATCGCCTTTATCGTCACCAGCGATGCACGTCTCATCAAAAAAGGCAAAAGCAAACAGCTGGGCTTTGTTTTGGGCGTTGTCAACGGGATCGTACTGATCGCCTTGCTGCTGCCGAGGTTGTCAGCCTGGCTGACGACCACCACTGCCGCCCAGGCGACTTCCGGCTCGCTCAATGTGATTGTGGCGTTCGTCACTGGTTTGTGGAACCTGTTCTATCAGACATTGCAGAATATCCTGCAGCGGATTGGGCCGATTTCGCCCAGCGGCTGGCTTTTGATCATCACCCTGCTGTTGGTGTTGATCGCCTGGCCGATGCGTGGCGCCGCCAGTAAGAAGAAGTAGGCGTCTATGGGGCCGATTGAGATTCTGTTTTACACCGTTATGCTGATTTTTGGCTTTATTGGCCTGGTGCGCGGCGTCCACCGTGAGCTGGGCAACGCCATCATCTTCATGGCGGTTGTGGCCATCTTGGGATTAGCGAACGGTCAGGGCTGGATCGACCGTGGCGTAGGGGCGTTGGCCTCTGCTTTGGGCGCCGACGCAGTGCGTACAGCGGAGATTACCTTTGTGGTCTACGCCATCATTCTGGTCGTTGTTGTCATTGTCACCTACCAGGGTAAGACGCCGGATTTTAGCACGAAGCCGGTCACAGGCTTTTGGGGCGGCGTGCTTGGCTTTGTGGTCGGTGCCTTCAACGGTTATCTGATCGCCGGCACGCTCTGGTTCTATGCCGACAAGTATCAATACCCGTTCAACCTGCTCACAGGCCCGTTAACGCCGACCGGGACACTCTTGCTGCAATACTCGCCGCTGACTGTCTTTCCCAACCCGGTCTTCTGGGCGGTGCCAGCGACGATCTTGCTGATCATGCGGGTGTGGCGATGAGGAAAGCGAGAAGGCAGGTCTATGACAACTGAAGCCTGGCAGGAACGACTCATCTCTCAAGCATCAACACTGCGCGTCCACCTGATCGGCATTGGCGGCGCGGGGTTGAGCGCGGTTGCGTCGGTTCTGCTAGAGATGGGCGTGAGGGTGAGCGGCAGTGACCGCCAGCCCGGCGCGGCGACGCAGCGGCTTACAGAGCAGGGCGCCCAGGTGATCATCGGCCAACGCGCCGAGAACCTGACCGACCTGGCGCCAGAACAACGGCCCGACGTGGTGCTGATCAGCAGCGCTGTGGACGCACAGAACCCTGAACGCTGCGCCGCCGAAAGCCTCGGCCTTCCGGTGGTCAAGCGCGATGTCTTTCTGCCGGCGTTGCTGGCGAACCGGCGCTTGATCGCCGTCGCCGGAACGCATGGCAAGACGACGACGACAGCCATGATCGTGCAGACGCTGCGCGGCGGCGGCATCGATTGCGGCTACATTATCGGCGCCGATGCGCCTGGTTTGGGCAGCGGCGCGGCGGGCAGTGCTGCGGAGTTCGTGTTGGAAGCCGACGAGTACGACCGCATGTTCCTTGGGCTGCGTCCGGCTATCGCAGTGATCACCAACGTTGAGTGGGATCACCCAGACTGTTACCCAACGCCGGCCAGCTTCCGGCGGGCGTTCATGCAGTTCACGGAGACGGTGGATCGCGACGGGCTGATCGTCGCCTGCATCGACGACGATGGGGTGCGCCAGGTGTTGGCCTATGCGCCGACGCGCGGCCCGCGCGCCATCACCTATGGGCTGAACGAGGGCGCCGACCTGCGCGCCGTCGATGTGCGGTTGCTGCCGGGGCTGGGCGCCGAAGCCAACCTGGTCTGGTGGAATGCACCAGAAGGGCGGCTGGAAGTAGCGGTGCCTGGCGTGCACAACGTGCGCAATGCCTTGGCAGCGTTAGCAGTTGGCGTCTCGTGTGGCGTGCCGATGGACACTGCGCTGACGGCGTTGCGCACCTATCGTGGCTCGGCGCGACGTTTCGAGTGGAAGGGCGAAGTCGGCGGCGTCACCGTGATCGACGACTATGCCCATCACCCCACCGAGATCGCAGCGACGCTGGCGGCAGCGCGGCGACGCTACCCGGAACGGCGGATTTGGGCAGTCTTTCAACCCCACACCTTCAGCCGCACCCGGCACATGCTCTATCGTATGGGCGAGAGCTTCGAGGCCGCCGACCGGGTGATCGTGACCGACATCTACGCCGCGCGCGAGCAGGATGATGGGTCAGTCCACGCCCGCGAACTGGTCGCCGCCAGTGCGCATCACGCCATTCAATACATTGGCGCCCTACGCGACGTAGCCGATTATCTTGCCAATCACGTTGCGTCTGGCGATGTGGTGATTACGCTGGGGGCCGGCGACGGCTATAAGATCGGCGAGTGGTTGCTAGAGATGTTGAAGGCAAGGAGTTAATCTCCCGTCTCCAATCTCCCTTCGCTCCGGAGATTGGAGACGGGAGCGTGGAGATTGCGGATGCAAAGTGCTTTGCTCGACGTGAACGCGCCAGATCGCTTCGGCGTTGCGATCCAAACCGATGTCAGCCTGGCGCCCTACACCACGATGAAGGTCGGCGGGCCAGCGGAGTATTTTGCGTCGGTGCAGACGGTCGATCAACTGATTCGTCTGGTGCGTTGGGCGCGAACGGTGGAATTGCCTTACTTCCTGCTTGGCGGCGGTAGCAACATCTTGATCAGCGACGCCGGGGTGCGTGGGCTGGTGATCTACAACCGCTGTCGTCAGGTGCGGATCGACCCGGCGCCATGCTGTGTCTTCCCGCACGATGACCGTCCTTTCGTCTTTGCCGAAAGCGGCGGGAGCATGGCCGGGTTGGCGCGGCGCACGGTAAGCGCCGGTCTCACCGGGCTGGAGTGGGCGGTGAGTCTGCCCGGCACAGTGGGCGGCGCAGTTGTCAACAATGCCGGCGCTTATGGCGGCGCCGTGCAAGATAATTTGTATAACGCCATGATTCTGGGCGCAGATGGTGACATCGAGGAGACGCCGGCGGAGCAACTGGGATATGGCTACCGCACCAGCACTTTGAAAGTGGGGATGATGTCGGCGGGTGGGCGTCGGGCTGTTGTGCGCGCCGGATTTGGCCCGGTGGTGCTCAGCGCCAATTTCCGATTGGCGCCCGGTGATGTGGAAGCCATCCAGGCGCAGGCGGAACACAACTTGCACCATCGCCGACGCACGCAGCCAGTGGAGCCGAGTCTTGGCAGCACTTTTGTCAACCCGCCCGGCGACTATGCAGGGCGGCTAATCGAGGCAGCCGGCTTAAAAGGCGCCACAATGGGTGGCGTTCAAGTCAGCCGTCAGCACGCCAATTTCCTGATCAACCCCGGGGGTGTGGGGAGCGCCACCGCCGCCGACGTTGTCAGGCTGATCCGGCATGTGCAAGCGGTCGTCGCCGAACGTTTCGGTGTACAACTGGCGCCAGAAGTGCAGTTTGTCGGGGAATGGGAAAGTGATGAGTGAAGCCGTGATGATGCAGCAACGGCGACGATACCGTGTAGGGGTGCTCTTTGGTGGGCGCAGCAGCGAACATGAAGTGTCGCTCGCCAGTGCGCGCAATGTCATGGACGCCCTGCGCCAGGCCGGCCATGAAGTCGTGCCGATCGGCATCACACCAGCAGGGCGTTGGCTGCCGCAGCCGGACGCGTGGCTGCGGCTGAATAATGAAGCGATTGAGCGATTGAGCGAATGGCGATTGGAGATTGGGCGAGAAACCACCGTCGCTTCCGATCTCCCAATCCCCCAATCTCCCAATCTCTCGCCTGGCGCACCGCTGCCGCCGGTCGATGTTGTCTTCCCGGTGTTGCACGGGCCGTATGGCGAGGATGGCACGGTGCAAGGTTTGTTGGAGATGCTGAATGTGCCATACGTTGGGTCAGGCGTCCTGGGCAGCGCGATGGCGATGGACAAAGACGTGGCGCGCAAATTATTCGCCTATCACGGTCTGCCACAGGTGCGTTATCTGACCGTGCGACGGCAGGCGTGGCGGGCAACGCCTGCGTTAGCGCTAAGCCGCATTGAAGCGGAGCTGGCCTATCCGCTCTTTGTCAAACCGGCGAATCTGGGCAGCAGCGTCGGCGTCAGTAAGGTGCGCACTCGCGAACAGTTGGCGGCGGCGATCACGCTGGCGGCGCAATACGACAGCAAGGTGCTGGTCGAGGTCGCGGTGCCCAATGCCCGTGAGATCGAAGTGAGCGTGCTGGGCAATGAAACGCCGATAGCAAGCATCGCCGGGGAGATCATTCCGGGCAACGAATTTTACGATTACAACGCCAAGTATGAAAGCGATAGCAGCCAGCTGTTGATTCCGGCGCGGCTCGACGACGCCACGCTACAACAGGTTCGTGATCTGGCCGTGCGGGCGTTTCAGGCATTGGAGTGCGAGGGGTTGGCGCGCGTTGATTTTCTTCTGGACGGCGCAACGAACGCAATCTACTTGAATGAGATCAACACCATGCCCGGTTTTACGCGGATCAGCATGTATCCCAAGTTGTGGGAGGCAAGCGGCATTACCTACCCCGATCTGGTGCACCGGTTGTTGGAACTGGCTATCGAGCGCTATACAGTGCGCCAGGAAAACAGCACGGGAAGATAAAGGCGAGTGGCGAGGGCGGAAGAAGGCGTTTTGTGGTTGACTGTGGGTTGCATTCTGCAGCTCGTGTGATACAGAAATGGCGAATTGGACTTCATGACCAGTACAACGAAGTCGAAGCAACCGAATAGCAGCCAGTCATCGACTTCGCCGCGCGCAAACGCTGCCAGACCCAAACCGCACGACGCCGCTGCGCGACGACGCATCAACCAACGCCGGCGTCAACAATTCGCCCGGCAGATACGTCATTTCGAGGCGCTGTTGCCAAGCCTGCCGGACGGGCGGCGGGTGGCGCTGCCACAGACGCTTCCGCGCCTCGATCTGCATCCACTATGGGCGATGCTAAGAAGTCGCCTGCTCTGGATCCTGCTGACAGTGCTGATTGTGGTGGGCGGACTGACGGCGTGGGTAGCGCTCGACGAGCGTTGGTACGTCTATCGCGAAGATGTGCATTTCAACGGGCTGAGTTACCTGAGCGCCGACGAACTCTGGCAGGCGGCGGCCATCGACGGCTGGCAGATCTTCTGGATTGACGGCGAAGCGGTGCGTCAGCGGTTGCTGCAAAATCCTTACGTTGCCGACGCCCAGGTGCACATCACGGCGTTGCTGACCAAAATCACGGTCGATATCACCGAGGTGCGTCCGGTGGCCTTGTGGGAGACCGACGCTGGCATCCGCTGGCTGCGCGACGATGGTCTAGCGCTGGAGCCGCGCGGAGCGACGCCGCCGGGGCTGTTGCAAATCTACGACCCACCTGCTGAGGCAACCTTACCCAGCGCTGCACGGGGCGCCGCCATCGACCCGGCAGTGCTGGCGAGCGCCCAGGCGCTGGCAAATCGACTGCCAGGCGTGACGCCGCTGCGCTACAACGCACTGGTGGGCTTGAATTTCCGCCTGCCGGATCAACCGTATTGGGTCTACTGGGGCGACGGTGAGGACGTGGAGAAAAAACTCGCCAACCTGGCGGCGGCGGAGACGCTGCTCCAGTCTGGCGAAGTGGAAGGTGCTGTGATCGACGTGCGCTTTGAGCGACCATACATAAAATGAGTTGCGAGGGGCAAGTTGCGAGTTGCGAGGGGTGAGTCACAGTATAACGCAAGTAGACGGGATGGCTTGTGCGCCGGAACGTTGGGCGTCAGCGTGTCGCCTCTCACCATCCGCCCCTGACAGGAGTGCTTGTATGCAGGAATTTATTTCCGCCATCGACATTGGCACGACCAAAATCTGTGTGCTGACCGCGCAGGTGACGCACGATGGGTTGGGTAGGCTTTCATTGCGGCTGCTGGGCGCGGGCGTGGCGCCGAGCCGGGGCATCCGTCGCGGCGTGGTGGTGGATGTGCCGGAAGCCACCGCCGCCGTAGGCGAGGCGATTGAGCGCTGTGAGCAAGAGGCAGGCCGTCAGATTCTCAGCGCCTATGTCGGCATTGCGGGCAGCCATATCGGCACGCG
This sequence comes from Anaerolineales bacterium UBA3905, assembly GCA_002391565.1. Classification (GTDB taxonomy): domain Bacteria; phylum Chloroflexota; class Anaerolineae; order Caldilineales; family Caldilineaceae; genus Caldilinea. The sequence goes on from DGFH01000329.1 coordinate 10,349, forward strand.
CAACAGCCGCGGCGTCAGCCCGGTTGATAAGCGCAGCGGCGTCACCAGCGCCGATATGCAGCGCGCGCTGGAGGGCGCGCGCGCCGTCGCCTTGCCGGAAAACCAGGAAGTGATCCACACCATCGCCCGTTCGTGGACGGTGGATGGCGAGACCGAAGTGCAGCAACCTGTCGGCATGAGCGCGTACCGGCTGGAGGTCGATGCGCACATCGTCACCGGCAGCAGCACGGCGATCAACAATCTGGTGCAATGCGTAGCTGCCCACGGCATCGATATTGACGAGCTGGTGCTCGAACCACTGGCGGCCAATGAAGCAGTGCTGCGCGCCGAGGAGCGACGCATGGGGGTGGCGGTCGTGGATATGGGCGGCGGCACCTCCGATCTGGCAGTCTTCATCGACAATGGGCTATGTCACACTGTGATCCTGGACATGGGCGGCAACCACCTGACCAACGATGTGGCCGTGGCGCTGCGCTGTCCGTTTGAGACGGCGGAGGAGATCAAGTTGCGCTACGGCACATTGCTGCCGGAGCGCGTGGCGCCTGATGAAACGGTGTGGGCCAACGTTTTTGGCGAAAAGTCAGAACGTAGTTTTAGTCGCCGCTTTATTTGTGATGTGCTGGAGGCGCGCGCCCTGGAGATGATGGAGATCGTCGCCGATAGATTGACGGCCAGCGATCTCATCGATCGGCTGCCGGCTGGCATCGTACTGACGGGCGGCTGTAGCCAATTGCCCGGCTTTGCCGAGTTGGGGCGCAGCGCGCTCGGCATGCCAGTGCGCGTGGGGGCGGCGCAGAATTCGCTGCCGATTGCCGGGCTTACGCGCAATTTACTGACCCCAGGCTATGCCACATCGGTCGGCTTGCTGCTCTGGGGATTGCACGAAGATGCACGCGCTGTGCATCGCCGTTTCGAGGCTGATCAAGGAGGCGGCGTCAGCCAGAAGTGGATGGGCGCCGCCGCAAAATGGCTCAAGAACCTGTTGCCGGACAGGGATTGAGATAGAGCTGGTGCGCAGTCCGCCCCTCGGATGGTGGGGGGCCAGTCATGCGGGCGGATGACGCAAGAAGTGCAGAGTCGAAGTTTATCGTACCGTCATCGTCTTTTGAGTAACCATCGAAGGAGCAAGAGAATGACCCGCAGCACCAAGTCACAACCGTCCTACGTCGACAACTTTGCGCAGATCAAAGTCGTCGGCGTAGGGGGCGGCGGTCAGAACGCCGTCAACCGCATGATCGATGAGGGCATCCAGGGCGTCGAGTTCATCGCCGTCAATACAGATGCACAGGCATTGATGCTCTCCAGCGCACCGCAGCGGTTGCGCATTGGGGAGAAGATCACCAAGGGGCTGGGTTCGGGCGGCAACCCGGAGATCGGGCTGCGCGCGGCGGACGAAAGCCGTGAGGAATTGCGTCAGTTGTTGAGCGGCGCCGACATGGTCTTTGTGACCGCTGGCATGGGCGGCGGCACCGGGTCGGGGGCGTCGTC
>DGFH01000329.1:11928-14235 GCA_002391565.1 Anaerolineales bacterium UBA3905
AGCGGCGCCGACATGGTCTTTGTGACCGCTGGCATGGGCGGCGGCACCGGGTCGGGGGCGTCGTCCGTCGTTGCGCAGGTGGCGCGTGAGGAAGGCGCGCTGACCATCGGCGTCGTCACCCGGCCCTTTACGTTCGAGGGGACGCAACGGCGTCGCAACGCCGAGCAGGCTATCGAGGCGTTGCAGGCCAGCGTGGACACGTTGATCACCATCCCCAACGACCGGCTGCTGCAGATCGCCGGCAAGACAGCCAGCGTCAAGCAGGCCTTTAGCATGGCGGATGATGTGTTGCGCCAGGGCATTCAGGGCATCAGTGAATTGATCACCATCCCGGGGCTGATCAACCTGGACTTCGCCGACGTGAAGACCATCATGCAGGATGGCGGCGCGGCGTTGATGGCGATCGGGCGCGGCTCCGGCGAGAACCGGGCGCGTGAAGCCGCCGAACGCGCCATCCACAGTGCGCTGCTGGATGTCTCCATCGAAGGCGCCCGTTCGATCATCTTCAACATCAAGGGTGGTGAGGACATGAGCCTCTTCGAGGTGAACGAGGCGGCGGAGGTGATCCGCGCCAATGCGCACCCAGAGTGCAACATCATCTTTGGCGCCGTCATTGACCCGACCATCAAGGATGACATCCAACTGACCGTGATCGCCACGGGGTTCGACCGCCCTAAGCCCAAGGATCAATTTGACTTCATCGGCAGCGCGTTCAACGGCAACGGCCAGAGCACGGCGCGCACCACGCGCGAACCGGTCAAGGAGCCAGCCGCAGATTACCAGGTGCGCACCTTCCAGCGTGACGATCTGGACATCCCTGCCTTCTTGCGCCGTCAGCGCACCACGAACGGCCGCTGAGCATGTCCGGTAAGGGATAGGGGAGCAGAGCGAGCGCCTCCCATTGCGCACGATCTGTCTCTGCTCCCATCCCTTCCCCGTTCATACGGCAAGCTTCCCCTGTTCACACCCAGCTTCACTGCCAGCCCAATTGATCGTCGCTCATCAACCAGGTCGCGATCTACGCTTAAATTTTTGCGCCTTTCGTTTCCGTCACTTGCTTTTCTCTGGTAGAACCGATGCGAGTCATTTGCAGGCTACCGGAAGCTATGCTATACTCCTGACTCTGATACACAAGATATTGTGTTTGTCTTGACTTTATGTACGATATACAGCAGGGTGATCTATGAACTGTCCGCACTGCGGTCATACTGCCCATCGAGTGATCGACACCCGCGACACGGGGGATTCCATTCGCAGGCGGCGGCAGTGCGAGCAGTGTGGGCAGCGTTTCACGACTTATGAGCACGTGGCGGCCAACCTGTTGGTCATCAAAAGCGATGGCCGACGCGAGCCATTCGACCGCCAAAAGATTCTCTCTGGCATCCAGACCGCAGCCACCAAGCGTCCAATCAGCCGCGAGACAATGGAGGCGATGCTTGACCAGATTATGGAATCGTTGCAAGCCATTGGGCGCACCGAAGTTCCCAGTAAATTGATCGGCGGCATGGTGCTCGATCAGCTCGCCCACATTGACCAGGTCGCCTACATCCGCTTTGCCAGCGTTTATCTTGACATGAATGATCTGACTGAAGTCCGCAATGAGATCGATCGACTGATGGGACGATCAGCGACTACCTCCGAACCGGCGTAGTATGCACGGCAGTCGTGCAGCGTTTGTGTTGAACAGCGGAAGATAACTGAAACGCGTGATGCTTGCAGCGTGGCAAGCGTCCATCACGTTTGTTGGGTGGTTGCCAGCAGACAATCTGTCGGCGCCGCCTAGATACTGTTTTGCCTTCGGGCATCCATGTTTGATTGATAGAGTCTAAACCAGAGGAGACAGCGCATGTCCAACCAGACCCCCAGCCCAACGGCTGCCGCAGGAGTTGAAGCGTCCGCACCAGTGCACACCGTGATCGAAACGGTGAAAGGTGAGCGACATCTGCTCACCTGCCCGCCCTATGTCAGCGACGCTGCCATCAATTTGAGCGAGAATAGTATCAAGGTGTTGGAGAAACGCTACCTGCGTCGCGACCTGGATGGCTCGTATCTGGAGACGCCAGCCGGCATGTTCTACCGCGTCGCTTATCACATTGCCCAGGTTGAGCGCGAGCATGGCGGCGATGTCGAGGCGACGACCAGGGTCTTCTATGATTTGCTCTCGGAGCGCCGCTTCTTCCCGAACAGTCCGACCTTCACCGGCGCCGGCACCCCGCTGGGACAGCTGGCGGCGTGCTTCGTGCTGCCGATCGAAGATGACATGGGCAAAGCCAGCGACGGCATCTTCAGCACGCTGCGCGTCGCCGC
>DGFH01000270.1:0-1739 GCA_002391565.1 Anaerolineales bacterium UBA3905
GGGTCAACATGTCAGCAATTGGATCATTCACCATTTGTTTTTCTCCTCAGGCCACTCTTGCAACCTCAGAAATAGAGCGAAGTTGTAGTTAGCAACCGAGCATTGGGAGACCACCACAACACGGCGGTCGGCGTGATGCTCTATTTACCAGCTCGACTTCACGACGCCCGGCAGCTTGCCTTGCAAGGCTTCCTGGCGGAAACAGATGCGGCACAGCCCAAACCGGCGCATGTAGCCGCGCGAACGTCCGCATATCTTGCAGCGGTTGCGCACGCGCACTTCATATTTCTTCCGGCTTTCTTTGATAATCATCGACTTCTTAGCCACAGCAATCCCCTTTATCGCTTGAACGGCATGTCCATCAGCGCCAACAAGCGGCGCGCCTCTTCGTCCGTGGCGGCAGTCGTCACAATCGTGATCTCCATGCCGCGAATCTTGTCGACCTTGTCATAGTTGATCTCCGGGAAGACCAACTGCTCGCGCAGACCGAGGCTGTAGTTGCCGCGCCCATCGAATGCATCGGCCGAGATGCCCTGGAAGTCGCGCTGGCGCGGCAGGACGATGTTGATCAGGCGATCCAGGAAGTCCCACATACGGTCGCCGCGCAGCGTCACCATGACGCCGACGCTCATGCCCTCGCGCAGCTTGAAGGCTGCAATGGAGCGCCGCGCCTTCGTGATGACCGGCTTCTGACCGGTGACGATCGCCAGGTCGTTGGCGGCGGCTTCCAGCGCCTTGCTATTTTGCAGCGCCTCCCCCATGCCGATGTTGACCGAAATCTTTTGGATGCGCGGCGCCTGCATCACACTGCTGTAATTGAATTCCTTCATCAACGCCGGTACGATCTCATCGCGATAACGCGCTTTGAGACGTGGCATCGGCCGTGTGGCTGTTTGTTCACTCATGATCGTTGCTCCTCGCCCGCAGACGCCGCCCGTGACGCCCATCACGGCCTGGCGAAAGGTCAGGCAGATCGGTAATTACTTCTTCGGTTTGGGCAAGGGCGCGCCCGTGCGACGGTCAACGCGCTCTTTGCTGCCATCATTGGCAACTTCGTAGGCAACGCGGCTGGGCTTGCCGTCGGAGCCTACCAGCATGACATTGCTGATGTGGATCGGCGCCTCACGCTCAATGCGCCCGGTCTGCGTGCCAACGCGTCCGGTCGGGCGTTGGTGGCGAATCACCTTATTGGCGCCGGCCACCACCACATACACCTTGTTCGGGTCATAGGTGCCATCGGGGTTTTTCTTCCGAATCACCCGCTGCACTTCGCCGCGCACACCTTTTTCATCACCGGCGATGATTTCGACAGTATCGCCTTTGTTGATCTTGACTTTCATGTCTGGCCCCCCTCAGAGCACTTCCGGCGCCAGCGAGACGATCTTCATATACCCGCCTTCGCGCAACTCGCGCGCCACCGGCCCAAAGATGCGCGTGCCGCGCGGGTTCTTGTTGTCGTCAATGATCACGGCGGCGTTTTCATCGAAGCGAATGTAACTGCCGTCAGCGCGGCGCACCGGGCGCGTCGTCCGCACGATCACGGCGCGCACAACGTCGCCTTTTTTCACGCTGCCAGTCGGGCTGGCCGACTTGACGGTCGCCACGATGACATCGCCAATCGCAGCGTAACGCCGCGTGCTGCCGCCGCGGACACGGATCGTCAGAAGCTCTTTGGCTCCCGTGTTATCGGCTACTTTGAGCCGGCTTTCCTGCTGAATCATGGCGCATCTCCTCGACGA
>DGFH01000270.1:1831-2429 GCA_002391565.1 Anaerolineales bacterium UBA3905
GTGCTGCCGCCGCGGACACGAATCGTCAGAAGCTCTTTAGCTCCTGTGTTGTCGGCTACTTTGAGCCGGCTTTCCTGCTGAATCATGGCGCATCTCCTCGACGACTAGACGTTGGCTTCGTCAACGATGACCGCCCGCTGCAAGATCTCTTCAACAAAGAAGCGTTTGTCCTTGCTGATCGGCCGGCATTCGCGGATGCGCACCACATCGCCCATCTGACAGGCATTGCCTTCATCATGCGCCTTGTACTTCTTGTTGCGGCGCACGACTTTGCCGTAGAGTGGATGGCGGGTGACGCGCTCAATTGTTACGACAACGGTTTTGTCCATTTTATTGCTGGTGACCGTTCCCACCAGCGCTCGGCGTTGTTCACGCATCTTGCTTCTCCTTATGCACCCGCCAGCTCGCGCTCGCGCAGGATCGTCTTGATCCGGGCAATGTCTCGTTTCACGGCCTGGAAACGCGCGGTGTTGGCGAGCTTGCCCGTTGCCCGCTGAAAGCGCAGGTTGAACAGTTCCTGGTAAGCGTCGTCCAATTTGCGCGCCAGTTCGGCGTTGGTCTGTGATCGCAATTCAGTCGCAGTCATGATGCACCCCCT
>DGFH01000270.1:2621-3213 GCA_002391565.1 Anaerolineales bacterium UBA3905
TTTGCGCGCCAGTTCGGCGTTGGTCTGTGATCGCAATTCAGTCGCAGTCATGATGCACCCCCTCAGACGCCGTGCTCTTCACGAGCGATGAACTGAGTCTTCATGGGCAGCTTGGCGGCCGCCAGGCGAAACGCCTCGCGCGCCTGATCCTCGCGCACACCCGCAATCTCCAGGACGATGCGGCCAGGTCGCACCGGCGCCACCCAATGATCCACACTGCCCTTACCGGAACCCATGCGGGTCTCGGCAGCGCGCTTGGTCACCGGGCGCGACGGGAAGATGCGAATCCAGATTTTGCCGCCACGGCGCACATAGCGCACAATGGCGCGACGCGCCGCCTCAATCTGGCGGCTGGTGACGTAATGACCCTCCAGCGACTGGAGGCCATAGGTGCCAAACGCCACCGAGCTGCCGCGGTACGCCTTGCCTTTCAGGCGTCCACGCTGCTGTTTGCGATACTTCACACGTTTTGGCATCAACATAGTCGATTCTCCATCTATGTCTTCCGGTACGTTTTCCGACGTGTCATTTCGGTAGGCAATAGCGCCATCTTCACGCCGGAACTATACCGACTTTGCACATGTTGTTGACG
>DGFH01000272.1 GCA_002391565.1 Anaerolineales bacterium UBA3905
AGATGTGTATAAGAGACAGGCCTGGCCTCTATCACGACGACAACTTCAACGACTACGCTGACAACCCGCGTCGCTTTGCCTTCCTGACGCGCGCTGGCTTGCAGCTTGCCCAGGACTTGCGCTTCAAGCCCGACATCGTGCACGTCCACGACTGGCAGAGCGCGCTGGCGTCGGCGTATCTCAAAATCTGGCACTGGAACGACCCGCTGCTCGGCGGCGCAGCCAGCGTGCTCACGATCCACAACATCGCCTATCAGGGCAAGTATCCTGCCTCGCACTATGAGTATCTCGGTTTGCAGTGGAGCAACTTCACTCCCGACAAGTTCGAGGACTACGGCGCCATCAACTTTCTTAAGGGCGGCATTGTCTACGCCGACGTGGTCAACACCGTCAGCCCGACCTACGCCAACGAGACGCGTACGCCTGCACTTGGCTACGGTCTGGCGCCCTATCTCAACGACAAGGGCGAGAACTACGTCGGCATCCTCAACGGCGTCGACTACACACAATGGAACCCGGCAGTGGACAGGCTGATCCCGGCGCGATACTCGTTGGAAGACATGGCTGGCAAGCGTATCTGCAAGGCGGAGTTGCAGCGTCGCTTTTTGCTGGATGTAAACCCGCATGTCCCGATTGTCGGCGTGGTTAGCCGCCTGGTCAGCCAGAAGGGGCTGGATTTGCTGGCGGCGACCATCGAGCGCATCGTCAACGAGATGGTCGTCCAGTTCGTTGTGCTTGGTTCGGGCGATAAAGGGCTGGAAGCGTTCTATGGCGACCTGCCGCGGCGCTACCCGGGGCGTATCGGCAGCTTCATCGGCTACAACAATCAGCTTGCGCACTGGATCGAGGCGGGCGCGGACTTCTTCATCATGCCCTCGATCTACGAACCATGCGGCCTCAACCAGATTTACTCGCTCAAGTACGGCACGTTGCCCATCGTGCGTGCTACGGGCGGTCTCGACGACACAGTGATCCAGTACGACGAACGCACTGGCGATGGCACCGGTTTCAAGTTCTGGGAGCCAAGTCCTAACGCCATCTTCTACACCGTCGGTTGGGCGGTCAGCTCCTTCTACGACCGCCCGCACCACATGGCGAAGATGGTGCGCATGGCGATGCAGCAAGACTACTCGTGGGAAAAGAGCGCCGCACAATATGAGGCATTGTACGCGCAGGCGATGCGCAACAAGGGAACATTGTAATACGGCTGTCCGGTGACATGCCTTCTGTGTCATGCGTGATACAATAACTGCTACGAACCTTCCAACCAATTTACTTGCAGATTGTCTACCAAAGGAGCATAGACAAATGGGCAAAGAGACCTTTACCATTATCGACAATCGCACGGGCAAGCAGTATGAGGTGCCGGTGGAGCACTCCACCATCAAAGCGATCAGCCTGCGTCAGATCAAGGTCGATCCTGAAGAGTTTGGGACGATGACCTATGATCCGGGCTATGACAACACAGCGTCGTGCAAGAGCAGGATCACCTACATCGATGGCGATAAAGGCATCCTGCGCTATCGCGGCTATCCTATTGAGCAGCTTGCCGAGCAGAGCACCTTCCTGGAGGTCGCTTACCTGCTCATCTTTGGCGAGCTGCCGACGCAGAAACAACTGGCGGATTGGGAATATCAGATCATGCATCATACCTTTTTGCATGAAAACATGACCCAATTGTTTCATGCCTACCGCTACGACGCGCACCCGATGGGCATGATGATCAGCGCGCTTGCCTTCATGTCGACGTTGCACAAGGAAGCCAGCCGCGTGGAAGACGCCGATGTGCGCCTGAAACAGATTTACCGCATCCTGGGCAAGTTGCCGACCGTGGCCGCCTTCTGCTATCGCCATCGCATCGGGCGCCCTTTCAACTATCCCAACGCCGACATGGGGTATGCCGAGAACTTCCTCTATATGCTGGACTACATGCACCAGAGCAAGTACGAAGTCAATCCGGTGCTGGCAAAGGCGCTGGATGTGCTCTTCATTCTGCACGCCGATCACGAACAGAACGCTTCGACCTCGGTCATGCGTTCGATCGGCTCTGCTTACGCCGATCCATACAGCGCAATGGCGGGTGCGGCGGCGGCGCTCTTTGGCCCCCGTCACGGTGGCGCCAATGAGGCGGTCATCAAGATGCTGGCGGAGATCGGCGACGTCAAACATGTACCCACCTATGTGGAGCGGGTCAAGAAGGGCGAGTTCCGGCTGATGGGCTTTGGCCACCGCGTCTACAAGAACTACGATCCGCGCGCCAAAATCATCAAGAAGATTGCCTACGACGTCTTTAACGTGACGGGAATGAATCCGCTGATCGACGTGGCGGTGGCGCTGGAGGAAGTGGCGCTTAAGGATGAGTACTTCGTCTCCCGCAAGTTGTACCCGAATGTGGACTTCTATAGCGGCATCATCTATCAGGCGATGCGCTTCCCGCCCGACATGTTCACCGTGCTCTTCACGCTGGGGCGGGCGCCGGGCTGGCTGGCGCAATGGGTGGAGCTGATCACCGATCCGGAGCAGAAGATTGCTCGCCCACGACAAATCTATCTGGGCGCACCCGAACGCGACTACGTGCCATTGGAGGCGCGTGGGTGACGGGTTGCGATCAGGCGTTGGTGAGCTTGCTATAGCACACTGGTGGTGCGCGAAAGTTCACTGTGCAGACGATAAGTCGGAATGACAGAAAGGAGAAGCAGGCGGCGCGCCGCCCACTTCTCCTTTCTGTCAGATTCTTACTTGCGCCGTTGACTATTGAACGCTGTCTGTCACCGTTTCGGTCACTGTGATCGTTGGCGACGCCTCGACGGCAGGCGCAGTCTCTGTGACAACCTCGCTGGCAACCGGCGTGCTCTCTGTGACTGTGACGCCTGCCTCAACCGTGGGCGTCGTCACGTCACCTGCCGTCACGTCACCGTCGGTGGTGACAGTCTCAGTGACCACAGCGCCAGCCTCAACCGTGTCCGTCGTTGCAGCGCCAGCCTCAACGGTGGGAGTGACGGCTTCGCTTTCGGTAACGACCGTGTCTGTGACGGCGGCGCCGGCTTCGACGCTTTCCGTAACCGGGGCGCTGGCTTCGGTCGCCGCCGCTGGGGCGGTCTCGGCGGGCGCAGCAGCGGCTGCCGGCGTAGCGTCAGCAGCCTGCGCTTCCGCAGTCGCAGTTTCTTTCGCCTGGAGCGCCGCTTCCTTCAAGGCAAGCTGTCCGGCTTGCAAATAATTGGCGCCGGCCCAAAAGACATAGCCAAAGAGAAAGACGCCGAGAATCGGCCCGATGATAGCAATCAGTGGTCGTTTCTGTTCTTCCATGGACAACTCCTTTGGTCAGGTTCTTGCTCTAACTGTGAATTTTCAATGTTGATTCGTCAAATGGACGCCAGCCCTCATGTGTCGCTTTGCGCCCACCATCGCAACTCGCCCCTCGCTCAGCTCACATCGCCATGACCGCGCCAGAAGCGCTCGACCTGCGCGCGCAGGAGGGGATAGCGTTCCAGCGCCGGGTCTTCGGCGAAGAGTTTCTGCGCCGCCTCGCGCGCCTGCACGATCGTGGCCGTGTCAGAAAGCTGCGCCACGCGCAGATCGGGCAGGCCACTCTGCCGTGTGCCGAAGAAGTCGCCAGGCCCGCGTAGTTCCAGGTCCTTTTCCGCCAGCACAAAGCCATCGTTGGTCTCGGCCAGGATGTCGAGGCGAGCGCGCACGTCAGGCGACTCGGCGCGGCTGACCAGCGCACAGTAACTGGCGTGCTGGCCGCGCCCCACGCGGCCACGCAACTGATGAAGTTGCGCCAGACCGAAGCGGTCAGCGTCCTCGATCATGATTAACGTGGCGTTGGGGACGTCAATACCAACCTCGATCACCGTCGTGCTGACCAGCACCTGATGGCGCCCTTCGGCAAAGTCGCGCATCACCTGGTCTTTCTCGCTGCCCGTCAGACGACCGTGAAGCAGCCCCAGGCTGAGATCGGGGAAGACCTCGCTTTGCAGGCGTTTATGTTCCTCCACTGCCGCGCCGACATCGAGCTTGTCGCTCTCATCCACCAACGGGTAGATGATGTACGCCTGACGCCCGGCAGCCACCTCGCGACGGATGAAGCCGTAAAGCCGCTCGCGTTCCGCTGGTGTGAACCGCTTTGTCTTGACCGGCGTCCGGCCTGGCGGCATCTCATCGATGCGGCTCACGTCGAGATCGCCGTAGACGGTCAGCGCCAGGCTGCGCGGGATGGGTGTAGCGCTCATGACGAGCAAATGGGGCTGGCGACTGCTGCGCGTGCGCAACACGCCGCGCTGTTCGACGCCGAAGCGATGTTGCTCATCGACGACGATCAGCCCCAGGCTGGCAAACTCGACGCCCTCCTGAATCAACGCCGTTGTGCCGATGACCACATCGATGCTGCCGTCCACCAGGCCGGCCAACACGTCATCGCGCGCCATACCGGTGACGCGCCCGGTCAGCAATGCCACCTTCACCGGGGCGCCGTCGGGGCGCACCAACTGCTCCAGCAACCGACTGACGCCGCGATGATGCTGCTCGGCGAGAATCTGCGTCGGCGCCAGCAGCGCCGACTGGGCGCCATGCCCAACCGCCGCCCACATGGCGGCGGCGGCGACGGCAGTCTTGCCGCTGCCCACGTCACCCTGCACCAGTCGCGTCATCGGCACGGTGCGCGCCAGGTCAAGGCGGATTTCCTCGATCACCCGCCGCTGTGCGCCAGTCAACGCGAAAGGTAGAATCTGCTCGAAACGCGCCAGACCTTCGTCGTCGAGCGGCAACGATGGGGCGGCTTCCTGGCGCAGCGCAGCGCGACGTTGCTGAACGCCAAGCTGAATGTAGAACAACTCCTCAAAGGCCAGGCGCCGGCGTGCGGTTGCAAGTTGTTGCTGATTTTCGGGGAAGTGCATCTGCCATAGCGCGCTGGACAGGTCGAGCAGATCGTACTCGTCACGCAGGGCGGACGGCAGCGGGTCGGCAAGCAGTTGCGCATAGCCATCGAGAGCGTCATAAATCAGGTTGCGCAGCCGGTTATTGTTGAGTCCCTCCGTCAGGCGATAGACGGGTGACAGCCGTCCGGTCGCCACGCGCTCGTCGTCTATGTCCTCAAAGACAGGATTGTCGAGCGTCTTTTGCCC
>DGFH01000200.1 GCA_002391565.1 Anaerolineales bacterium UBA3905
AGATGTGTATAAGAGACAGCCCGACCTGGAGCGCAGCCTGAGCTACCAGATCGGCATCGGCGTGCAGCAGCTCATCAGCCGCCAGAACCCCGACGGCGGGTGGGGCTACTGGCCCGGTCAGGAGAGTTCGCCCTTCATCACCGCCTACGTGCTGTGGGGGCTGAACAGCGCCGACGCGCTCGGCTATCCGGTTTCCATCGACAACCGCAACCGCGCCGCCGACTATCTGAACAACACCTTTATTGCGCCATCCGACGCAGTGAACAACTGGCAGCTCAACGAAATGGCGTTCACCCACTACGTGCTGGCGGCGATGGAACGCGGCGACGCCGGACGCATGAGCACACTCTATGATGGACGCGAGCGGCTGGCGGTCTACGGCAAGGCGTTCCTGGCGCTGGCAATGCACAGCATGGACCCCAGCGACCCGCGCGTGCAGACGCTGATGGACGACCTGGCTGGCGCGGTGAATCTGACCGCAGCGGGCGCATCCTGGCGTGAAGACGCGATCGACTTCATGACGCTGGGCAGCGACACCCGCTCGACTGCGATTGCGCTGGCGGCGTTTACACAAATCCGGCCCGACGGGCCGATCCTGCCGAACGTGGTGCGCTGGCTGATGAGTGCGCGCAGCGCCGGTGTGTGGGCGACGACGCAGGAGAACGCGTGGAGCATCATCGCCCTGACCGACTACATGGTGCAGACGGGCGAACTCGCCGCCGACTACGCCTGGCAGGCGACGCTCAACGACAGTGAGCTGGGCAGCGGCGCGTTCGACAGCACGAACATCCTCGACTCGACGACGCTGCGCACCGCAATCACGGATCTGCTGCGCGACCAGGCGAACCTGCTGCGCATCCGCCGTGACAACGACAGCGGTCAGCTCTACTACACGACCTATCTGGCCTACAACCTCGACGCGCTGGCAGTGGCGCCGCTGGATCGCGGCATCGTCGTCGACCGGCGCTTCAGCCTGAACGGCGCAACGGTGAGCAGCGCGTCGGTGGGCGACATCATCAGCGTCACGGTCACGATCGTGGCGCCGACCGATCTCTACCACGTGATGGTGGAGACGCCGATCCCGGCGGGCGTGGAGCCGGTCGATCCGAACCTGTCCGCAGTCTCGCCCGATTTCTACGGCCCGCCCGAACTGACGCCGGTCAACCCGACGCAGACGGGCTGGGGCGTGTGGACGCCAAGCTTCACCGACTATCGCGACGACAAGGTGACGCTCTTCGCCACCTACCTGCCCGCCGGCGCCTACGAATACACCTTCCTGGCGCGCGCCTCGCTCCCCGGCGAGTTCCGCGTGCTGCCGGTGCATGGGGAGATGATGTACTTCCCGGAGGTGTGGGGACGGAGTGCGGGCGCGCTGTTTACGGTGAGGCGGTAGAGATTGGAGATTGGAGACTGGAGATTGGGGGATTGAGCGATTGAGGGTGTAGGCGCTCAATGAGGTGAGGGAGAAGGAGGGTGACGGCGCGGTGGGGGCTGTCACCCTTTTTCGTTATTCATCCTTTACCGATTCGCCGGTCAAGCGGTCGTTCGGCGGATCATATTCTCCGATTTGCATGATATTGTCTTTTTGAGGACAATTTGTCAGTCATTTGCTTGAGAATGACAAGTTTGGTGGGTGACGTAGCCGTCCGTCGGATGCTTCCCTCACTGGGTCATCGCTCGCAGGCAAGCGAGACATGGAGTTTACTGCATAGATGGACGAAACACGAGATCGTGACATGGTGAATATAGCAGAAATGCTTCCGATGGACGAGTTCACCAAATTCTGCCAACGGTGGAATATCCAGGAATTGGCAGTATTTGGTTCTGCGTTACGCGCGGATTTTAACCCAGAGAGCGATATAGACATCATCGTGACGTTTGATGACGATGCAGATTGGAGTCTGCTTGATCACATGAGAATGCAGCAGGAACTCCAGGACATTCTTCAGCGCGAGGTTGACCTGGTGACGAAACGGGCTGTCGAAAAAAGTCAAAACTGGGTGCGTCGCAGGGAAATCCTAAGCACAGCTTCCGTCATCTTTCCTGATCGCAAGGTGATTCATGCGACGGGATGAAGGTACTCTATTGGATATTGCGAAAGCCGCAAGCGCCGTTCTGACCTTTACGCAGGGACTGCAGAGGGAGCAATTTCTTGAGGATTTCAAGACGCAGTCGGCCGTGCTTTATCAGTTGATTGTGATTGGTGAAGCCGTCAAACGATTGTCCTCGGAGTTGCGCCAGAAACATCCAGAAATACCGTGGTTACTGATGGCTGGAATGCGCGATCATCTCATTCACGGGTATGACATGGTTGACTGGGATGAAGTGTGGAGAACGGCGAAAAGGGATGTGCCTGAGTTGCTGAACAAGTTGGAGACCTTTCTGCCGCAAGAGGGTTCGGGTTGGGAGTCGTGACAGCGCCAAACTCTCCGCCACACCCACAGATGAGCGAGGCATCCCCATAGCTGCTTATGGACGCCCCACCTTCCAATACACGCGGATCGAAGTGGCAAGCACGCTAGATCGGTTAGCAGCAGGCGAGCTGCTAGATGCCGTGGTCGACGGGGATCGAGGGCGAATCTCGCGTGAAGTTGTGCTGGAGGTGCTGGTGTTGGTTTCAGCGATCAAGCGGACTGCGCACAGCGCGAGGGCCACGGTTGAGAACATGCGTGTAAATCTGCGTGGTCTTCACATCCTTGTGTCCGAGCAACTCCTGCACGGTGCGGATGTCGTAGCCGGC
>DGFH01000086.1:0-13661 GCA_002391565.1 Anaerolineales bacterium UBA3905
CCACATTCCTTCCTCAACCGAGACCTACGTTCATTCCTCAACCAAGCTCGGACGGCTGCGAGCCGCAGCCACGATATGCTTCTTTCACCTATGCAAACGCGTCGTAAAGCGAACGCACGTGCAGCGCCTGTTGCGCCTGCGTCAGCGTCCAGCCGGCAGGCAGCGGCGTTGTGACCATGCGGCTGCGTCCAGCAGGCAGATCGAAGTAATTGTCGCTGAAGATGGCATCGACGCCGTCAAGACTCACTTCCACGAAACGCGCCAGCGTATCCGCCTGCAAAGTGATGGCGAGTTGTCCGGCCTGTTCGGTCATGGCGACGGCAAGGTGCGGCTTGCGCAGCGCCAAATGCTTGACCGGGACGAAGGTCGCGACATTGACTGCCGTCAGAGCATTGTCTTCCCATAGTTCCGCCACAAAGATCAACTCGCGCTGATTGCTGTCGTTAACCTCGGCGGCAAATTCCAGCGCAACGACCGGTGTGTTCGCCTGCGGCGCTGCGTGCACGGCCTGCTCATCCTGGCGGATAATCGCGCCATCCAGCGTTTCCAGCGTCCAGCGCACCAGACCCGTCCATGTTTGTTGCAAATCGCTGGTGACATGCACGGCCATTTGCGTTCCGGTCTCGGCAATTGAGAGCATCACCGGCGCGTAGAAACGCCGTGCAGCATAGTGCAGCGCCTTCCAGCGCCCAAAATAATCCAGGCTAGACCACGACGCCACCGGCCAGCAATCATTGAGCTGCCAGTAAAGCGTGCCGCTGACGCGATCCATGTGGCGGCGCCAGTGCTCCACGCCGTAACGGATGCCTTCCGCCTGCAAAACCAGCGTCATGTAGACAAGCGAAGGGAAGTCCTTGGGCATCCGGTAATTTTCGGTCATCTGCGCCAACATCAATCCATTGCCGGCAGCATTCTTCTGGTGGTGCTCCATGATGTAGGAGGTCATGTTCCATTCGGCTTCGTCAGCATAGGTGCGGATTGTCGCCAGGGGCGGCAACGCCTGGAAGCCGAACTCGCTCATGAAGCGCGGGTATTGGTCGCGATAGGCGGTGAAGGGCTTGCGTCCATGCCACACCTCCCAGTAGTGCGCATCACCCTGGCTTTGCCCATTCACATCGTGGAAAGGCGTGTTCGATGAGGGCGAACTCGGCCAGTAGGGACGGTCGGGGTCGAGTGCAGCGATCCAGGCGGGCAGGGTGGTGTGGAAGTATTGAAGATAGGCGTCGCGCAGCGCCCGCCAATCGGAGAGCGGGTGCGACATGGCCGCCATCTCGAGCAGCATGCGGATATGCGGGTCGCGTGCGGCCATGTCGGCAAGCATGGCGTGCTGTTCCGGCGTCAGCTCGGGTTCGGCCCAGCCCCACATCTCCCAACCCCATTCCATCTCATTGTTGCCGCACCAGAGGGCCAGGCTGGCGCGATGACGGAGGCGGCGCACATTCTCGGCAGTTTCGATGCGCAGGTTCTCGACAAAGTCTTGCCGGTCGAGTGGATAAATGCTGCACGAGTAGATGCCATCCTGCCAGACCAGAATGCCATAACGGTCGCAGAGGTCGTAAAAAGCTTCCTCCTCGTAGAAGCCGCCGCCCCAAACGCGCAGCATATTTTGATGTGTGGCGGCAGCGTCACGGATCAACTGCTCCAGCGATGCACCGGGGCCTTCCTTGCCTTGCAATCGCGTGGGAAAAGAATCCGCCGGAATCCAGTTTGAGCCTTTGGCAAAGATCGGCACGCCGTTGACGACGAAGGTGAAGGATTGCCCCCACCGGTCAGGCGCCTGGCGCAGTTCAAGCGTGCGCAGCCCAAGCTGGAAGCGTCGGCTATCGATGCGGGCGCCTGCTTGTTCAAGGAAGACATCTACGGTGTAGAGCGGCTGTGCGCCGTAGCCGTTGGGCCACCAGAGCTGTGGCTCGACGACAGCCAGCGCCAGCGTGGCATGACTCCCTTTCACCGGTTCGGCTACTTCTTGCACACGGCCACCATCCTGCGCCGTAATGCGCAGGATGGCGGTGAGCGGCGCGTCGCGCCAGCGTTCGACCGCAATAGAGGCCGAGACGGCCACGCTGCCCCGGTCGTGCTGCTGGCGCAGATGTACATCCTCGAAGCGTGCAACGCTGCGCCCCTCCAGGCGAATATCCTTCCACACGCCGATCGGCGGCAACTGTGGCCCCCAATCCCAACCGAACTGGCAAGGCGCCTTGCGCAGATGCGGCCCGCCATCGATGGCCTGCGAGACGCCGCGCAAGGGGCGTTTGGCGTTTTCAGCGGTGATGAAGCGCACCGGCGAAGCAAAGTTGATCTGCAACGCGTTCTCGCCAGTAGTCACCAGGCTCTTAACTTCCCATTCGTAGCGGCGGAACATATTGTCGGTGCGCCCTAGCGTCTGCCCGTTGAGCACGACTTCCGCCAGCGTGTCGAGTCCGTCACAGACCAGAAAGAGCTTCTCCTCGCCTGCCGCCTCCGGATCGAGGGAAAAGGTATAGCGATACTCCCAATCCTGCTCTGCCACCCACGCTACTTTTTTCTCGTTATCGGCGACGAAGGGATCGGGAATTTTGCCCAACGCCAGCAGATCGGTGTGAACGCCGCCTGGCACGGTGGCTGGCAGCCATTCATCGGCGCCAGCCTGGCGAAATTGCCATTGACCGGCGAGCGATTGCATCTTCATGTTCGTTTTCCTTTCCTGAATGCTTGATTTCTAGATTGTCACATCATATCGCTCAACACCAGGCCAGTCACACATGAAAGGGCGCTGCCACTGGCAGCGCCACGATCAGGACCATCTTGTCTCTGTGCGTCAATCTGTGTGTTACCGATTTCTAGGTTGTCACGTGATATTGTTCGCAATCTTCCCGGAAGCTCCAAAGCTTCCGGGAAGATAAACAGTTAACCCGGCGGTCAGTAAGCGGTGAGAGTGCACCGTTCCATGCGCTATACAGTGGACAGATCCCATTCTTCGTAAATCTTGGGCACGTCGCTGATCAGACGGCGTGTGTAAGGCTGTTTGGGGTGCAAAATCACTTCATCCGCCGAGCCGCTTTCGACGAAGCGCCCATGCTCCATGATGTAGACCGTGTCAGAGACGTAGTATGCCAGGCCGATGTCATGGGTGATAAAGATCAGCGTCATGCCGGTTTCATCGCGCAGCTTCATCAGGTAATCCAGGATGGTGGCGCGCGAGCAGGCGTCAATCATGGAGGTGGGTTCGTCTGCAATTAGAATTTTGGGCTTCAATAGAAAAATGCGCGCAATCATCAACCGCTGCATCTGCCCACCGGAAAGCTCGAAAGGATACTTGTTGGTCAGCTCGGCGTACTTGAGATTGACGAAGCTACACGCCTCGGTCATCAATCTCACTTTTTCTTCTTTCGGCAGCCCGCCACCACCGCGCAGCTTGATACAGTCCAGCAACACAGCGTCGATCTTGTGGAAGGTGTTGTAGGCCGAGAAGGGGTCCTGGAAGATCGCCTGGATGTTGCGCCAGTACTCCTTCTTTTTCCGGCCTGAACTGATGTCGCGCTTCTTGCCCTGGAAATAGATTTCGCCCTCAGTCACACTGATCAACCCCAGCAGCATCTTTGCCAACGTTGTCTTGCCGCTGCCCGATTCGCCCACGATGGAGATAATCTCACCTTCGTGAAAGGCAAAATCTACGTGATCGACGGCAAGTGTGCGATGACGCCCGAAGCCGAAGACTTTGGTGACGCCGGTTCCACTCAGGCACAGGTTACCACTACTCGCCATGCTCGTAAGCCCTCCTCAGTTCGGTTTCTGACAAAATGCAGCGGTAGGCGCGGTTGTAGCCTACTTCATACAGTGGGACGGAAGTCACCTTGCATTCAGCCTGTACATATTTGCAGCGTTCGGCGAAGCGGCAGCCGGGCGGTGGGTTCTTGAGATTCGGTGGCGCACCGGGGATGGCGACCAGTTTGACATTGCGCAGCCCGCTTTCGGGCACAATGATCGACCCCATCAACCCCTTCGAGTAAGGGTGCAGCGGGTCGAAGACCGCCTGTTTGGCGCTGGCGGACTCCACGATCTGCCCGGCGTACATGACCATGATGTCGTCGGCGACGTTGTAGAGCAACGGCAACTCATGGGTGATGAAGATCATCGCCTTGATGAAGCCGCTTTCCATCAGATCACGCAGCATCTTGATGACCATCTTTTGGGAGGTGACATCGAGCGCCGAAGAGGGTTCGTCGGCGATCAGCACCTTGGGCGTCAACGTCACTGCGACGGCGATCACCGTGCGCTGTTTCATCCCGCCCGACAGCTCAACCGGATACTTCTGCAGCACCTCCGCCGGCAGCCCCAAACGCTCGAACAATGAGCGAGCGTGGTCGTAGATCATCTTTTTGGTCCAGGTCGGGTCATGAGCGCGCACGACGTCGCCGATGAAGTCGATGACCTTGCGCGTGGGGTTGAGAGCGTTCATCGCTGCCTGGGGGATGTAAGCGATCTCGCGCCCCAGGATCGACTTACGCACGTCGTCGGGCTTCATGCCGGTGATGTTCTGGCCGTCGATGATGATCTCGCCGCTCATATAATGGAGCGGTGGGAAATAGTAGCCCATCAGGCTGAGCGCCAGCGTCGACTTGCCGCAGCCGGATTCGCCGGCAATGCCCAGCGTCTTGCCTTCTTCGATCTTGAGCGACACGTGATCGACGGCGTAGACATCTTCTTTGTAGCGGGTGATATATTTGGTGGTGAGGTCGCGGACCTCAAGCATGACTCTAGCCATCGCTTCACTCAGTCCCTCAGCGCTGGGTTGAACACCTGGTCAAGCCCTGTGTTCATCAGGTTCATGGAGAAAGTAATCAGTGCGATCGTGAGCAGCACGGGCATGTACGCCCACCACTTGCCCAGGATATGCGCCTGATAGATCATTGCCCAGTTCATCATCAGACCAAGCGTTGGTGTTTCCGTTGTGCGCGGCCCCAACCCCAGGATCGAGAGACCGGCTTCGGCCAGAATGCCGGAGGAAATCTGCAAGATGAAGGCCATCACCACATACGATGCGATGTAGGGCAGAATATCGGCAAAGATGATGCGCGGCAACGGGTGACCGGAGAGCTTCGACAGGTTAACATGATCGCGGTTGCGCAGCGAAAAGACCTGTGATCGCACCGCTCTGGCCGTCCACACCCAGGAAGTAAAACCGATCACGATGGCGATGGTGACGGCGCCGCGCCGATCCTGGCCGATGCTGAACGAAATCAAAATCAGCAACACAAAGGTGGGGATGACAGTGAAGAGATTGGTGACAAACATGATCACATCGTCCACTACACCACCGATGTAACCTGCCATCAGCCCAAGCACCAGGCCGATGGTGGTGGCGATCAGCCCTGCCACCAGGCCAATGAGCAGCGAGACGCCGGCAGCGGCGACCAATTGCGTCGTCACATCGCGGCCAAAGTTGTCGGTGCCCAGGGTCAGGATGCGCACATTGGCGATATCGTTGACGTTGGCGAAATCCGTCTGTTTGACGATCGACTTTTCGGTCAGTTCGCCGGTTTCCGGGTTGCGGGCGGCAATGATGGCGCCCTCGGTGGACAACAGACCATCGATAGAGGCATTGACGCGTTGGAAATAGCGATGGCGCGCAAAAGTCATGCCTGGCAGCCGCAAATTGGGATCGTAGTTTGCTTCCCACTGCGCCAGCAGCTGCGCCGTGTCGTCGATGTCGATCTCTTCTTCCGGCACGCCAAACGCCACCAGCCATTCCTTCATGGCAATGCGGTCTTCCTGCGTCAGGCGGTTGGCGATCCGCCGGGCTTCGGCGTCAGGCAGGTTTAGTGTGTAAACCGTCGGGGCGTTGATTGCGTCGTAGGTGCTCACGTAGATGCCGGGCGGGAAGAATGTGCCCTGACCGATGATCTGGAGCGGTGGGGTTCTGACGATCAACGGATAGACAAATACGATCACCAGCACCGTCATCAGGATGGTGAAACCTACGAGGAACTTGCCAGAGTGGAAAACCTGGTTCAGGGTGTGCTTCATGGTCGCTCCTATCCCTAATCCGACTGCGTCGCCTTGATGCGCGGGTCGATCACGCCATAGAGAATCTCAAGAATAAAGGTCGCCGTCAACACCATGAAGGTGATGATCAAAGTTGATGCGGAGATCAACGGGTAATCCTGCCCCATGACGCCATTCAGCAGTGTGGTGCCCAGCCCTGGATAGCTGAAGATGATCTCTGCGATCAGCGCGCCGCCGACCATCGTGCCCAGCGCCAGCGCCAGACCTGTCACCTGGGGGAGCATAGCGTTGCGGAAAACGTAGGCCACGATGCGACCATCCTTGATGCCCATAAAGCGCGCAAATTTTACATAGTCTGCGTTCAGCTCGTAGATCGACATGGAGCGCATCCCGATCGCCTGGCCGCCAATCGCAATCAGGACGATCGACCAGAAGGGCAACTGGTAATGGATGAACATCGAACGCATGAATTCCGGCGTAAAGCTAGGGATCAGGTTGTAGGCATAGCCACCCGAAGTGGGAAACCATTTCAGATTTACGGCAAAGACCACGAGCAAGATAACCGCCATCCCAAAGGGTGGGAAGCTACTCAAAAAAAGCGACGAAGGCATCAACACCTTATCGAAACCGCCCTTAAGATAAGCCGCCAGCGCGCCAAGCATGTTGCCTAGCGTCCAGCCCACCAGGATCGCTGGCAGTTGCAGCATCAACGTCCACCAGATCGAGGCGGAGATGACATCAGCCACCGTTCTAGGATACTGACTGAAGGAAAAGCCGAAGTCGCCTCGCAGCACGTTCCTCACATAGATGAAAAACTGCTCGATCATAGGCTTATCGGTGCCGAACAACTCGGTGTATTGCTCGTAGATCGCCTGGACGCCGGTGGGATTGCTGATGCCTTGCGCCTGCCGCGCTACGATTGCCGCGACTGGATCACCCGGCATCATGCGCGGCAATATGAAGTTCAAGATGAAAGCGAAGACAAAAGTAATCGCAAACCACCCCAGTTTGTTGAGGAAATATCGCCTGTAGCCTTTCAAGTTGCCCTTCCTTTGGTGGATCATGCGTTGCCGACGCCTGCAGTGTGGCAGACTCCAGCCATGCCACACTGCAGGACTTCAGGAGGAGTTACAAGCGTTTGGAGCGGTGCGTCTTGCCTCAGAATGCGGCAGACGCACCGCCCAAGACTACACTACTGCTGCACCAGCTCCAGGTTGTAGAGGCCGGCAATGCTCCAGCCGTCGGTCAGGTCGAGCGGAGGCACGGGCGGGTTGGTGCCGTCGCCGTCATAGGGGAAGTTCGTCCACACGCTCTCGTTGACAGTGTGGAAGTTCTGCGGGCGGTACATCAACGTGAAGGAGGGGATGTCGGTCAGGTAGATTTCGACCAGCCGCGTGTACATTTCCTTCAACTTGGCTTCATCGGTCTCATTCGGAATCGCCTTGATCAGCTCATCCACTTCGGGGTTCGAGTACTGACCCCAGTTGCCGCTCCAGTTGCTCGGCAGGCCGATCCATTCCGAGCTGAGCAGGTTGCGGATGCGCCCCCACGGCTGCGTCGGACCAGCGCCGGCGCTCCACATCATGAAGATGTCGTAGCCAGCAGGCAGCGGGGCGTCAGACTTCGTGACAACCGTCTGATAGACCGACCATTCAGGGAAGTTAGTGGTGATGTCGATGCCAATCTTCTTGCCAGCCGCCGCGACCACTTCGATGGCCGCCTGCCAGTCCGACCAGCCGTTCGGACAGGTGGCGACATAGCTCAGCTTCTCGCCATTGTATTCGCGCCAGCCGTCGCCATTGCTATCCACCACGCCACATTCGTCGAGCAGCTTTTTGGCGCCTTCGATGTCGTTGCCAACCCACTGCAAGTCCTTGACGGCTTCATGGTCATACATCGCCTGCTCGCCGGGCGTCGGGTTCATGAGCGAACGCGGCACCTGTTCGAAGGTGGCTGACTGATTGGTCATGGCGTTGGCGATGATCGTCGGGTAGTCCACGGCGATGGCGATGGCCTTGCGGATGCAGACCTGATCCAGACCGGGTGACTTCAGGTTGTAGAAGGCGGTCGGCAGGCTGGCGCCGATGCCATAGGGCGGTTCAGGCAGATAGGTGGAGATGGGCAGCCCCTGCTTCTCCCACAGGTCCTGTACATTGGAGTTGAACTGCTGACTGACATCCACTTCACCGGCAGCCAGCGCCGTCGTGCCGGCGGCGTTATCCTTGAAGATGGTGTGCGCCAGGTACTTGGGCGCCGGCAGCTTGCCCCACATGCTGGGGTCCTGGCCCCAGTAGTTGTCATTGCGCACCAGCACCACTTTGGTGTCATCAGCGAAGAATTTGCCGTAAGGCCCGGAGTAGACCACATCTTCAGCCGGGTCGGCCAGCAACTTGGTGGCGTCGCCGCCGCTGCGCTCCTCCAGCTTCTGCGTCCACGCCTTCTGAATAACATAGTTGCTGCTCAGATAGGCGGCGACGATCAGCGGATTGACTGCCTTGCCGCTCTCATCCAGCTTCGCCTTGACCAGCACAGTCTGGGGGTCAACCGCTTCGATGGTCTCGATATAGTCCTTGTTGGCGGCGCCGGTCGGCGTTTCGTACTTGACGTGCGTTGCCCAGGTGTAAGCAACATCTTCCGCAGTCACCGGCGTCCCGTCGCTCCACTTGGCGGCAGGCTTGATCTTGAAGGTGATCTCCGTGCGCGCCTCGTTCCACTGATAGTCGCCGTCCGCCAGCAACGGATATTGCTTGCCGTCGAGCATGTTGTACAGATAGGGCGTCTCGAACATGGTGACGCGGGCGCTATCACCTTGCGAAATCGCCATACCGTTGTTGTTGCTGCTGGAATATGGATTCCAACCCACCACCGACCCCCACTGGAAGCCATTGTAATAGAGCGTCTCGTTGCGGGGCAGGGCATTGGCATCGGCGGGCGCCGTAGCAGGCGCTTCGGCGGCAGGCGCTTCGGCGGCGGGCGCCTCGGCGGCAGGCGCTTCAGCGGCAGGCGCCTCCGTGGCAGGTGCTTCCGCAGCAGGCGGAGCGGCAGGCGCTGCAGCGCCACCACAGGCTGAGAGCACCAGGCTGGCGATCATCAGCAGCAGCATGAAAACTGAAAAACGACCTCTCATCTTTACCTCCTCAAACGAA
This sequence comes from Anaerolineales bacterium UBA3905, assembly GCA_002391565.1. Taxonomy (GTDB): domain Bacteria; phylum Chloroflexota; class Anaerolineae; order Caldilineales; family Caldilineaceae; genus Caldilinea. Next base: position 9,132 of record DGFH01000086.1, read on the forward strand.
TAGGTTTGGCGTTGAACGTACACTTTACAAATCTGGGTGAGGGAAATTGCAGTTTATGCCTGAGTGTGTTTGCCCCTCCTTCCATGGCTTTGCGCTGGCTGACGACACGGACGCACAGCCACAGCAAATTTCTGTTCTTGACTGATCGCCGGGTAGAGCCACGATGTTTCCGGTATAGCGTGGCGCCTGCTACGCATTTAAATAATTTACGCAACACGAACCACGCGTCATCGCGCCAATACAAACCATATCCACCTGGAAATCAGTTCGTCCGCTCTGTGACAACCTTCCCCGCTGGCGAGGATGTGTGCAGGCAATCCGTAGAGGCGCGCACCACCAGCTGCACGCCCAACGTGCACCGCACTGGCGGTCGCTGTGGGCTACGGATGCGTCCAAGCAGCAACTCAACGGCCAGCCGCCCAAATGCAGCCCGATCCACATGGACGGTGGTCAACGCCGGCTGGATAAAACTCGCCATCTGCACATCATCAAAGCCACTGACTGCCATCTCTTGTGGGATGCGAACACTCTCCTGGAGCAGACGGCGAATCACACCAATTGCCTGCATATCGTTGGAGCACACCACCGCTGTCACATCACGATGATTCTCCAGCAACATGTCGGCTGCTACTTCGCCGTCGCGGATGCTCAAGTCAGGCGTCTCGATCAGTTGCGGCTCCAATCCATGTCGCTCCAGTACATCCTCATACGCCTGCCGCCGCTCCACAATGCTCGGATGCTCTGGGCCGCTGACAAAGAGAATCCGCCGATGCCCTTTGGCAAGCAAGTGTTCAACCACCGCCGACATGCCACCGCAGTTGTCCAGCATGACGCTGTCACCGGGCAAGTCCGGCGCCCAGTTATCCACCAGCACGCGCGGCGCCGGGCTGGCCTGCGCCAATGCTTCCACCACTGCATGGGGCAGCGCACCGATCAGGATTAGCCCACCGATGCGTTCGTCGCCTAACAACGTTGGCAGCTTGCGCAGACGCTCGTCGGCAATGTCCAGCACGTTAAAGGCCAGCTGAATGCCATAATCGCTACAAGCCTGTTCGACGCCATGATAGACATCCGCGTAAAATGGGTTTGCCAGGATGCTTGTCTCGCTCATAGGCTTGACCAGCAGCCCAACATGTGTGATGGTTGTCATCGACAAGGGCAGACGTTTGGGCAGGGCGTAATTCAAGTCATGGGCGACTTCCATCACACGGCGTCGCGTGTCTTCGCTCACGCCTCCCTTGTTGTTGAGGACGCGCGACACGGTGCCGATCGAGACGCCCGCTTCTTTTGCGATCTTGCGCGCACTTGCCATGGCGATGCCAGATGGTGAAATGTATGGTGAGTACAACCTGCAATAGCAGCAGCTTACGACCAGACTTGCCGCCATTGTTTACTAAACATGTTTCGTTTGGGCGATTCATTTATAACAGATTCCCAAAGGCTTGTCAACTGCTTTGAGTAATTTTTGACCACATTGGGGCTGGTAATCAGCGTTGAAAGCAAGGAGTGTTCATGAAATCTCTTCACCTGCCGCGCATCCTGGACGAGTTATGGCGTATCTTGTTGATTCTGATTGGGGCGACGCTGGCTGGCGCTGGCTTCAGTCTCTTCCAGGTGCCTTATAACATTGCCGCCGGCGGCGTCAGCGGCATTGCCATTCTGATCAACTACTTCACCGGCTGGCCCATTGCTACAATGTACCTGATCATGAACATCCCGCTTTTTATGATGGGTTTCTTTTATCTGGGGCGTTGGCGCTTTCTCTTTTCGACTGCGCTGGCGGTGCTGCTCTTTACCGTGACCACTGGACTCCTGGATCGCTATCTGCCTGCGCTGTTGTCGGCATGGCCGATCACTGATAACGTCCTGCTCAGCGCCATCTATGCCGGGCTGGTCGGCGGCATTGGCGGCGGTTTACTCTACGTCGCTGGCGCCACGCTAGGTGGAACTGCCATCATCGGACGCGTCATTCAGGTCAAGACTGGGCTGTCGCTCAGCCAGATTTACCTCTTTGTGGACGGCGCCATTGTGCTGGCGGCAGGTGTAATCTTTGGCTGGGAAATCGCGCTCTACGCTATGCTCACTCTCTTGCTTAGCGGGCAGGCTGCGGACTTTGTGCTGGAAGGCCCAAGCCGTGCGCGCACAGCGATGGTCGTCACTACACGACCACAGCCGATCACTCAGGCGCTCATCGCCGAGCTGGGGCGCGGCGTAAGCTATTGGGAGGCCGTCGGCGGCTACACAGGCGAGCCGCGCACCATAGTCATGTGCACGATCTACCGCCCGCAGGTTGGCGACCTGAAGCGCGTCGTCGCCACGCACGACCCACACGCCTTCGTCATCATCGGCACGACGCAGCAAGCGCTGGGAGAGGGCTTCACCGAGCTACGCCGACGCAATTGAGGCGCGGCGAGGATTGCATCCAGTGCAACGCTACGCAATTTGCGCCAAACCTGAATTTGACCATTTCAGTCTGCGACAGTTGACAAGCAATTGCGACGCCGCTATACTGTCACACAAGTAGTAAGTGGCTCAATCGAACTTGCACAAATACAATCATCAGAAAAGTAGCCGCCATGCGGACCTTCGCCTTGATTAGCCTCATCCTTATTGACGTGCTTCGGGTCGTAGTAGTAGACCGGAAGCCGATCATGGTTGGAGAAGGCTGAGGCGCAGGCTGCGTCACACAAGGTCACCGTAGACCCTTCCCAACTGGGAAGGGTCTTTTTTTGTTAGTGTAACCGTAGCAGTTCCAATCCGGCAATGGAGGAGATTCGACATGCCAAAAAGGAATGGAAAGCCTGCCCCGACGCCACAGGAAACGCCTGTGCCGATGAAAGGGGCGCAGATGGTCTGGGAGGCAATGGTGCGCGAAGGGGTGCGCGTGGTCTATGGACACCCCGGCGGCGCCATCTTGCCGACCTATGACGCCTTGTCACCCTATGAGGCGGAGGGTAAGATTCACCATGTGTTGGTGCGCCACGAACAGTGCGCTGCGCACATGGCGGACGGCTGGGCAAGGGCGACCGGCGAAGTGGGCGTCTGTATCGCCACCAGCGGGCCAGCCGCCACCAACCTGGTCACCGGTCTGGCAACGGCGCAGATGGACAGTGTGCCGATCGTCGCTATCACCGGTCAGGTGCCGACCAACCTCCTGGGCACCGACGCCTTCCAGGAATCCGATGTGGTGGGTGTGACCGCCCCCGTTTGTAAACACAATTACCTGGTCACAGACGTCAATGAACTTCCCTTGATTCTAAAAGAAGCCTTCTATATTGCACGTGAAGGGCGCCCCGGCGTGGTGTTGGTCGACATCTGCAAAGACGTGCAGAACGCAACAGGCATGTTCCGGTACGATTACGAGATCGAGCTGCCCGGCTTCGAACCCTGGCCGAATGTGGACATGGATGCAGTGCGTCAGGCGGCAGCATTGATCAATAAAGCTGAACGCCCGTTGGTGCTTTCTGGGCACGGCATTACCCTGGCTGGGATGGGGCGGGAACTGCTTGAAATGGTCGAGCGCGCTGAAATCCCGGTGGTGACTACGCTATTAGGCGCGGGCAACATTCCTGAAAGCCACCCGCTCAGTTTGGGCATGGGCGGAATGCATGGTGAAGCCTATGCCAACCGCGCGATTCAGGCGTGTGACGTACTCATTGCCATGGGGATGCGATTTGACGACCGTATCACCGGCGTGCTGAGCAGTTTCGCCAAGCAGGCCAAGATTATCCACTTCGAATTGGATAAAGCCGAAGTGGGCAAGAATGTCGTGCCGCATCTGGCGGTGGTAGGCGACCTAGCAGAGACATTGCCGGCTATGTTGCCGCTGATCGAGGCGCGTCGTCATCAGGTCTGGCTCCAGGAGATCAAAGAGTGGAAAGGCGACACCGAACAATCAGATATCATTAACTATGAGGTCGATGAACTGATCCCGCCCTTCGTCATTCGGCAACTCTGGCACGCGACGCACAATGCGCGCAACGAGCCCCCGATTATCGTGACCGATGTCGGACAGCACCAGATGTGGGAAAGCCAGTACTTCATTCACGATCAAGTTGGACAACTGCTGACGAGCGGCGGTCTGGGCACGATGGGCTATGCATTGCCAGCAGCGATCGGCGCCCAGATGGCGCGTCCGGATCGGTTGGTGTGGGTCGTGGCAGGTGATGGCGGCTTCCAGATGACTCTTCAGGAACTGGCAGTGATTAAACAGGAGCATGACCTGCCGATCAAGATTGCCATCATCAACAACGGCTTCCTGGGCATGGTGCGCCAGTGGCAACAACTTTTCTACGAAAGGCGCTACACCGGCACGCCGATCTGGGCGCCCGATTTTGTCAAGCTGGCGGCAGCCTATGATATTCCTGCACTGCGCGTGACGCGCCCGGACGAAGTCGCGGCAGCCATCGATCAGGCGAACAACACCCCTGGCCCGTTCCTGATTGACTTCCGTGTCAAGGAAGAGGTGAATGTCTATCCAATGGTGCCGCCCGGTGCAGCCGTCGATCAATTGATCCGTCGCCCCAAGCC
>DGFH01000086.1:13922-14441 GCA_002391565.1 Anaerolineales bacterium UBA3905
ATTAGAGATTGGAGATTGTGCTCCACAGCGTGGTCACTCTCTGAATCAACCAATCGCATAATCCCGTAATCTCCAATCTCTAATCTCCATTTCAGATAAAACTGGAGCATGTATGAAATACACACTCATAGCCTGGATGCGCGATAAGCCTGGCGTGTTGAGCCGGGTGTCGGGAATGATGCGGCGGCGCAATTTCAATATCGATAGCTTGCAGGTTGGTCATAGTGAAACGCCAGGCATCAGCCGTATGACCTTTGTCGTCGATGGCAACGATCGCATGGTCGATCAGGTCATTAAGCAGCTGCGCAAGCTGATCGATGTCACGCGCGTCGACAATATTACCGAACAGCCAATTGTGGCGCGCGAGATGGCGTTGATCCGCGTGTCGACCAATGCCGAAAATCGCTCCGAGATCGTGCAGATGGTCAACATCTATCGCGGCGAGATCGTCGATGTGGCGCTCGATTCGATGATCGTGCAGATTGTCGGCTCCGAGGATCGCGTGGCGTCGCTGATCGA
>DGFH01000086.1:14606-15955 GCA_002391565.1 Anaerolineales bacterium UBA3905
GGCCAGATCGAGCACAAGCATCGCCGCAGCACCGCCGTCTGGCGCGCCCAGGCCAATGGCAGAGACGCCACCGCCGCGGAGCGGTTCAAGACGGGCGGCGTGTAGCAAGCGATTGGAGATTAGCGATTGGAGATTAGAGATTGGTGAGTGTCGCGTAGACTCAATCTCCAATCTCCAATCGCTAATCTCCTAATCACCAGTCTCTCAATTACTTCAATCCACATTTTTCCAGGACAACGAACTCATGGCGACGATTTACTACGAAAACCAGGCAAATCTCGATGACATCCGCGGCAAGAAGATTGCCATTCTTGGCTACGGCAGCCAGGGGCATGCCCACGCCCTCAACCTACGCGATAGCGGCATGGATGTACGCGTCGGTCTCTATCCGGGCAGCAAGAGCTGGGCGAAAGCCGAAGCCGACGGACTGCGCGTGCTCAGCACCGCCGAAGCCTGCGCCGAAGCCGATATGATCATGGTGACGCTGCCCGACCCGGTGCAGGGCAAGGTGTACGAACAGGACATCGCCCCCAATCTCAAGCCCGGCGACACGCTGATGTTTGCGCACGGCTTCAACATCCGCTTTGGCATGATCCAGCCGCCCGCCGACATCGATGTGAGCATGGTTGCGCCCAAAGCGCCGGGACACCGCGTGCGCGAGGTCTTCAAGGAAGGCTCAGGCGTGCCGGCGCTGGTTGCCGTGCATCAGGATGCAAGCGGCAAGGCGCTGCAAAATGCACTCGCCTACGCCAAGGGCATCGGCTCGACGCGCGCGGGCGTGCTGGAGACGACCTTCGCCGAAGAAACCGAGACCGACCTCTTCGGTGAGCAGGCGGTGCTCTGCGGCGGCGTCAGCGAGTTGGTCAAGGCTGGCTTCAAGACACTGGTGGATGCAGGCTACCAGCCGGAGATCGCCTACTTTGAGTGTCTGCACGAGCTCAAGCTGATCGTTGACCTGATGTACCAGGGCGGTCTCAGCTACATGCGCTACAGCATCAGCGACACCGCCGAGTGGGGCGACTACAAGAGCGGCCCCAAGATCATCACCGACGAGACACGTGCGGCGATGCGCCAGATTCTCAAGGACATCCAGAGCGGCGCCTTTGCCGAGGAGTGGATGGACGAGTATCACAGCGGCGGCAAGACCTTCTACGCCACGCGCAGTCAGGAGCAGAACCAGCAGATCGAAGTCGTTGGCAAGCAGCTGCGGCGGATGATGACGTTCCTGAACGCAAAAGAAGTGGCATGACCGACATTATCGCAACCATTGGGCCATCCTGCGCCGACGTCCAGATTCTGGCGGAAATGATCCGTTCCGGCATGAGCGTGGCGCGCATGAACTTCAGCCA
>DGFH01000086.1:16215-16412 GCA_002391565.1 Anaerolineales bacterium UBA3905
CCGGTCATCCTGGTGGGTATGCATGTGGATGTGCGCGAGGCGGGCGGGCGTCTGCCGGAAAACGCTGCCATCATCCCGGTTGACTTCGACCTGGCGCCGCATCTCAAAGCTGGCGCGACGGTGTTGATCGACGACGGCAACATCGAGCTGCGCGTTGCGGAAATCGTCGACGGCCATGTGCATTGCATCACCGTGCA
>DGFH01000145.1:0-22889 GCA_002391565.1 Anaerolineales bacterium UBA3905
GCAGGTCGACCTGACTTTCGGCGGCCATTGCGCCGATCACAGTTGCGGGACAGCGCCGGATTCTCACCGGCTTCGCCTGGTTCGTCCATCCGCGTATCACGGATGAACATCTGTACGGAACGATTTTCAGTTGGGTGAAGTATATGCCGCTTGCCGAACCTTTGTCAATCCGCCCGCTGATAAGGGCGCCTATTGCGCTGTCAACGCGGCCACAATCTGCTTCAAGTTGTAACGCATCATGTCGATGTAGGTGGCAGCCGGCCCCTCTGCGCTGCTCAGCGAGTCAGTATAGATGGTGGTGACGGCGGCGCCTGTATCTCGCGCGAGTTGTTGCGCCACATTAGGATTGACCGTATTCCCGACCAGGATCGCCTTTACCCCTTCCTTTGCAATCTGCTGCTGCAATGCTGCCAGTTCCTGTGCCGAAGGCGCTGCCATCGTGCTGAGCGATGGGATGACAGCACCCACAATGGTGAGGCCATAAGCGTTTGCCAGATAGCCAAGATTGTCGTGATCGGTGACTACTTTGCGTTGCGCCACCGGGATCGCCGCCAGCGCCGTCTTGATCTCCTGATCGAGCGCCGCCAGTTTTGCTGTGTACGCGGCGGCATTGGCGGCGAACACTTCAGCGTGTGCAGGGTCAAGCGCCGTCAACACGGCGGCGATGTTCGCAACCCATTGTTCGACATTGCGCACATCCATCCACGTGTGTGGATCGGCGCCCTCATGATGATGCGCCTCTGCACCGACCTCTGCAGGCTCTTCCTGGATTTCCAGCGGCGTCACCCCAATGTTGACGGCAACCACCGGGGCGCCACTGTCCAGATTCTCCAATACAGGCGACATGGCTTCCTCCAGGTGCAGACCGTTGATGAAGATGACCTGCGCCTGGTTGAGCGCGCGCAAGTCATCTGGGCGCGCCTGATAGCTATGTGGGTCGGCGCCTGGCGCCAGCAACTGCACCAGCTCAATGGCGTCACCCCCTACCTGATGGACGACATCGCCGACGATATTGGTGGTGGCGACGACGCGCAATTTTTCGCCCTCGGTCAGTGCAACCGGCGTCAGTTCTGGCAACGCCTCCGTTGTGTGCATAGCCTCATCGTGATGGTCGTTTTCTGGCATCGGGGTAGGCGTTGACGCGTTGACATCCATTGGCGCTGCACAACCCGCGCTAATCATCATGATGAATGCAAGCCCCCAGCCGATTAGAAACCATTGCCGATAGATTCGATTTTTCATAGCTAACCCCCTGATTGTTGTCTCTTTAATGAGAATTATTCTCATTTGCTCAGGGAAGTGTAATGCCAGACCTTGCCGTATGTCAAGCGCATTACAGCGTAGATGTGTGTTTGGCTGAAGTAAGGCTGGAAGAATAGAGGTTGATTTCGGTTGGGATTAGCCAGTTGGGACTAATCGGGTAAGTCTGCCATCGTTTCAGCGGAGCAGGATGCATCTGTCGCCTGACACTGTGGACAGATGCCGTAAAATTCGAGCAGATGGCTGGTAATGCGAAAGCCGAAGCGCGTTTCCAGCTCGCAACCCATGGAATCAGCGTCGCAGGCGTCAAACTCGACGATGCGACCGCAGCGCGAACAGACGAGGTGATGGTGTGCACCGTCGGCGCGGATGTAGGTGGGACCGTTGTCGCCCACGTAAATCGGGCGGACGATGCCGAGCTGTGTGAGCAATTCCAGTGTGCGGTAAACGGTTGCCCGCCCAGTTTGCGCGTGGATCATCTGCGCCTGCTCTAAAATTTCTTGCGGGTTGAGGTGTTCGCCCTCGCGCTGAATGACTTCCAGGACAGCCAGGCGTGGCGGCGTAATTTTGTAACCTGCAAGGCGCAGGCGCTGAATCAGGTCAGTAGACATAGAGTGAATCATAGCACACCTTCGCAATGACGCCAACGAGTCTGAGGGAGATGGCGCACACCTGAAGAGTAGCAGGGATGAGACAGTATGGATTGTTTTGGACGCGGCCTGAACACAGACAAAAAATCAAGAAGAATGGTAAGCAGCTACCAAACCGACGCGTGCCACCATGCATAAAGCGGATGCGAACGCCCCGGGCGGAAGCGCGCTTTCGTTTCGATGTCGGTCAGCACGCTGCGCAGCAAGAGCCTGTCGATGTGGGCGTGCTCTGCCCATTGTTTGACCAATTCTGGTGTCGTCACCTCGTGTTCGACCACAAATTGAGCGATGGCAATCGGTTGCGCAAACGCCGCCAGAATCTTACAGGCATGGGGCGTCGCAAAGAGATTGATGGCGCAGCAGGCATCCAACAGCAAACAGTCGCAGCGGGGGACGCGTTCAGACGATGGCGAGATCTTCCTCGGCGCTGAACAGTGGCAGCGCGGCGATGTCGGCGAAGAATGCTGCGTCATCGGCAGCGCTCTGCAGCAGTTCGATGCGCTGGCGGGCGGTGAGCCGGTCGGCGCGCAGGAAATGGGCAAACTGGCCTTCGCTGATCAGTTCCTGTTCCAGCGCCTGCAACGCCAACAACTGGTAGCGACGCGGCAGCAGGTCGTCGTTGCCGGGGATGGGCGGCAGCCCCAGCTCGCGCTGATGGGCGCGAATCCTGTTCTTGCCAGCTTTGAGCTTGTCGGCTGTGCCGGTCTGGAGCAGACGCAGCTCTTCCAGGCGCAGCGCCATCGCTTCCACCGAGACGCCGTAGTCGTGCGCCAACACCAGGAGATCGGCGAAGGTGAAGGGCTTGCCTGCTGTGCGCACATGCTGAAAGCGGCGCACGACGCCGCTCTTGGGCAGCAGAAAGTTGCGCGCAAAGGCGTCGGCAAAGCGTTCATCATCGGCGCGGCGCCGTCCGGTTTCGGGCAACACATCGGCGCGCTGACGGTCAGCCAGGAAATGACCGTACTCGTGCGCCAACGTCCAGCGCCGCCGTTCTTCCGGATGCAACCGGTTGACGGCGATGCAACCGCCCAGTTCAGGCGAGTAGGCGTAGAGACCGGCGAGCGCGCCCGACGGCTGCAGTTCCATGTAAAAGATGCGCAGCCCGACCTCGTTTTCCAACAAGGTGCGCAGCAGCGGGATCGGGGCGTCGCCCAGGCCAAGCCGGCCGCGTTCGCTCTGCGCCACGCTCTCCGCCAGGGCGTCTATATCGATGCCATCCAGTTGCACTTCGGGCGGTTCGCGCCGCGTCAGCGGCGCGCCGACCAGGTGCTCCAGTTCCAGATAGTTCTGGCAGAGCGCCTCAAACTCGGCGATGCTGGCGTCAAAGACACTGTTTGCTTCGGGCCACTGGACGCGCTGGCTGCGGAACTGGGGGGCAAAGGGCGCCAGCTGTGGGCGGTCGCGCAGCAGATCGTTGACCGACTGGCCATAGACTTGCGCCAGTTGCAGCAGCTCGTTGGCGCGAATGCGTCGCTCGCCCTTCTCGATCGCCACCATCGTGGTGCGAGCGACGCCGATGGCGCTGGCAGCTTCTTCCTGGGTCAGCCCGCGGCGTTTGCGCGCGGCTTGTAAGCGCTGGCCGAGTGCATGCGGAGAAATGGCGGTGAGTTGGGTGGCGTCCACAGCTTGCTCTTTTTCCAGGCTGAGAACATCTCCTGATCTGGGAGCAAGTATAGTGCAAAAGTCAGCAATGTTAACAATCCACTCAGACAGCTGCCAAAACTGCGTCAGATTGTCAGATTTCTGTCACCAAAGTAATGGACAATCAGCGGAGACGGTCGGTTTTATTCCAGGGTCGATTTATCAGGGAGAGACTCTTGCTTGAGCAGTTCTTCTGGAATAGCGGCAAAGTGTGGGTCGCGATGAATCAGGATAGCGTCCAAGGAAGCTGCTGTCGCAGCAATCAGGGCATCGACCTGGGGCAGCCGTCCCGTTGCAGCGGCTCGTAATTCTATCGACTTTGCAACGACAGCAAGTGAGACAGGGTGAATCTCAGACAGCAATTCGCTGACCGCCGCCCACTCTGCAGAGAACACATTCACCCAACCTTCAGCGCGCAGGCGACTCCAAAACTCACCCATAGTCAGCACGCTGATGTCAACGATGACGCTTTCATCGCTCAGGAGATCACGGACGCGTTCGCCGCCCGCTTCTGCGAAGTAGTAAGCAAGCAGCGCCGAGGAGTCAAGCAGATAACTCATGATGCGGCTCGATACGCGTCGTCATCGTCTAGTCGTTCAGCAATCAGTTCGCGCACTGGATCGACGCCAGGACGTAGATATCTGCGTCCGGCGCCGTACAATGCCGCTGCCCGCTGCGCCCGGCTCGCTTTCGGCTTTCCAATCAAGGTGCCATCCGGCCCAATTGTCCACTCTACCTGTGATCCCGGCGCCAATTCAAGCGCCTGCACAATTTCGGCGGGAAGGGTGATCTGATGCTTGCGTGTCAAAGTTGTCGTTGTCATGACTTCAGTATAAACAGCCCCTGTCTACCCGTCAAGCAAATCTATCGCCGTCACTGCCGCCACACACGATCAGCACTGCCCAGGCCCAACGCGCCAACCGTGCATGAATCAAAGCAAGGCAAGGGTTGGGCGGCGGGCACACGGACGCCAGTTACGCCGCGTCTTTGGGCGGGCAGGGATCGCCGCCGTGACTGTCGGCGCTTTGAATTTTGCCATCCGCACCGTGGATCAGCAGTTCCGTGTGCTGATGTTGGCTCACCTGGCGAGCGTAGTCGATGGCGTCACGCTTATGGGTGAACACCTTCGATGCTCGACTGGCGCCACCCTTCTTAACCGCCCAGCCTTGTGCGCTGGGAACGACATGATGTGTCTTGCGAGTTGTCATGGTGTAATCTCCTCCTATTTGACTATGAACTCTTTCCAAGGTACGGCACCCAAAGGCAACGTAGCTAAGAATCGAACAATATCTCGCCTGCCAAAATACGTTGGCACTCCTCTTGCATTTTGCGCCATCAGCACCACTGGAACGCCACCGAAGACGGGTTCAAGCACACCAATCAGTCGATTTGCCTCAATTCGACTGTTGAGTACATGAGGCTTAACGATTGCAACCGCAAATGTAACGCCTTGCTCTTTGAGCAATGCACCCTGAATTTTCATCGATGCCTCCATCAAAGTTAATTACCCAATTGGGCTTCACACATTGCCTATCGACATTCAGGAAGACTAAGCAGGTTATTGGGCTGCTCCCCATCCGCTACTGTTTTCAAGTATTTGTATCCATAGCGACTTGTTGCTACAACAACATCCACCGAATCGTAGCCTCTTATGACGTAGAATTGCCACTTGCCATTCTCAATCCCTTGGATAGCATCCTGTTGGGTTATGAGCCAGGATGCACCACCTGCATTTCGCCCACCCACATGGGTGATACGCTCATGGGGGTTGAATCGATCTGACTTTTTCACGCACAAAATCTGATATTTCACTGCCACTTGTTACCTCCGATTTGTTCTCTAAAAACAAAATATCATCAGAATTACGCTTGTAACGTAAACAATAGTATATGACTGGATTTCTGTCAAGGCGAAATCATGTTAGAATTACGTTAGAGTAGAATGTTCATCCCCCTCTCACAGACCAACAGGAGAGCCATGATGAATCTTGGGGAAGAGTTGCGAAGACTACGACGATACAGGCAATTTACGTTGTCTACGGTCAGTGAACAGACAGGGCTATCAATATCGTTCTTATCGGATGTTGAACGAGGACGAACAAAGCCGTCTCTGGACACATTACAGAAATTGGCGGATTGCTACGGGGTGGCAATGAACGATATCTTGAAAAATGTTGATAGCGAGCAAGAAGACACTAAACCAGTTTACCCACCTGGGTTTGAAGAATTCATAGCCAGCGTTGGCTCTGATCTGGAACCTGAAATTGAGGACCTACTCCTCAGGATGGAGCATCGTTCTAAACGCAAAGTGCAAACCAAAGAGGATTGGACACAACTCTACTACACATTAAAGACAATCTTAGGAAGGTGACGACACATGTTTGGGCAGATTCCCCTGCACAATGAACTAAAGGCTAGAGAAAGAGTAATCCAGCTCGTCAACAAAACGAAGCAAGATGCAGGGATTTCAGGGGGAGCATATTATCGAGGCCCTGGTGACCTTGTCGCAAGATGTCTGAACATCACTGTTATCGAGTCACAACTCAATGCAGATGAGGGTCTTTATTTGAACTCTGATCCACCAACAATCTTGCTTGACACTCATGGTTTTGACCGAGACCGGGTAAACTTTACATTTTTTCATGAGATCACCCATCATCTGATCAAACAGGATGATGACTTGATCGCCTTTGTCCACGAATTTGCTTTCGAAGACTCTGAGAAACTAGTTGAGGCGCTTTGCAATATTGGCGCAGCTGAGTTTCTGGTTCCTTCAAGAGAGATTCGATCAGCGATTGATTCCGAGGGCTTCCGCATAGAATTGCTGATTAATTTTGACAAAATATATCCCGCATCGAAACCAGCGATTGCGATCCAGCTGGCCCAGTGTGCTCCACACCAGTGCATTGTTGTTGTTTGCGAATTCGGGCAACTTCCCGGGCATCGGCAAACACAGTCGCTCCCTATGTGGGCAGGCGATGAGAAGCAACCCGAACAACTTTTTACGCAGTTAGCATCAAGTTCGCCTTCAGTCCGATACGCTCCGGGTCGTTTTGTGAAAATACGCAGCGATCACCTGTTGTGGCAGGTTTTCCAAGAGAAAAAGGCGATGTCTGGGACGGCGCAAATTCCCTTTCACAGCGGCAAAAAATGGGAGACTCGATGCGATGCAATCTATTATCTTGGCAAGGTCTACGCCGCATTCCATATTGACACACCACCTTCACCCCTTCAGCAGAACTTTGGATTTTGATATTGCGCTACATCTTCCCCCGAAACGCCCGATTCAACGTCGCAGGCAGCAACGCTTCAATTTCCTCCATGCTTTGCTGTTGCAACGATGTCAACTCGCCAAACAAAGTGTAAAGGGCGTCAAGTTGCTCTACGACCCTCTCCTGCACTTCCAACGGTGGTACAGGAATTTCAATCTGCTCCAACAAGCCTGACCGCAGGCGTGGCAATGTCAGTAGACCGGTCAACTCTTCGGACTGTTTGAGAAATAACGGGCTGCGCATGGCGTGCGCCAGGTAACGCGTGAGCACGGTTGCGTTATCCGGACGCAGGACATATTGATCGACCGAGCATAAACCGTCACAGTCTGCGACCCAAACTTTGTTGAGATAGGGACGCAGATAGCCGTACACAATATCTCCAGGGAAGAAGCGGAACTTGCGCCCTGACAGTTCCTCAAGTTTGATAAGGTCTTCCCCGATACGACGCCCGGTGTTTGGTTCGATATGTTGCAAGCCGATAAACCTGACGTTGCCCCGCTCACCGGTTTTGTGGCGCTGTAGCTCCTGGCGGAATGAAAACAATCCTTTTAGCGGACGCGCTCCGTAGTTGGTCACAAGTTGCTCGAAATATTGTCGTTGAGAACTTATAAACCAGTGATGGCTCAGGTCAATCGCCGCCGCCTGCAACGCCAGCGCCTGCTCGACCCGCACGCGCAGCGCATCCAGCTTCGCCACGATGCGTTGCTGCTCCTCCAGTGGCGGCAGAGGGATAATGATGTCCAAATATTCATCTGGGTTGATTCGTTGACGACCGCTTGTGCCGCGAGATTTGTTATCGCATTCCTGCCAAAACCACGCTGCCTTGAACATGTAGCGGAGCCACGCAGTCACGACTTGAGATGTGTCAAGCTGAAATGTTGGAAAGTCCTGAGTGACGACACATCCTTCAAGCATTTCGTCGATAATGCCTGATGAACCATGACGCACCCAGATTCGATTGATCACCAGGTCACCTGATCGCACCGCAAAGAGCTTGCTGCTCTTTATCTCTCGCCCATACCTTGTTTCCCGTTCGTAGGCGCCTTCTCCCCACCATTTGACGCCCATTGTACGATATTGAACCTCATCTTGAATTGTGACCGGTCTTTTGATCGGTTGAGCTATCTCCCGCAGCGGAACACTTCGCCAGCCAGAAGGAAGGAAATCACACATTCACATCTTCCTTTTCCAGCAACTCCTGAATCTCCGCCACCAATTCCGCGATGCGCGCCTGCTTGTCGGCGATGTCGGCGGCGAGTTCTGCGGGTGGGCGGTGGGTGAAGTCGTTGGTGCGGTTGGGGTTGCGCGCGCTCAGGTCGTAATTGCGCGCCGCGATTTCCGCCGCCGGCGTCACCCAGCAGCGCGCATTGAGCGGCGGTGCAGCGGGGCGTTCATGCTCCGGCGTGCGTCGCCAGGCGTTGTACTGCCGCCACATCGCCAGACAGTCGGGGAGGTCGTTCTCGGCAATTGGCCGCTGTGTGCGCGTCAGGCTGAAGCCTACGGCGTGCACCTCGTAATACCAGATCGCGCGCGTGGGCCCCTGATGGTCGAAGAAGAGCAGGTTGGTCTTGGGGCCGGCGCCGTTGGCGACGGCGTTGGCAAAGACGCCGGCAGGCAGGCTCACGATGGCGTAGAGGTTGTAGTTCTCCAGCAAATCCTTCTTGGTCTCGACATAGGCGCGTTCGTTGGTCTTGAAGAGCACGCCCTCGTCGATGACCATGCCCACGCGGCCATCGTGACGCAGCATCGCCATGATGTGCTGCAGAAAGAGGATCGAGGTGGCGGAGGAGACAAAGCGAAAGTTGCTGCGGATCGCCTCCACATTTTCGGTGCCGCCAAAGGGCGGGTTGGTGAGGATGACATGCCTGCGCTGGCGTTCGCCGATCGCGCGCACGTCCAACGCCAGCGTGTTGCCGCGCACCAGATGCGGCGCAGCGATGCCGTGCAACACGGCGTTCATCACACCGAGCAGATAGGGCAGCGGCTTCTTTTCGCGTCCATAAAAGGTGGCGGTCTGTAACGTCTGGCGGTCGGCGGTGGTGACCACCTGCTCCTCCATGTAGCGATGCGCCTCGACCAGAAAGCCGCAGCTTCCCGCCGCCGGGTCGTAGACCGTCTCGCCGATGCGCGGGTCGACAAATTTGACCATGAACTCAATGATCGGACGCGGGGTGTAGAATTCGCCCGACATGCCGCCCTCACGCCCCATCTTGGCGAGCAGGCTTTCGTAGAGATGCGAGAGCGTGTGCACCGTCGTCGGCTGGTGAAAGTCGATGCGGTCGATGATGTCGATGGCTTCGCGCAAGATGATGCCGTTGCGCACCAGCTTGCTCGGCGTCTCCTCGAACAACTGGCGCACGATGGTCTGCGCCTCGCCGCCTTGCAAGCCGCGCAGATAGGGAAAGAGTCGTTCTTCGAGAAAACGCAGCAGCAACCGACCGGTGGCGCCTTCCTGCAGCGCTGTCGCCAACTCCTCATCCTCCTCAGCCAGCGGCGCCAGCGCCAGCGCCTGTGCGCGCTTCTCCGCCGCCACCTGCGCTTCGGCATCCTGTACGGCTTGCAGGGCGCGCTCCAACCGGTTGTGCGCCGCCGTGCGCGGCTCGGCTGTGCTTTCCTGTACGGCGAACGGCAGCGCCGGTTGCGCTTTGCCATTCGCCAACGCCGCCAGCGCCTTTTCCGCAGCGCGCATCTCCGCCTGTGCGCTGCGCAACGCCTCCAGCGCCCGATTCACCCGCCCGCGCGTCCACACGCTCCAGCGATAGTAGCCATCGATGATGCGCGTATAAGGCTCGTCGCGATAGTCGGCGTCGGCGGCGCGGCTATCTTCCAGGTCCTCGAAGGATTTGAGAAAAAGCAGCCAGGAAATCTGCTCTACATAATCGAGTAAGCTCTGGGTATTGTCGTCGCGGCGCAAAATATCGCACGCCCGCCAGAACATGGCGTCAAGTTCGTTGCTCACAGCATCTCCACTCATCCAGGATTTGTATACAACCGGCGGATCAGCTCGTTGCGCGCCAGCTTCAATTGCGGCATTCCGCCAAAGAGACGCGCCACCTGCGCTGCTTCCTGGTTGATGGGGCGCAGCCGGTAGACGTCGGGATCGAGCACCTCATCCAGCCCACCCAGCATGTACTTCTCGATCAGCACCTTGAGAATCTCCCGCGCCCGCTCGTCATATTTTGCCAGAAAGTCCTGGTGCAGGTTGAAAAAGGCGACGGCGCGTTGCTCACGGCTGACCAGCGGCTCGTCGAACGCCAGGTGCGCAAGGATGTCGTAGGCGTCGGCGTCGGGGCGCACCAGAATCTCCGTCAATACATCGAGCGCCACCTGATGGCGTTCCAGCACAGCCAGCAGCTCCTTGCGTCGCAGCGGATCGACCCACCAGGCTTGCAGCTCAGCCAGGTTGCGCACAACCTGCGTGATCTCACCGCGCACTTTGGCAAGATAATCCTGCGGCGAGACCAGATTGCCCGCAGCGTCGCGCTCCTCATAGGCTTCGTAGACAATCGTCACCTTCACGCCGTCGACGCGAATCTGGCGATCCTGCACAGGCTTGCGCGGCGTCAGGCTCAATGTGAGCGTCGCCACGCCGGCCGCGCTCAGCGTGGCGTATTCCGACAGCGCCGTGCGCCCATAGGCGGACGCCGTGATGCGCGCAATGCCGGCGGGCAACTCGGCAAAGAAAAACTGGCCGCCGGAGCCGGTGCGCTGCTGCACGATCTGGTTGGGGCCAAGCTGCACTGTCACCACCGCATCGACCAGCGCAGCGCCGCTTTCGCCATCGACCACACGCCCCGCCAGCGCGCAGACGCCCGGTCCTGCCGTCTGCACCTTGCTGTCGGGCGGCGCAGTCGGTTTGTCCCACTCGTCGAAGAGCGCAGTGGCGCCGGTGTAGTCGATGATGCGGAACCAGTACTTGTCCTTATCCTCGCACAGCCGCGTGCCGCGCCCGACGATCTGCTTGAAGACGGTGGGCGAGGCAATGGTGCGGAAGAAGACGATATTGCGCACGCTCGGCGCATCAACGCCAGTGGTCAGCAAATCCACCGTGACCGCTACGACCGGCGTTGTCCGCTCCACCGCCTGGAAGCGCTCCAGGTCGCTCTGCGCAGTGGCCTCCTCGGAGACGATGCGCACCGCATAGTCGGCTACGTCGAGGTCGGCGTTGAGCTGGTTAAGTTGCTTCACCACTTCCAGCGCATGATCCTGGCTGACGCAGAAGACCATTGTCTTCTCCATGCGTCCATAGAGCTTGAGCAGGCTGGTAAGATGCTCGCAGTGGATGCGCACGCGGTCGGGCAGCGTCACTTCGCGCTCGAAACTGGGCGTGCCATATTCATCGCGCGGCGTTGCGTCATCCGGCACATAGACATGTGCGCCCTCCGCCTGCGCCTCCTGGAGCGAGAGACCGTCTCGATCCAGGTTGCTGCGCACGTGGTGCACCTTGTAGTTGGCAAGAAAGCCGTCGTCGATGCCCTGCCCCAGGCTATAGGTGAACACCGGCTCGCCAAAGTAGGCGTAGGTGTCGATATTGTCGGTGCGTTTGGGCGTGGCGGTCATGCCCAGTTGGATGGCGTTGGGATGGTGCTTGAGAATGTCGTTCCAGGTGCCAAAGCCGCTGCGGTGCGCCTCGTCGATGATGATCAGATGAAAGAAATCCGGCTCCAGCGTTTCGTAGGTGCGCAGACCGTCGGGCGTCAACGCATAGAGCGCCTGGTAGATGCCGAAATAAAGCTGGCGGCCCGCAGGAATCTGCCCGGCGTCGATCAGCGCCCGGCTATCGCTGCCGGCTTCGTTGAACATCTCAAACGCGTTGTACGCCTGATTGCGCAGCACGACGCGGTCCGCCAGAAAGAGGATGCGCTTGTTGGCGAAGTAGCCTGACTTGAATAGCTTCCACACAATCTGCGACGCGATAAAGGTTTTGCCTGTGCCGGTCGCCAGATTGATCAGAATCCGCTGTTGCCCGCGCAGGATCGCCTCAAGCACACGGTTAACGGCAACCTCCTGATAGTAACGCGGCGTGCGCCGGCCTTCAGGGTCGCGCCAGAAAGGGTGCAGCAACGGATTTTTGAGACGCGTCGCGGCCAGCGCTTCGTAGGCGCACTTGCGCTGCCAGAGTTCTTCGGGGCTGGGGAGCGCCGTCATCGCCAACGATTGCTGCGTGTTGGTCGTGAAGTCCCACAGCTCAAAGCCGTGCCCGTTGCTGGCAAAGGCAAAGAGCAAGCCCAACTTCTCGGCGTACTCCTTCGCCTGCTGCAAACCGGCGCCTGGCGCCTTGCTCTCCTCTTTGGCTTCGACAACGGCGATGGGCAGCGTTTCAGCATAGCGCAGCAGATAGTCGGCATAGCTCGGCGCAAGCTGTCGGTGACCGTCGCCTTGCAGCACAATCTGCCCGGCGGTGATCGGGTATTCCATCGTCAATTGCTGGCCGCGCCAGCCCGCCGCCTGCAAGGCTGGGGTGATCAGGTGAAGTTTGGTGTCTTCTTCGTTGTAGGACATGGCAGGTTTCATGTCTGGGATGTGACAAGCTGTCTCACGGCATTGCACCACTGTATTGCAGCGTGTCCTGCCTGGATACTGTCAATATCGATTGGGTATCGTGGCGGGAGACGGGTATTATGCACCAGGCTAATTCAGAATGGTGAATGAACGAAAGTATACTCGAAGCGAAGATCGTGGGGCAAGCCGGGCGCATTACATGAATGCAAGGCTAATCAGGTTTCTGCCTGAGTGCTAGACCGAATAGATGCGCCTGCCTGAGGAGCAGTATCTCCAGCCGGGAGATTTGCGTACAGAGCGCATCTTCACTCTCAGTATATATGAACTCGTTCACGGCGCACCGGCCTTGCCCACCGCCTGCGCCATTGCTGCGTTTTGTTTCAGAAGGAGCAGGCTTGTAGCGGTGAGGTGGATTGATTAGCCAAGAAACCTTTTGGCTAATCCGGCGTAATGCTATCGGCGCTGTCGTGGTCATCCAGCATTTGGTGTTTTCAGGTTGACAATCGACAATGAATAATTCAGATCGGAAAGGCGCCAAGTCGACGGGGCGAGCCTGTCACCGACTTCTAGCTTGACGCCAGCGCAGCGCAATACGTGACACGCAATGTGTTAGACATAAAAAATTCATTTGAGAATCTATAACAGCCTGCAGGAGTTCCGTTTATGGATCAACCGATTGTCACCGCCGAAGCGGTGCAGAAGTGGTTTCGCACCGGCAAGATCGAGGTGCACGCGTTGCGCGGCGTCGATGTGGCCGTCTCCGCCGGCGAGATGGTCGCTATCATGGGGCCGTCGGGCTGCGGCAAGACCACGCTGCTCAACTGTCTCTCCGGGCTGGATGATTTCGACGAGGGCGAGGTCTACATCGAAGGCGCCCGGCTGCGTTCGCTGAGCGATAAGAAGCGCACCAGCTATCGGGCGCAGCGTATGGGCTTCATCTTTCAGACCTACAATCTGCTGCCCGTGATTTCGGCGGTGGAAAATGTGGAGTTGCCGCTGCTGGTGGCTGGCATGCGGCCCAGTCTGGCGCGCAAGCGAGCGCTGGCCGTGCTGGAACAGGTCGGGCTGGCCGACCGCGCCGACCACCGTCCCGCGGAGCTTTCCGGCGGGCAGCGCCAGCGCGTGACGATCGCCCGCGCCCTGGTCAACGATCCCGCCATCGTCTTTGCCGACGAGCCGACGGGCGCACTCGATAGCAAGGCTGCCGACGACATCCTGGCGCTGATGCGCACGCTCAACCGGGAAAAGGGGCAAACCTTCGTCATCGTCACCCATGATCCGGACATCGCCGCCGCCTGTGGTCGCATCATCCAGATGAAGGATGGGCAGATTGTGGCGTGAGGCGTGCTCTTCGTGGTGAGTCATCCGTCACGCACCACGCACCACGCAACACGTAACACGCACCACGCAACACGTAACACGTAACACGCCCCAAACCAGGGAGTTGCCATGCTTGGAAATCTATCCACCGGCGCGATTGCCTTTTTAGTCGGCGCCGTCACCGCGATTCTGCTCTATCTTGCCTTTTTATGGTGGCGCAACCCGGTGCTGATGAAGATCGGGCTGCGCAATCTGACGCGGCGCAAAGGACAGTCGGTGCTGATCGTCATCGGCCTGACCCTGAGCACCATCATCATCATCAGTTCGCTGGGCGTGGGCGACACGCTGCGCTTCTCGGTGCAGAAGCAGGCGGTTTCCGCCTACGGCAAAGTGGACGAGATCATTGCGCCGCCGCTGTTGTCGATGCTGGCAAGCATGGCGAATCCTAACGTCGATCCTGCCCAGGCCGAACAGACGCAGGCGACGTTGGACAGCCTGATGCAGGGCGGTCTGGAGAGTGTGTTGGCGCTGGCGCAAGGCGGCCTGCCCTCTATCAGTGCGGATCGGCTGGCGCGGCTGCGCACGGCGGCGACGCAAGAGCCCCTGATCGACGGCGTGGCCGGTTCGATCGTCTTCCCGACCATTATCCGCAATGTCAGCACCGGGCAGAGCGAGCCGCTCGGCTTCATCTTTGCCGTGGACGACGACTACACCGGCGAGTTCGGGCTGACCAGCGTCACGGGCGCGCCGCTGACGATGGCCGCACTTCAGCCCGGCGTCGGCAACATCTTTGTGCAGGCGAGCAACCTCTTTGCCGTCGTGCCCGCGCTGACGGAGCAATTCGGCCAGTTGCAGGCGTCGCTGCCCCTTTCCGACACGCTGTCAGGCCTCGATGTGGCGACGGCGCTGGCCGGGTTGGGCGCGCTCTTCACCACTGTCGATCCTGCTGCACTGCCCGACGTCAGCATCAGCCTGGCGACGCTCGAAGCGCTGGGCGTCGATACGGCGCCGCTGCGCGCGCTGGGCAAGGAGAGCCTGACGCTGCAGGAGATTGCCGCCTTGTTGCAGGCGGCGGGCGCACAAGTCGCCTCGACCGGGTTGCCAGATGAAGCCCAATCTGTGACCGGCGCTGTGACCAACGCGGTGACCGGCACGCTGTCGATTCCGCTGGCGGGCGTCATTAGCGGCGCTCAGGCGGCGGATGACGCTACCGTGCTCGAATTTGACCCGACGCAACTTGACCCGGCCGGCGCACTGGGGGCGTCGATGTCCACCCTGGCCGCTGACCTGCTGCGCGCCATCAACCTGAATACGCTCGGCTACACGCTGGACAACATGCTCGGCCAATACGGACTGCAACTGCGGCAGGGCGATCTTTACCTCAACCGCCTGGGCGCTGAACGGCTCAACGCCACCACCGGCGACCTGCTGGAAATCTACATCGGCCCGCTGCCTGTGCGCTTTCGCGTGCGCGCCGTGGTCGATCAGGCTGGGCCGCTCAGCGCGTTGACGCCGGTGGTGATGCTGCGGCTGGACGAGGCGCAGCAGTTGCTCTTCATGCCCGATCGCGTCAACTCGGTGCTCGTCTCCAACCTCGGCGACGAGATGAGCTCGATGCAATACACCGACGCTGTGAGCAAGCGGTTGGCTGTGCTGGCGCTGGATGATGACGCCGTCGCCACGATTGCGGGCGTGCTGGCGCGTCCCGATGTACAGGCGCAGCTGAAGACGCTCAGCGCCGACCTGCCCGACGTGGGCCAGGTGCAGATCGAGGACGCCGACGAGATGCCACCCATGTTGGCCGGTATCATTGAGAATATGCTCAGCATGTTCAACATCGAGCAGATGACGCGGCAGGATGCGGAAGGCTTGTTGGCGGCGGCTGCCGACAACGATGTGCCCGCGCTGCGCGAGTTGCTGGCGCGCATGACGGTGCGCGAGTGGCTGCTCACCCTGGAACTGCCCGCTGAGGTCAGCCGCGAGTTCGCCACAGCGGTTGCCAATCTCAACCAGTTTGAGCAGATCGAGCCGCTCAACAAGCAGACCATCGTTTCGGCGGCGAATGTGGGCGGCGGCATCTTCTCCACCATCTTTAGCATCTTCGGCGTCTTTTCTATCCTGGCGGCGATCCTGCTGATCGTGCTCATCTTTGTGATGTTGGCCGCCGAACGCCGCGTCGAGATCGGCATCGCGCGTGCTGTGGGTGTACAGCGCAGCCAGATCGTCCAGAGCTTCATGGCGGAGGGCATGGTCTACAACCTGCTGGCGGCGGCGTTAGGCGTGCTGCTGGGCATCGCCATCACTTTCGCCATGACGCAATTTATCGGGCGCCTCTTCAACGACCTGACCGGCGCGATCAATGCGCAGGCAGGCGGCATCTTTGCCGTCAGCTTTGCCATGTCGTGGGAGTCGATCGTCGTGGCTTATTGCAGCGGTGTGTTGATCACCTGGCTGGCGATGACGCTCTCCTCGTGGCGGGTGACGCGTATGAACGTGGCGACCGCGATTCGCGGTCTGTCGGATGAGGCGGAGGCAAAGCGCCGGTCGTGGCTGGCGAACGGCTGGAGCTGGCTATGGCCGCTCATCATGCTTGGCGCCGGCGGCTACCTGTTGACGCAGGCGCTGGCAACCAACTCGCTCAGCCTGATCATGATCGCGGCGACGGTGCTGCTGTACGGCCTCACCGTGCTCGTCGGGCGCATCCTGGAGGAGACGCCGATCCGTAACGAGACGGGCTATCGCATCGTCTACTCGCTGCTCGGCGTGGGGCTACTGCTGATCTGGACGCCGCCCTGGTATTCACTGGCGCCGCAGTGGTTCCCGGATCGCTTTGCGTGGGATCCGACGCAGGCGCCGACTGTCTTCACCTTTGGCGGCCCGATGATCATTATCGGCGCCATTCTGGTGATCATGTTCAACGCCACCGTGCTCAGCGCCTTGCTGGGCGCCATCTTGAGCTTCGTGCCTTCGTTGCGCCCTGTCTTGCGCACGGCGATTGCGTACCCGCTCAGCAGTCGTTTTCGCACCGGCATGACGATGGTGCTCTTTGCCATGATCATGGCGACGGTGGTGGTGATGGCCGTTGTGATCAGCACCACGCAGTCGCTGACCCGTCTCGACGACCGCCAGACCGCCGGCTTTGAGATTCAGGTCTCGCCCACGTTGCTCAGCTTCTTCAACCCGGTGGAGGATTTCCCCACGGCGCTGGCCACGCTCACCAACGACCCTGTGACAGCGCAGGTGGCGACGGTTGGCCTGGTCACGGAGCAGCCGATGGAAGGACGCGTCGATGGCGGCGTCGCCGGCTTTGCGCGCACCAGCCTGGCGGGCGTTAACGCCGGTTTTGTGACGGCAGCGCAGCAAGTTTACCACTTCCGCAGCCGTGCGCCGGGTTTTGAGAACGATGCCGCCGTATGGGCGGCGCTGCACACGCGCGACGATGTTGTGATCGCTCGCCCGGAACTCTTCCGCACTCCAGCGTCGCCGCTCTTTGGCCCGCCGCCGGAAGAAGAAACGACAGGCGCCCCGCTCCTGATCGGCGGCGATGATGCGGCTATGGCGCAACGCCGCAACCGCCGCGAAGATTTCTTTGGCCCGCGTCTGTACATCGAAGATGGCGCAGACGGGCGCGCATTGGGCGAACTTTATCTGACGCTGGCAACGGAGGGCGCCGACGGTGTGCGCCGCACCCGGCGCGTGCAGGTGATCGGCGTGCTCGACGAGGAGAGCAATCTCGTTGAATCGACCTTGATCGGCAGTGAAGCGACGCTCGCCAAATTGCGCAGTGCGCCAGTCACGGGCGACAACATCTACGTTAAGGTGCAACCAGGGCTGGATGCACGTCAGGTGGCGGGCGAAATCGAGCGCGCCTTTGTCTCCAGTGGTCTTGATGCGGTGGTGCTGGCCGAGCAGTACGCGCAGCGTCAGCGGCTGACCGGCGGCGCGCTGCAGTTGTTGCAGGGCTTCATGGCGCTGGGGTTGCTGGTCGGCATTGCCGCGCTTGGCGTGATCTCGACGCGTTCGGTCTACGAGCGGCGGCAGCAGGTCGGCATGTTGCGTGCGTTGGGCTACCAGCGAGGCATGGTGGGGCTGAGTTTTCTGATCGAGTCGAGTTTTGTATCGGTCACAGGGCTGTTGATCGGTGCAGTCACCGGCGTCGTGCTGGGCGGCAACCTGGTGACTGCGTTCTTCCCACAGATCGGCGAAAGCGCCGTCACCATTCCCTGGCTGCAAATCGGGCTGGTAGTGCTGGGCGCCTACGCCTTCTCGCTGTTGACGACGATTGCGCCAGCGTGGCAGGCGGCGCGCATCTACCCGGCGGACGCACTGCGCTACGAGTAGCGAACAGTCTGCAGCGAGCTGATGTCTTCTGGGCTAATCACATAGACGCTTTGTTCGGGATCGGTGGCGACAATAGCTTTTGCGCGTCGTGGCAGTTGAACGTCGAAGGGGCGCAGTTTGCGGATGAAGATATCCACTTTGCAGGCGGTTTCGTAATGTCTGCCACAATGTCCACATCCAGCGTGGCGCGCATGACGCCGTGCAGGGAACTGGCAAGCGAGCCGCCGGCTGCGTGTCGTCCACGACGGCAAGTTTTATCCAGGCCGGCATGCGCCGCATCAATTGCAGCTGAAATTCTTCTAGCTTGGGATCGGTGTCGGAGAATAGGGCGCTCACGATAGCTCTCTCCTCTGCTTGTGATCAAGCGCACACACCAAATGATCCGCAAGAAGGGGATGAGGGAATTATGTTTCGGGCAAATTTAAAAGAGGCTCATCTGCCGTTCCGCCAGCTTGCCGTCGAGGAGCAGGTAGGGCGCGGCTTTGCCGATGTCGCGCAGCCCCAGGTGCTGAAGATGACCGATCTCGCGGATGCGCTGACGCCGACGCGCCGTCACAATGGCGTCGGCGGTCTTGGGGCCAATGCCGGGCACGCGCAGTAGTTCGCCTCGCTCTGCCTGGTTGACCTCGACCGGCGTCTCGCGCAGGTTTTCCTTCGCCCACGCCAGCTTGGGATCGACATCAAGCGGCAGGTTGCCGTCGCGCAAAAAGGGCATATCCTCCAGATTCCAGCCGTAATCGCGCAGCAAAAAACTGGCCTGATACAGGCGAAACTCGCGCTGCTGCGACACCGGCGCCAGCGTCTCGAAAGGCGTCTGCACGACAGGATGGAAAGCCATGAAGTAAGTGCGGCGCAACCCAAGCTGGTTGTAGAGATGGTCGGTGGTGTGGAGCAACTCCAGGTCGGTGTCGCCCACCGCGCCAACGACGAACTGCGTCACGACGCTGGCGCGCAGCCCCTCCTTGCGCCGCAACTCGCTGATCCACTGCAGGCGCGGAAAGAGTTCTTGCCAGAAATCCTTTTTGGGCGCCAACGCCGCCAGCCGTTCCGCCGTCGCCCCTTCCAGATTGATCGAGACGCGGTCGGCCAGTTGCATCGCCCGGCGCACCTGGTCGTACTCCGCGCCCGGCATGATTTTGAGATGGATGTAGCCACGATAGTTGTAACGCTGGCGCAAAATCTCGGCGGCTGCGATGATCTTGTCCTGCGTGGTCACGCCGCCCTTGATGATTCCCGATGAGAGGAACAGTCCTTGCACCAATCCAGCGCGCTGAATGGTATCATAGGTTTTAGCCATCTCGTCTGGCGTGTAGGTGACGCGGGTGGTCTGGCTGCGTCCGGCGCGAAAGGGGCAGTAGAAGCAGTTGCGTTCACACGCGGTTGTCATCATGGCCTTGAGGATCGGCTTCTTGCCGGTGGGCGTCGACGCCTCGGAGATGCAGGGCAGCGCTTTGGGCGTGCGCGGGGGCGCCTCCTGGCGTTCCGCCGCTGGCTGATCGCCGGCCGGCTCGAAGCGCGTGGCGTCGTCGAGCAAAGAAAGTTTCTGAATGGCGTCGGGCGTTGTCCGAAAATTCATACTTTCATTATAAGAACAAGTGTTCGATTTGTAAAGTGAGGGTGCTCCATGCGCGCGGTGGTGCAGCGGGTCACTTCGGCGCAGGTGACGGTTGCGGGCGAGATCGTCGGGCAGATTGAGCGCGGTTTCCTGGTGTTGGTCGGCGTCACCCACAGCGACGGCGAGGCAGAGGCGGCTTACCTGGCGCGCAAGATCGTCGGGCTGCGCGTCTTCGACGACGACGATGGTAAAATGAATCTGAGTCTGACCGACATCGGCGGGGCGGTGCTGGCTGTGAGCCAGTTCACACTCTACGGTGACGTGCGGAAGGGGCGTCGCCCCAGCTTTATCGACGCCGCCCGTCCCGAATACGCAGAACCGCTCTATCAACGCTTTTGTCAGTTGCTGGCGGCGGAAGGCGTGGCAGTGGAGCAGGGCGTCTTTCAGGCGCATATGGAGATCGCCCTGGTCAACGATGGCCCGGTGACGATCTGGCTTGACACGACGACGTTGATGTAGGAGGGGCGAGTTGCGAGGGGCAAGCATAGATGACGCCTGACGCGCGTCTGGCAATTCACGATTCATCATTCCAATCCATACTTCAAAAAATCTGCGGAGGTGTTACATGAAATACCGACCACTAGGCAGGACTGGCATGAATGTCGCCGAGGTCAGTTTTGGCGCCTGGGCCATCGGCGGAGGATGGGGCGCAGTCGATGACGAGCAATCGATGGCGGCGCTGCATCAGGCCGTCGATGCGGGCGTCAACTTCATCGACACGGCGGATGTCTACGGCGACGGGCGCAGCGAACGGCTGATTGCGCGTCTCAAACGTGAGCGCCCCGGCGAGCAAATCTTCGTGGCGACGAAGGCCGGGCGCCGGCTCAACCCGCATGTCGCTGATGGATACACCTACGAAAACCTGCGCGCCTTTGTCGAACGCAGCCTTGTCAACCTGGAGACCGATTGCCTCGATCTGTTGCAACTGCATTGCCCACCCACTCCGGTGTATGATCGCCCCGAAGTCTTCGCTGCCCTGGATCGGCTGACTACCGAGGGCAAGATTCGCTACTATGGCGTCAGCGTCGAGACAGTGGCGGAGGCGATGAAGGCGGTCGAATATCCCAACGTGCAGACGGTGCAGATCATCTTCAATATCTTCCGCCAGAAGCCGGCGGAGACCTTTTTCCGCACTGCGCAGGCCAGGCAGGTGGGCATCCTGGCGCGTGTGCCGCTGGCAAGCGGTCTGCTGACGGGCAAGATCACGCCGGAGACCCAATTCGCCGCCGACGATCACCGCAACTTCAATCGTCACGGTGAAGCCTTCGATGTGGGCGAGACTTTTAGCGGCGTCCCACTCGACGCTGCCTTTGCCGCCCTCGAAGGTTTGCGTCCGCTGGTCCCGCCCGGCGCCACGCTGGCGCAATTCGCCTTGCGCTGGATTCTGATGTTCGACGCGGTCAGTTGCACCATTCCCGGCGCCCGGCGCCCCGATCAGGTGCTCGACAACTGCGCAGCGTCTGAGCTTGCTCCTATTGAAGAGAGCAAAATGGAAGCGATCCGTGTGCTGTACGACACCTATGTGCGCCCCCACGTCCATCACCGCTGGTGAAAGGAGTTCGCATGTCGCAGACAAGCCACGTGCTCGCTGAATCGCCGGAGATCGATCTGGCGGTGCTGGCGGCGGAAGTGGAAGAACTGGAAGAATACATTGTCAAGGGTGAGGTCTACCGCACCTTGCGCGTGCCTACCCCTGCCGGCGTGCAACAGGTGCAGATGTCCGGCGGCGATCTGCTGACGCGCCTCTACCGGCTTGAAGGCGAGCGTGAGTCGCTGCCGGTCGAGCAACGGTCGCGCATCAAGGACCTGGCGCTGCAAGCCCGTTCCACGATCTACAGCCTGCGCACTCGCTTCCATGACCTGCTGACGCGAGAGGTGAAAGCGCGCATCGACAGTCTCAACTGGTTTCTCGACGATGTCTTGGGCGACCCCAGGCGGGCGCGCACGGAGTATCCCTATGAGATTCGCAATCGCCAGCGCATCGCCGTCATGGTGGATGAGCTGGCGGAGGACTTCACGCCGGAACTCAAAGCGGAGCTAAAGCGCGTCGACGAACGTATCCGCCTGATCGTGCAGCCGGCGGACTTTATCTGGGATAGTCGCCTGGCGCCGCTCTTCCCGCGCGAACGCTTCTGGTATCTGTACGTCAGCCCATAATAGATGCGTGATGCGAGCGTACTGCATCTGGTGAAAGTGTTACTGATTTCTAGGTTGACATTTTATGAGCGCAGTGTTGCGTATTACGTGTTGCGTGAGGGGTTCCGACACGTAGCACGCAACACGTAACACTGAAAATATGAAAACTCTGCCTAGCAATCAGTAAGGTGGCGTGCGTCGCACTGGTCTGACCAATGCGACGCACGCCTTCACGACGCCGATAGCATCGCATCTGGCGTCTGGCAACGACGCCTCCGCTAGGCGTCGTGTGTAGCGCGCTGGAACTCCGCGCGATCGAGCGCTTCGACCTCGCTGGCATTGGCGTAGTAACCACGCCGATCTGGTGGCAGCAACGCAGCCATCCCCAACATGATCTGTGTGGTGAGGCGGCGCACATCTTCGGGGTTATCGATGCTGCCGCTGCAGGGCACCGGCTCTCCAAAACGCACTGTGACGAGCGGGCGACGCTTGAACTTCAGCACGTCGCGCAACACCGGCTCTGAGTTGATGACGACCACCGGCACGATCGGCGCCTGCGCCATCATGGCAATGCGGGCGGCGCCGGTCTTGCCGCGCTGCAACTCACCGCTGCGGCTGCGCGTGCCTTCGGGGAACATCCCCACGATCTTGCCGCGTCGCACGACATTGGCCGCCTGCTCGATGGCCTGTGTGTCGCCTTTGCCGCGCTGAACCGGGAAGGCGCCGGCGCTGGCCACCAGTGCGGCCAGCCAGGGATGATAACCAAAAATCTCTGCCTTCGCCATGTAGAAGACCTGGCGCGGCGCGACATAACCCACAATCACGTAGTCTGGCCCCATAGTGTGGTTGATGGCGAGCACGCAGCCTCCCGTCGCCGGGACATGCTCGCGCCCTTCCACGCGCAGGCGCAGGAAGAAGATCCGAATCAGGGTGGCGATGACATGCAGAATCTTCCACACCCAGGTCGAATCACGCGGCGGGATGATGATCATGCGGTTGCCTCCCCCTCGCCGGGCATGTATTCCTGGCCGCGCAACGCCGGGGGGAGTAGATCGGCAATGGCAGCCATGATCTCGCGCGTGTAGCTGCGCAACGAACGCCGATCCCCTGCATCGGCTGGCGGCGGCAACGGGTTGCCGACGCGCGCCTCCAC
>DGFH01000145.1:23079-31873 GCA_002391565.1 Anaerolineales bacterium UBA3905
GGTTTCAGGCTCAGATAATTGGCGCGCTGGAAAATCGGTTCGGAGTTGACCACGGCGACCGGGATGATCGGCGCCTGCGCCTGAAGCGCCACGAACGCAGCGCCGGAGCGGCCACGCTGGAGCTTGCCGGTGCGGCTGCGCGTGCCTTCGGGGAACATCCCCAGGACGCGGCCGCTGCGCACCAGATCGATGGCATGCTGGACAGCCTCCATGTCGCCGTCGCCGCGCCGGATGGGAAAGCAGCCGTTATAGGTAAGGAAGCGTCCCAACCAGCGATTGGCTTCCATCAACTCCGCTTTGACCATGAAGTAGACCTGGCGTGGCGAGAGATAGCCGACCACCAGAAAATCCGGCCCCATCGTGTGGTTGCAGGTCAGCACGCAGCCCCCTGTGGCAGGGATATTCTCACGTCCTTCGATGTGCAGCTGACAGAACAGCGGCTTCACCAGCGATGTGAACGCATGGATCGCTTTGTACGACCAGATCGCATCACGCGGCGGTCTGACAGTTCCAGCAAACACGTTCGTTTTCCTCCATCTCTTCGTTGTGTGTCATTCAGTTCAGTCGGTTGAGCACTTCGCTGATGCGACGGTGCATCACCAGCAGGTTGCGGTCGTCGGGGGCAAGTTCGGGCAGCGTGTAGACGGCGCGCGCCTGTTCGGGAAAGAGGTAGGGCAGCGCGCCCAGCAGCGCGAAGTAATGACGCAGGTCGTGCGCTGCCTCCTCCCACGCCTGCATGTGGTAGCGCAGAACGGCGCGCTCGCGCCAGAGCGATACGCTCTGCGGGGTGAGCACTGTCAGGTAAGCCAGGACCTGCAGCAGTTGTTCGGCCTGCGGATGCGTGATGTAGGCCGCGCGCAGATTGTTGAGGATGCGCGTCGCCAGGTCATGCGCCGTCACAGGGATAAAGGAAGTCGCTGTCAACTGCACGGGGCGTCCCACGACGGCGGTCAGGTGGGTGGCAGCCTCGTCAAGCTCCACTAGCGCAGCGCGGTGGAAATCGAGCAGCCAGGCGCCTTCGGCGTCGCTGTAGCGCGCCATGAAGTGATGAGGAAAGCCCATGCCGTCGATGCGCAACCCAAGTCGTCGCCCAATCGCCATCCCGACCAACGCCAGCATGATCGGCAACCCGGTGCGGCGTGCGAGCACCTGATCGAGAAAGCTGTTGCGCGGATCGGTATAGTCGCTGTGCGCGCCGTGAAACGCCAGATCATCGGTCACCAGTTGCAACAGGCGCTGCGCTGCTGCGCGCCCGGTGAGGTTGCCTCCCAGGTGTAAATCGACATAATCTGCCAGGTGATCCAGTTCCATCAGGGATTCGGTCGGGTCGAGATCGGCGCGCCCGATGCAGGCAATATCCAGCGCCAGCACTTCAGCAGACACATCGGGTTGGTGCAGATGTTGGCGAAAGCGTTCCAGCGGTTTCATCGTCGTTCAGGCAGGGCAAGTGGGCCGGCGCCCTTTTTGAGTTTTGCCATGCGCGTCGCCTCCTGGCTCAGAATGCGGCGCATCACCGCAATTGAGGTGGCATAGGTGGCGTCGACGCCAAAATAGCTCATGCTCTTGCTCAACAGCGTTTGCCGCCGGCTGATCGGCGTGTCACTGGCGTAGTGGATCAGGCCAATGTCGTAGGGTACGTTGATGAAGAGGTTGACGATCTCATTGACCGGATAACGCTGCGGGTAGACATCTTCGTAGATGCCGCTCAGATAAGGGCCGGCCTCCATTTCGATGTCGGTGTAGCCTTCCTCATAGAAGACATGCATGAAGCTACGGTTTTGCAGGATCGTGCCGCGCACGGTGACGGCTTTCTGGTTGTCGAAGACGGTGCCAAAGTTGAGTAAGGAGCTGACATCGGTGGCGGTGAAGCAGTTGCGGAAAAGGAAGGTGTTCTGCGAGTGTTCGTCATAGACCACGTTGGGGATCATCACGTCGCCGACGCGCCCGTTGAGGGTGGCGGCCTTGCCCAACACGTAGACGCCCATGATGCGCCCCACGGCGGTGCTGACCTGGCTGAAGATATGATAGGCGGCCATGCCCAGCGGATAATCGATGTTGAGGATGATAGCATTGCTCTCGCGTAGCAACTCCCACTCCTCGTCGCTTAGTCCTTGCAGGCGTGGGTCGAGACGCTTGCGATCGAGCTTGCACAGTTCCACGATCTGCGCCTCCACATCCAGGCAATGGGGATCGCTGACGCGGGTCACGCCCGCCGCTCGTTCGCGTTCGGCGACCAACGCCGAAACCTGCGTCTGATCTGGCAGGCTGGAGAGATAAAGGCGTGAAGCGTAGTAGAGGAAGTTCTGGAGATGGGCGCCCTCGTCGTCGGGCAGCGCCGTCAGTTCGGAAAGCAGATCCTCCGGGTTCTCACGGCGCACGAAGTCCAGAATCTCATGTTGCAATTCCCATGACAACCCCGTGATCAGGTTAACGATGCTGTGCGTGTTGCTGCTGACGAAGTAGATAGGGCGTTCCCACAGGCTGAGATGTGGCACAGCCGCTTCGACTTTGCCCCACCAATGCTGTACGCTGCGTCGATAGTCGCCCAGGCCGCTGCCCAGCACGACCATGCGCAGGTCCATCCGATGCCGCACAGCTTTTTGCATGTTGGTGATCAGGCGTGATCCTGGCCAGAGCTGACCCAATTTACCCAGTTCGCCCGGCGTCAGGTCGAGGGCATCGCTGATGGCGGTGAGCAGATCGACGCTGTGCGCCGGATCGGTGTCCTTGTGGTGGAGCAATCGTTCGCGAATCTGCCCGTTGCTCAGCTTCTGGTGAATCTTGTTCCACTCGATCTGAAAGGTGGACATGCAAGGCACCAGGTCGTCGATATCGCTGACGCTGGCGACAAAGGCGGCCATCGTGTGGCTCTTGGCGTTGTAGTAGTACTTGCGGCGTCGCGCCCGGGCGCGCACCGGCTTCCATGTCTCGATGGCATAACCTTCGCGAGCAAAGACATCCTCCATCTGCCCCATAACCATCAGATGCGTATCGACGATCTGCTCCGGCAACCGCAACGCCGAGTACACCAGCGCGGAAATGTCCAGGTCTGGGCTATCGGCCAGATGGTGCAGGTTGGAGCGCATCCCCATGTGCGTTTCTTCCAGGCTGCGGATGCGCACCGGGCCGGAGCTGCGCAGCAGGGAATAATAGGTGCGAATATAGAGTTCAATTTCATCGCTTTTTGCAGCAGGTGGTGTTCGATCCATGATGTCGCGCTCGTTTCATTGCTTCATAAATTGTTGTAGTGCAGATTAGCATAAAGCCGGGCAAGCGACAATTGGGGAAAGGGCGTCAGTCGCGCCAGGAGGTGGAATTTGCGTTTGCCCAGAGGTCAAGCGAGGTTGACATATTGAATGAATTGACATATTGCTATGTGCATAGACCTTCCCTGACATGGGCGCTCGACGTGTATGGGGTATGATAGTGCGCGCTCAATCAATTTTGCCAAGCGTAAAAGGATGACTGTGACGATGACTGTGACGACGCCAATCTCTCGCCCAACCCGCCGCATGCTGTTGCCGCTCCTGATCGTGCTCCTGGTGCTTATCGTCGATCAGGTCACCAAGTCGCTGGCGCGCGCCTGGCTGGCGCCGCGTCCACCACTCATCTTCGGTGAGGAATTGGTCGAAGGTGGTCTGGCGCGGCTGACCTATTTCGAGAATCCGGGAGCGTTCCTGGGGCTGGGCGCCGACTTGCCAGCCCAGTTGCGTTTCTGGATCTTCACTGTCGTCGCAGTATTGCTGTTGTCGGGGCTGGTCGTTTATGCCTGGCGTGCTTCGGCGCAAACCTCGACGCTGATGTTGGTGGGGATCAGTTTGCTGGTGGCCGGCGGGATCGGCAACCTGATCGACCGCATTGTCAATGATGGGCGCGTGGTCGACTTCATGTTGGTGGGGATAGGCTGGCTGCGCACCGGCGTCTTCAATGTGGCGGATATGGCGCTGACGGCAGGGGTCATTATCGCCGTGTTGGCGTCGCTGCGCAGACCGGCGGCGCATGAGGCAGCAGAACGTCAGATCAGCGCGCCGAACCCATAAAAAGGCAGCGGATGGCATTCCGCTGCCTCAAAGGATAACTTTGAATGATAGTTTCAAGATTGCCAACTTTGACGCCAAGTCGCAGAGACGTAGAGATGCGCAAGCGAAAAGCAACAAGCAATACAAGTATTCTCTTGCGTTTTCTTTGCGACTCTGCAATTTTGCGTCAAAGAAGATTTCCAAACGACTCCACAAAAGGGTTGTCTAAACTAACTGCGCTTGAGCAGTCCGGCAATTGCCAGGATGATGGCAGCGCCGATGAAGCCGATGATGATTGACCCGATTACGCCCCAACTTTGCAAGAACGACAAGAATGGCAAGATGCTGATCAGCCAGTTGCCAATTACGCCGCCGACAATGCCCAGAATGATGTTGACGAGCACGCCAAATCCGCCGCCGCGCATCACCCTGCCCGCCAGCCAGCCTGCGATGCCACCGATGATGATCGCGCCAAGCCAACCCATAATGTCCATGTTGATTCTCCTTTGTGTAAAAGATGGGAATGTTGATCTGTTGCGCAGTCAGTTTACTGCATGTTTGGCGGTTACGCCAGTGACGAAAAATTCATCCTTTGTGGCTGGAATTGATCTGTCGCCTCACGATTGCATCCACGATGACGCCGCCCGCCTGCAGCGCCAGCAAGCACGCTCCGATCACCGGCGGCAGCTCCGGCATGACGATGCGCGCCTGCGGCAGCATCTCCGCCAACACCGCACGGAAGGGCGTCAGCACCACCTCGCCGGCGCGCCAGAGGCCGCCGGTCAGCGTCACTTCGCACGGCGCATCAGCCCAGCCCAGGTTGTGGGCAACCGCCTTCACCATCAGCGCCATCTCATGCACGCCCTGGCGGATCAGCGCCAGCGCCAGTATGTCGCCGTCCGCCGCAGCTTCCATCACCAGCGGCGCAAAGCCGGCGATCTCCGCCTTGCTGATGCCCTGGGTGTAGAGGCGCTGATGTAACTCCGCCACATCCTCGATTCCTAGCCGACGCATCACCGGTGCATAGAGCGCGGTCTGCCAGCGCCCGTCGCCCGATCCAGCTGCCAGGCGGATGGCGTTCCAGCCGAACCAGTAGCTGCTGCCTTCGTCCGAAATGAGATGCCCCCAGCCGCCAGCCTGCCAGCGTTTGCCCGCTGCGTTCATGCCAAAACAGGAGGAGCCAGTGCCAGCGATCAGCGCGATGCCGGGTCGCCCCGACAGCCCGCCCGCCAGCGCAATGCGGATGTCATGATCGACGTGGATGGCGTCGCCAAGCCGCAGGCGCTGCGCCACCCTGCGCACAATGTCCCGATCCGCCTCTGAGACGACGCCCGCCATGCCCAAGAAGACGGCGGCAAAGGGAACGTCAGGTAAGCCAGCATTGGTGCGCGCCGCCGCCACCGCCGCGCCGATGCTCACGGTTGCGGCATCGGCGCCCACGCTGTCGATGCCGGACGCGCCGCCCAGCCCCATGCCAAGCACACGCCCGCTTTCGTCGCAGATGGCGGCTTGCGTCTTGGTGCCGCCGCCGTCGATGCCGAGGAAGTAGTGCGCCATCTTACGCCACCACTCCTTCCATCCATTCATTGCGCGGCTTCACAAACGCCTTGACGACGTGAATCTCGCTGCCATCCTCGCTGGTCAGCCGATACGAACCCGCCGCTGCCGGCACGACAAAGGTCTCGGCGTAGTGGAAGCGCTGGCGCGCACCGTTGGCGGTCTCCAGCAAGACGGACTTGCCCTCGACCAGGCTCATCACATGGCAGGAGCCGCCGGTCTGCACCTCGACGCTGCCCGTCAGCCGGTAGCGGTGCACGTCGTAGAAATGGTTGCGATGCGTGGGCTGATGAATGAGTTCCCAGCCGGGGCCGCTCGCCAGCACACAGGGCTTGGAGATGAACTCTGCCTGGATGCGTGCGCCCTTGCGATCAAAGTAGAGGTTCTCGAAGGCGCGGTCGATGTTGAGCGGGCGCGGGCGGCCATCCAGGTCGAGGCGCATCCAGTCGTACATCTTGAAGGTGAAGATATAGGGCGTGGCGCTGATCTCCAGCACCAGGTTGTCGACGCCCGAACAGTGGATCGTGCCGTGCGGGATGAGAAAGAGATCGTGTTTGCGCGCCGGGTGTGACTGCACAAAACGCTCGACATCGACCGGCGTGGCGTGCTGGAAACTCTCCTCCAGCACCGCGCGAAAGGTCGATGGATCGATGTCATCCTGAAAACCCAGGTAACAGCGCGCGGTGGGGCCTGCCTCCAGAATGTAATAAGTCTCGTCCTGCGTAAAGACCTCGCCGAAGTGCTGGCGGATGTAGGCGGGACGCGGGTGACACTGCACCGACAGGTTGCCGCCGGCGAAGGTGTCGAGGAAGTCAAAGCGGATCGGGAACTCGTAGCCAAAGGCGTCGGCGCTCTCGCCGGTGATAGCGTGTGGGTCGCGGTGCATCAGGAAATCGAATGAGACCTCCAGCAACCAGCCGTCGCTGCTGAAGACAAGCCCATTCTCCGGCACGATCAGCTCGAACGACCAGGCGTAGTTGGGCACATCCTGCGCCAGTTGCGGCATGTGTTGGCGAATCCACTGCCCGCCCCATGGCCCCGGCTCGAACCAGGGGCGCACGCGGAAGCAGTTGGCGGCAAGCTGCGTCAGCCCGGCGCGCACCGCATCGCCGCGTGCAAAGGTGATGGCGTCCGGACGTTGACCGTCCACAATCCAGTCGATGCGGTGGTGGAGCGCCAGCTTGTGCCGGTTGGCGGCGGGCCAATCCACGAAGTAGCTGCGTTTGTACGCAGGCTTGGGGTCGAGTGGCTGTGCTGCGCCCAGACAGGTCACGCTGCCGGCGCGCTGGCGGAATTGAATCTCGTTCTTGGGAACATCGATATAGACCAGCACACCGTTCCAACCGGTCAACGCTGCGCCACAGCCGTAGACAATAGTCAATTGCGCCGCCGGGTCGGGCTGGATCGACTGCAGCGCCGCGGCGTCGAAGAAGTCCGCCAGTTCGCCGCTGAAGCGATAGCCGAAGATCGGATCGTCGCCACCCAGGAACGGGGCGATCTGCGCATCGATAGCGGCGGTGGGTTTCATGGCAACGGCGACATCGATCCAGTGTGCGGTCACGCCCAACGCCGTCAGCGCCGCATCGAGCCGCGCGCGAAAATCCGCCCACAGCACGCCAGGGTAGCCGTCGATCATCACTCGCCCGGCATCCGCCAGCCGCTGCGCCAGCGCGTCGAAGCCGGCTTCGATCTGTCCTGATC
The DNA here is from genome assembly GCA_002391565.1 of Anaerolineales bacterium UBA3905. Classification (GTDB taxonomy): domain Bacteria; phylum Chloroflexota; class Anaerolineae; order Caldilineales; family Caldilineaceae; genus Caldilinea. The sequence goes on from DGFH01000145.1 coordinate 30,357, forward strand.
CCAGGTCGTGCGCCGGGTAGATGTTGTACTGCCCCTCAACCAGCTCCTGACCGGTCTCAGCGATGTGGGCAGGCATCAGATATTGTGTGGTCTTGCGCCAGGGTTTCGGCAATGTCATTCGCCCTGCTCCGGTCGTTGAAAATCGTCCTCGTAACGGGTGATGTCCGCCTGCTGCCAGTTGCCAAAAGCGACCTCCAGCACACGCACGGCGGGGCCGCGACTGGCGAGGCGGTGCTTGGTGTTGGCGGGAATCCAGATTTCGTCGCCAGCGTGCGGGTGGAGGATTTCGTCGCCGACCTGCACTTCGCAGCCCTCATCCAGCACAATCCACAGTTCGGCGCGCCCGGTGTGCGACTGCAAGCTGAGGCGCATCCCCGGCTCCACCGTCATCAGGCTGACCGTCACTTCCTGGTTGAAGGCATATTGCTTGAACGATCCCCATGGTCGCACAGTGAAGCCCACGGGTGGTTTTTCTGCCGGGATTGGCCTGGTGACATAGCTGGTCATGCCGCCGCCTCCACTAGTTCTGCCAAAAAGTCGGTGCGTTCCATCACCACCGGTTGACCATCTTGTTCGACGACCACCAGCCGAAAATTCCGTTCTGCCACGGCGCCGTAATCGTGTCCGGCGGCACTGGAGAGCACGCCCCAGTAGACCAGCGGCTCGTCGCCCACATTGATCGTGCGATGTGCGGTGTAGCCAGGCACGTAGACTGTACTGTTTGCCGCCAGCGGCACCGCGCGGCACTCGCCTGTGCGCTCATCCTCCAGCAGCATCATGCCCCGCCCGCGCAGCCCGATGTAGACTTCGGCGGCAGGACGCCAGGCGTGAATGTGCCCTTTGGTCATGAAGTATTCACGACCGACTTTGCCCGGCATCAGTACGGCAAGCCCGTAGTGCAGGTCGCCTTCGTCGTTGTGATCTTCGATCTGGGTCACGCAATAGAGCAATGGGTTCTGCGCTAACAGCGTGTGACACGCCATCTGGTCGGCAAAGATAGTCTGGATATCACTCAGGTAGCGCGCGGTCGGTGTGCGTCCAGTTATGCTGGCGTTGATGGCATCAAAGGAGAAAGCGTCGCTCCGTTCAGGCTGTAAAGATTGTTCCATATCCACCTGGATTCTGTAGTTTTGTTGTTTCTTTTGGTGTGTTTTCATGGAAATTATATCTTTTGTATCTTTAATTGTCAACATGTATCTTATATTATCTAATAATATCACGAAATAACGTGATTGGGTCTTGCCAGATGCTATATGGAAACCGCCTGCCCTCTGTGCATGATTCTCTATGCTTCTTTGCGCCCTTGCGTCTCCGCGTCAAACTCAGCGATGACAGGAACACCCTGGTCAAATCGCCGCGATCGGCGACCCGGAGATTGACACGCCTCAACCTTGATGTTATATGTTGTTAAGTGCTGAATCGCGTGATGCCATTTGCCAGCTATCGGGAGCATATCATGCAAAAGTTGCCAGCCGAACTACGTCGTGATCAGATCGCCAACTTCGTGCAGGAACATG
>DGFH01000314.1 GCA_002391565.1 Anaerolineales bacterium UBA3905
GCGGCTATGCCAGCGCTTGCGGCGCCGGCCTCAGCCAACTTATCCTCGACGAGGGCAACGATTTCTGCACCCTCTTCACCGACCTGGCGAACCCCACCTCCAACCACATCTACCAACAAATCGGCTATCGCCCCGTCTGTGACTTTGCCGAGTTCCATCTCCATATTCAAACAAATCGCTAATGAAAACCCAATGACATGCTGACATGGATTCGATACACTGTAGGCATCAATTCGAGCAGATGCAAGCGCAAGGCTGCGCTTGTGCTGAAATAATAGGGAAATGACCCGAAACAACTGGGAGGCATTAAAAGATCATGGGCAAAATTATCGGAATTGATCTGGGTACGACGAACAGCGTGGTGGCTGTCATGGAGGGGGGCAACCCGACCGTGATTGCCAACGCAGAAGGCAACCGCACGACGCCGTCGGTGGTCGCCTTCAATAAGAATGGCGAGCGGTTGGTTGGCATCACCGCCAAGCGCCAGGCCGTCGTCAACCCGGAGAACACAGTCTATTCGGTCAAGCGCCTCATGGGGCGCCGCTTCGACGACCCGGAGACACAAAAGGCGCGCAAGATGGTTTCATACGCAATCACCGAGGGGCCGAATGGCGACGCGCGCGTCAACATCCCGATCAAGAGCAAGGTCTACACGCCGCAGGAAATCAGCGCGATGGTGTTGGCGAAGCTCAAACGGGATGCAGAAAACTACCTGGGTGAGGAAGTCAAGCAGGCTGTGATCACAGTGCCAGCGTACTTCAACGACAGCCAGCGCCAGGCAACCAAAGACGCCGGGCAGATCGCTGGTCTCGAAGTGCTGCGCATCATCAACGAGCCAACGGCGGCGGCGGTGGCCTACGGGCTAGACAAGAAAAACGACGAAACGATTCTGGTCTTTGACCTGGGCGGCGGCACCTTCGATGTGTCGGTGCTGGAGGTGGGCGACGGCGTGATCGAGGTCAAGTCCACCAATGGCGATACGCTGTTGGGTGGCGATGACTGGGACGAGCGCATCGTGCAGTGGCTGATCAGCGAGTTCAAGAAGGAGCAGGGCGTCGATCTGAGTGGCGACCGCCAGGCGCTGCAACGTCTGCGCGAAGCGGCGGAAAAGGCCAAAATCGAGCTTTCGACCGTCACACAGACCGAGATCAACCTGCCCTTCATCACGGCGGACAGCACCGGGCCCAAACACCTGGTCATGACGTTGAGCCGCGCCAAATTTGAGCAGCTCACCGCCGACCTGCTGGAGCGCTGCAAGCAGCCCTTCTTCAATGCATTGAAGGATGCCGGCCTGAGCGCTAAGGATCTGGATGAGGTGGTGCTGGTGGGTGGTTCGACCCGTATGCCAATGGTGCAGGATCTGGTGCGTCAACTCACCGGCAAGGAGCCGCACAAGGGCGTCAACCCGGATGAGGTGGTGGCGGTCGGTGCGGCGGTGCAGGCTGGCGTGTTGGGCGGCGAGGTCAGCGATCTGCTGCTGCTCGACGTGACGCCGTTGAGCCTGGGTCTGGAAACATTGGGCGGCGTCATGACCGTGCTTATCCCGCGCAACACGACGATCCCGACCAAGAAGACGGAGATCTTCAGCACGGCGGCTGACAGCCAGACGGCAGTGGACATCCACATTCTGCAAGGCGAACGGCCCATGGCAAGCGGGAACAAGACGCTGGGCAACTTCCGCCTGGATGGGATTCCCCCGGCGCCGCGCGGTGTGCCGCAGATCGAGGTGACCTTTGACATCGATGCCAACGGCATCTTGCACGTAACGGCAAAGGACAAGGCCACCGGCAAAGAGCAGAGCGTCAAGATCACGGCGTCCACCAACCTGGCAAGCGATGAGGTCGAACGCCTGGTGCGCGAGGCAAAACAGCACGAGGAAGAGGACAAACGCCAGCGGGAGTTGGCCGAGGCGCGCAACGCCGCCGACAACCTGGTTTACGTCACCGAGAAGTCGCTGCGCGACCTGGGTGACAAGATTCCCACCAACGATCGCGCTACGATCGAGAATCTGGTGGAGGAACTGAAACAGGTGAAAGATACAGGCGATCTGGCGCGTATCCGCAGCCTGACCGAACGTTTGCAGCAGGCGACCAATGCACTGGCGCAGCAGATGTATGCACAGTCTGGCGCTGATGGCGCCGGAATGCCGGGCAGCCAACCGGGAGGCGGACGCAGCGCCAGCGACGACGACGTTGTCGAGGGCGAATACCGCACCGTCTAAGCGGGATGGATGCGCAGCTGCCAGGTGGGCAGGCTGCGAAGTTGAATGATATGGAGAGAACGGGCGGGGCGCGACCTCGCCCGTTCTGTTAGAATTGGTTTGAGGCCAGGGTTGCGGAAACAGGGAAAGACAATGACTTATTCATACGATATGTTTGGGGGACGCCGATCACACGCGGGACAGTCGGGTGGTGTGGTGGTCAGCCCCGCTGAGCTACAAAAAATGCAGCAGATCGTTCAGGAGTTGGGCGCGCGCCTGGATCAAGAGGTCACCCAGAACCAGGATTTGCAAGCCGCCCTTGAACGGCAGGCAAAAGATCTGCATCATAAAACACAGGAACTGGAAATCAAGGACGAGGCGCTGCGCAAACAGAGCGAGCATCAAAAGGAACTGGAGGCGGAACTGGTCTTTGTACGGGCAGCGTTAGCCGAAGCGCAAGAAAAGCTGGCGACTGTCGCTCAGGAGGCAACCTGGCAGGAACGCTTCTTGCGGCAGCAGGCAGAGATGGATAATCTGCGCAAGCGCTGGGAGCAACGCGCCCAGGCCGAAACAGCGGAAAACCGGCGGCGCATTCTGGCCGATATGCTGCCGTTGGCCGACCATCTTGATCTGGCGCTGCAACATCAGCCACAGATCGATGATGTACAGGTGCGCAACTTTATCGGCAATATTGAGGCCACGCGTCGCGCCTTTTTAGAAACGCTGCGTCGCTACGGGGTCGAGCGCATCGATCCAGTGAATGAGCCTTTCGACCCAACGCGGCATGAAGCCATCGGCCATACGCCGTCGGCGGAGACGCCCGTCGATCATGTGGCGACGGTCGTCCAGGCCGGTTATGTGGAAGGGGATCGCGTTTTGCGCCCGGCGCGCGTGCTCGTCAGCAGCGGGCCAGCCGCATAAGTGGAGGGAAACAACCTATGGATGTCAAAGATTATTATGCAACGCTCGGCGTCTCACGCAGCGCCGACGAGAAAGAAATCAAGAAAGCCTATCGCAAGCTGGCGCAGCAATATCACCCCGACAAGAATCCCGGTGATAAGAACGCAGAGCAGCGCTTCAAGGAGATCAACGAGGCGTACACCGTCCTTTCTGACCCCGACAAGCGCGCCAAGTACGATCGCTTCGGCGCACAGTGGGAGCAATACGCGCGCGCCGGGGGGCGCCCTGAAGATTTCGATTGGGGGCGGTGGGGTGGCGGCGCCCCAGGACAAGGCGGCGCCTACACACGCACGATCACGCCTGAAGAGTTCGAGCAGATGTTTGGCGGGCGCGGCATGGGAGGCTTCTCCAGCTTCTTTGACACGCTCTTTGGCGGACGCAGCGGCGCACGCCCCGGTGGCATGGGGGGCATGGGTGGCATGAATATGACGCCGCCGCCCACCGAGGCGTCGGTGCAAGTGACGCTGGATGAAGCCTTCCACGGCACATCACGCACCCTGGAACGCAGCGACGGCACACGGCTGGAGGTCAACATTCCGCGCGGTGTGCAGACAGGCTCGAAAGTGCGGATGCGCGGCGCCTCCGGGCAGGGTGACATCGTGCTGGTGGTTGAAGTATTGCCTGACGCCCGCTTTACGCGTGAGGGCGATAATCTGCGCGTGAATGTACCGGTGGATCTCTATACGGCGCTGCTGGGCGGCGAGGTGGAAGTGCCTGCGCCCGATAAGACGGTGGCGTTGCGCATCCCGGCAGGCACACAGAACGGCAAAATCTTCCGTCTGCGCGGGCTGGGGATGCCCCACCTCAAGAAGCCGGATCAGCGCGGCGACCTGTTGGCGGTAGTCGATGTCCAATTGCCGACGCACCTGAGCGAGCGCGAACGGAAGCTCTTTGAGGAGTTGCGCCAGTTGCGACATAAATGACAGGCGACGGGTGGCGATTCATTCGTCACCTGTCACGCGTCATGCGTCAGCTGTCACCCTATCGCTGCATCGGCAATCGCCAGGGCGTCGTTGACAATTGCCATCACTTCACGCAACTCCGCCTCCGTGACGCAGAGGGGCGGGTTGGTGTGCAGCAGGTTGCGCCAGACGTAGGTGTAAACGCCGTGCTGACGCAGATAGGCGGCAATTTTGGGCATCACGTCGCCGCCGCCGGTGTAGGGCGCCAACGGCTCTTTGCTCACTCGATCTTTCACCAGCTCGATGCAGCCCAGCAAGCCGATCGAACGCACATCGCCGATGGCGGGATGCTCGGCCTTGAGTTCGTCGTGCAGTTCCGCCAGCACGCGCCCCATGCGCCGTGCATTGCCGACCAGGTCGTCCTCCTCGATCACGCGTATCGTCGCCAGCGCCGCCGCCAGACAGAGCGGATGCGCGCTGTAGGTCAGCCCACCATAGAAGACGTTGGTGCGAAAGTGATCGAAGACGCGGTCATTCACAGCCACTGCGCTGAGCGGCAGATACGCCGACGTCAGTCCCTTTGCCATCGTGATCATGTCGGGCTTCACCCCCCAATGATCGACGCCAAACCAGGCACCGGTGCGCCCGAAACCGGTCATCACCTCGTCGCAGATCAGCAGGATGCCATGGCGGTCACATAGTTCGCGCACACCCTGCAGGTAGCCATCGGGCGGGATGATGACGCCGTTGGTGCCGGTTACTGTCTCCATCAGGATCGCCGCGACGGTGTGCGGCCCCTCGAACATCAGGATTTCTTCGAGCTGATCCAGGCAACGCTGCGCAAAGTCGGCGTCGCTGTCCCCTTCCCGATAGAGCGCGCTGCGGTATTTGTACGGGTCCGGGTAACGCACCACGCCGGGGATCGCCGGCTCGCTGGCCCAGCGGCGCGGGTCGCCGGTCAGGCTGATGGCGCCGTAGGTCGCACCATGATAAGAGCGATAGCGCGCCAGCACCTTATGGCGCCCTGTGACAGCGCGCGCCATCTTGACGGCATTCTCGTTGGCGTCGGCGCCGCTCACGCCAAAGAAGAAGTGATCCAGCCCCGCCGGTGTGACCTTTGCCAGCGCCTCGCCCAACTCGGCGCGCACGCGCGTCACCATGCCCGGCCCGGCGTAAGCCAGTTCCGCCGCCTGCGCCTGGATCGCTGCGATCACACGCGGGTCGCCATGCCCGATGTTCATACACATCGACTGCGAGTTGAGGTCGAAATACCGTTTGCCGTCGGCGTCCCAGAAGTAACACCCCTCCGCACGCGCCATCACCAGCGGGTTGACGGCGTCTTGCGCCGACCAGGAGAAGAAGTTATGCGCCCGCGCCCGGGCAATGAGTTGGGTATTGGTCATAGAATTGGGTGGATTGGAAGCGTGATTTGACATTTTGCTTGAGACTGTAGCACACAGGTTTGCGCGACGTCAATCTTGAACAGGAGTGCGGACGTGGTTGGAATCGCCGCCCCACCAATGCACACACCTACGCCGAGGTGCGTAGGTGTGTGCATTGGTGGGGCTGTCAGTTGTCAGCGCACAGCCAATCTCCGCCAAAGCGCATGCAAGGGGATCAGCGGTTTCGCCACGTCGTTCAGCCGCCGTCGCTCGCTCCCTCCTCCGGGTTGTCTGGCTCCGGTTCGGGGGCAGGCGGGTCCGGCTGCGGATCGGGCGGGAGTGGCTCGTCGGTGGGGATGGGGCCTGGCATCATCTCGACAGTGATGGTCAACTCCTGGGTCACCTCGGCGCCGCCGCTGTTGGCTGCCCGCAGGCGGTAGGTGTAGGAGCCAGGATCGCTGAGACACTCGCTGCGTCCATCGTTGGCGCCAACGTCGGTCAGATAGCCGCCATTGCGATACAACTGCACGACATCCACCCAACCGGAGACATTCCACGACAGGTAAGCGCAGCCGCCGGGCTGGATGTTGTAATTGTCGGCGCTGAAGTAATCGATGATCGGCGGTTCGGGAACCGGCGTTGGGGGCGGTGCGGGCGTCGCCGTCGGTTCGGGCGCGGGGCCAAGCACCTGCACATAGACATCCTGACTCTGCGGCGGCGTGCCGGTCATGCCCTCGGCGTAGAGAGTGAATTTCACGCTGCTGTTGGGGGCAGCCGCCGGGCAGAGTTGCTGGCTGCTCACAAAGGGCAGATTGCGCCCAACCGGCGTGTCGTCGACGCGCACCTCGACGCGCGTCACACCGGCGCTCACCGACCAGGACGCATTGACACAGTCACCCACCATGATTTGATCGGGCTGGACGGTGAAATAATCGATCACCGCCGGCACAGGAGCAGGGTTGAAGGGCGTCGGGGTGGGCGTCGGCCCTGGCTGGCTGGCGACGCGCACGGTGACCGTCTGTTTGGTCTTGCCGCCCGGTCCGCGCGCCTCGATCTCGTAAGTGTAGTCGCCCGGCTGCCCCAGGCAATCCTGCTGCGAACCGCTGGCCGGCGCGCCATCCCACCAGCTGCGCCCGTTGCGCTTGATCGTCACACTGGTGACCTGACCGAGCACCTGCCAGCCAATCGTCGTGCAGGCGCCGGCGCTGATGCGGCTGGGGTTGGCGCTGAAGGACTGGATGTAGGGCGCATCCGGATCGGACTGGACGTAGATCGTGATCGCCGGGACGACAGCCGTGCCGTCGCGCTTATCGACGTGCAGGTAGTAGGTCGTCGTGTGCTGCGGGCATTCGTTCTGACCGCTCTGTCCGGCCACGCCGTGCTGACGGAAGTCCTGCCCTTCTTTGTAGAAGAAGACAGCCGCCACGTTGGTGACATTCCAGCGGAAGTTGACGCACTCGCCGCTGCGGATGTTCGTGCGATCCACGGTGAAATCGATCCCTTGTATCGGTGTGGCAGTCGGCGGGGGCGGCGGGTTGGGGCCGATGGGCACCTGGACGCGCACCCAGACCTTCTGGCCGAAGGGCTGCCCCTGAGCGTTGACCATCTGCCAGACGCCGGTGTACTGCCCCGGCTGCACCGGCGCCACCAGGTTGAGCGAGAGGTCGTAGGTCTGGCCGGGCTGGACAGCCTCTGACAACACCAGAGGGACGCCGCCCATCTGGTTTGTGGGCGTCGCACCAGGCATGGGAGCGTAGGTCAACGCGTAGCCTTTCTGCCAGGTGCATGTGCCGTTGTTGAGCACGCGCCATGTCTTGACGAAGGGCTGACCAGGCGCCACGAAGGGAATGGCAGTATTGTCATCGTAGGTCAAATCGGCGACGTAAGCCATGTTGTCGAGACAACCGGGGACGGGCGGCGCAGGAGTGGGCGGCGGTGCGGGCTGCTCGTCGGCGCGCAAGTATTTCGCAACCAGGGCGTCGTATGTCCCATCTTGCTGGAGTTGCGTCAACGCCAGATTCAGGTACGGCAGGAATGACGATCCTTTGCGGACGGCGACGGCATATTGCTGGGCAAGCTGACCTTCGCCTGCCAGTTGCACGCCGCCCTGCCGCAAATATTCCTGCGCCGGCAACAGGTCGATGAGAGCCAGATCGATGCGTTCTTGTTCCAGCGCCTGGATGATGTCGGCTTCGCGCGCAAAGTTTTGCACGTTAGCGGCGGGCATACGTCCGGCGTCGACCAGGAACTGTTTGACCCACAACTCATAGATGGTGCCGCGCTGCACGCCGATGCGGATGCCGGCAAAGTCCTGTGTCTTGAGATCGACTGCGGTGAGCGGTGAGCCGGCCGGCGCCAGAATCGCCTCGGCGCTGGTGTAGTAGGGCATGCTGAAATCGACAGCTTTGGCGCGCGCCGCCGTTTCGGTGAGCGCAGCGGCGATGGCGTCGATCTCGCCCAGTTGCAGCGCCGCCGGCAGCCCCTCGAAGGCGTAATCCACCATCGCCAACTCCAGACCAAGTTTATCGGCGACAGCCTGCATCAGCGCCACGTCGAAGCCGTCCAGGTTGAAGGCGGCGTCGTAAAAAGCAAAAGGCGGGCTGCCTGACGAGGTGCCGACCGTCAACACACCCGTCGCCTGAATCTCTTTCCAGTCTGCACTGCTGTCGAGCGGCGACAAGCCCAACGGCGTGTCAGGCTGGGCAGGTGCGTCCTGGGCGCCGGGCGCCGCGTAGAGGCCAGGCGAGGAAGCGACCGCGAACAACGCCGCCGCCAGCAACACGCCAATCAGTGCAAACCATAACGTTCCTGTCCTGGTCATACATCCTCCTCAAGTTTTGATTAGTGACGATGGACAATTGGCAGATATTGTTGCGGTTGAATCGCATCGGCAAGATCGACAATCATAGCGGCTTCGTCGGTGGCGGACGGCAGACTGCGGTTGCCCTTGCTATCCATCGCCGTCGCCTCAAACTGGTAAATGCCGTCGCCCATGCCCATGCTCAGATAAGGGAAATCCACCGATGTTTGAGTCCCAGGGAAGCCGTTTCCAAACTCCAGCCAACCAGCATTGTTGTAGTTGTAGTAGAGTCGATACTCGGTAATGGTGGCGCCATCGACGGCGTAGCCTGTCCAATGCACCGTAAAAGCGTCGGTGACTGGTGCGGTCGGCTTGAGAATCGGCGGGTTAAAGGGCTCGACGATGGCGTGTGGTTTGAGGTCAACCGTCGTCGTCGCCTGTGGCGTGCCAGGAAAGTGACCTTCGTTGCCGGCGTGGTCGCGGGCGCGCGTGCGAAACTCGTAGCTGGCGCCATCGATAGCGCCCGTGAAGAGGAAAGAGGTTTCGGTGACGCCGCTGAGCAGCCGCACCCAATCTGGGCTGGCGCCGGGGATCAACATGCGATACTCCACGTCATAGTCGGCAACGCCCGAAACAGCGTCCGTCCCCGTCCATTGGATGGTGAAGGAGGTTGTGGTCATCACGGGGGGCAGCGCAGTCATGGTCGTAACGGGCGGCATACTGTCGACGATGGTGTGTGTTTGGGCATGGCCGTAGTCCTCCTTGTTGCCCACGTTGTCCACCCCGCGCCAGCGGAAGTGCACCGTATCGCCATCCTGCGTGTGGGTGAAAGCATCGGCCATTTGCTGGGGTGGATACTTGCCCTTGTTGAATTTGTGCCATGTCCCAGAGTTATTGATGCTGTATTCGAGTTCGAAGTACTGCATCCCGCTCGGCGTACAGTTGCTGGGCGCCTTGTCTTCGCCGCTCCAATGGACGGTGAAAGTTGCTTTAGAAAATTGTGGCAGCGGATGCGTGACATTGGAGGCTGGCGCCTTCGTGTCGCAGATGTACTGCACGTCGATGTAGGGCGCCGTCCCGTCGCCAGCCTCGCGCGTGCGCAGCGAGCGCAGATGCTCCCCGATGTTTTCGTTGCCGGTGAGTAGCACCCCGTAGTTGCCCTGACCATTGACCCACTTCTGGACAATCGCCCGCATGTCCAGCGCGTGCCAGCCGATGGTGGAAGGGAGCGTGCCCAGGTTGGTCGTTGAACCGTCATAACGCGCATTGTGCCAGGTGACGCCCCCCTCACTCCATGGCGCCACCATCATACGGCCATCGATGCGCGTGGCGGCGTCACCTGCGGGCAACACCTGAAACTGATAGAGATTCATCGACGCACTCTGGATGCGCGCCTTCGAAGGAATGCCGCCCAAATCAAACTGGATCACCGGTCGCATCGCCTGCTCGACGGGTTGATAGCCCATGTTCATGTACGGGCGCGGTCCGTGGTTCGAGTCGGGCTGGCCGGAGGCGATGTAGGCGTCCTGCACCGTATTCAGTCGCACTGTCTTGATCCAGGGCGACAGGTCGGGCAGTGGGTCCAGGTCCAGGGGGGCATCTTCATCCAGCGGTGCGTCGGGGGCAGTCGCCGCTGGCGCCACATCTGGCGCTGGCGTCTGCGCCGCTACAGGTGCGGGCAGCGCATTCGCCAGAGACGCTATGCTCAGCAATATGGTTGTAACGACGGGAAAAAACCTCGATTGATGCATAAGAATCCTCTTTTCCAGTTCAGTCAACCAGCGACGCCTGCGTGCATGGTGAATGAAGACGGTTGCGCCGACATCCTGTGTCACAGCGTACGCCGCCCCGCTGCGTCTCAGCGTCAGACATTTGTTGTAGGACGGACGGATGCAGCGTCGAGAGATGGCAGGGGGATCGTTTGATGTAAAAAATGGCGGCGACCACTCATCCTGCTTGCCTTTGTTGCGCCCTTATGCGAACATTGCGCCCTATGACACAGAGACACACGCCCATCAAGCCGGAAGTCATGAGTCCCGCCGGTTACTGGCCGCAGCTCCACGCTGCGGTCGAAGCAGGCGCCGACGCCGTCTATTTTGGGCTGAAACATTTCACGGCGCGCGCCAAGGTCGGCTTCACACTTGACGAACTGCCGGAGGTGATGCGCACGCTGCATCGTCGCGGGGTGAAGGGCTACGTCACCTTCAATACACTGGTTTTTGACCATGAACTGGAGACTGCCGTGCAGTCGATTGCCGCCATCGCTGCGGCCGGCGCCGACGCCTTCATCGTGCAGGATGTGGGCATTGCGCAGCTGGTGCGGCGCATCGCCCCCGGCGTAGAGGTGCACGGCAGCACGCAGATGAGCATCACCAGCGCCGAAGGGATTGCGCTGGCGCAGCGCTTTGGCGTGACGCGCGTTGTGCTGGCGCGAGAACTATCGCTCGATGACATCCGCGCCATTCGCGCCGCCACCGACTGCGAACTGGAGATGTTCGTGCACGGCGCGCTCTGCGTCTCCTATTCCGGGCAATGTTTTTCCTCAGAGGCGTGGGGCGGGCGCAGCGCCAATCGCGGGCAGTGTGCGCAGGCGTGCCGGTTGCCCTACGACCTGATCGTGGATGATGTGCGCCGCCCACTGGGCGATGCGCGTTATCTGCTCTCGCCCGGCGACCTCTATGCGCTGCGGCAGATGCCGGAGATCGTGCGTATCGGCGTGCACGCGCTCAAGATCGAGGGGCGCTACAAGGACGCCGACTACGTGGCGCTGACCACCGCCGCCTATCGGCAGGCGGTGGATGAGGCATGGGCGGGGGCGCCGCTCAGCATCACGCCGCAACGCGAGTTGCAGTTGGAGCAAGTCTATTCGCGTGGGTTAGGGGCGCACTTTGTCACGGGGACGAATCATCAAGCTGTCGTCACCGGGCGTTCGCCCCGCCATCGCGGTGTGTTGATCGGGCGCGTCAGCCGTGTGCTGGCCGACCGCGTCTGGATCGCGCCCGATCCCAGGACGGCAAAGCTGGCGCCGCTCAAACCGGGCGATGGCGTGGTCTTCGACGCAGCGGACTGGCGTAGCCCGGAAGAGCGTGAGGAGGGCGGGCGCGTCTATCATGTCACGGTGCAACGCAGCGGTGCACTGGAGGTGACCTTCGGCAACGGCGCTATCAACTTCAACCGTATCCGTCCCGGCGACCTATTATGGCGCTCGCACGATCCAGAGCTCGACAAGGTGGTGCGTCCGTACATCAACGCCCCCGCGCCGGTGCAGCGCCAGCCAGTCGATGTACAGGTCACCGCCGTCGAAGGTGCGCCGCTGGTGATGGTGTGGACATTGACCGCACGCCCCGAGGTGCAGGTCACGCTCTGGTCGGACGAACCGCTGGAAACGGCGACGCAGCGCGCAGTCGATGCGGCTTATCTGCGCGAGCAGTTGGGGCGGTTGGGGGGCACGCCCTACGTTCTGGGCGAGCTTACTGTTGAGGTGGGCGGGCGTCCTTTTGCGCCTGGCTCACTGCTCAATCAACTCCGCCGTCAGGCCGTGACACAGCTGCAGACGCTGCAGGCAGAACGTACAAGCGTCGTTCATGCCCCGCTGGTGATCTTGCGGGATGTACTGGAAACAGGGGGAAAGGAAGGCGCGCAGACGCCAAATCTCCAATCTCCAATCTCTCAATCTCCTTATCTTCACCTCCTCGTCCGCACGCCCGAACAACTCGACGCGGCGCTGACTGTACATCCGGCCAGCATCACGCTCGACTATCTGGAACTCTACGGGCTGCGGTCGTCGGTGGAGCGGGTGCAGGCGGCGGGGATCACAGTACGCGTGGCAAGCCCGCGCGTGCTCAAGCCAAACGAACAGCGCATCGTCAACTTTCTGCTGCGGCTGGGCTGCCCGATTCTGGTGCGATCGGGCGGGCTGCTGCACGCATTACGGGAAACGCCCGATGCGCCGGAACTGATCGGCGATTTCAGCCTTAACGCCGCCAACGAACTGACGGCGCGCACCTTCCTGGCGCTGGGGCTGCAACGTCTGACGCCGACGCACGATCTCAATGCTGCGCAGATCGCCGACCTGGCGCGCCGCATAGGGTCGGACGCGCTGGAGGTGATCGCCTACCAACACCTGCCCGTCTTTCACACCGAACACTGCGTCTTCTGCCGCTTTCTCTCCACCGGTGCGAGTTACAAGGATTGCGGCCACCCCTGCGAGCAGCACAAAGTCGCGCTGCGCGACCACACCGGGCGGGAACATCCGGTGATGGCCGACGTCGGCTGCCGCAACACCGTCTTTGGCGCCGAGGCGCAGGAGGCCAGCGCGCATCTTGCCGCATGGCTCGGCGCGGGCATTCGCCACTATCGCCTGGAGTTTGTCCACGAAAGCGGCGCTCAGGTGCAGCAGGTGGTCGGCGCCTTTCAGGCCGCACTGGCTGGCAAACTCAATGCAGCGGAACTCAGACAGCAGCTACAGCGCGTCGCCCCACAGGGCGTTACGGAAGGCAGCCTCTTCACCCCACCCAATTTCATGGAAATCCCGCTATTGGTTTAGCGCAGGTTTTGATTTGCGATTGCTCAAATAGGGAAACCGTAGGATAATGGGGCGCAGGCTCTTACAGGCTTCTCATCTCTGGTTTTCCCAAAACTCAGAAAGTTATGGATTACTAAGCAATATGCACGTATTGATCACCGGCGGGGCAGGTTTCATCGGCTCACATCTGGTGCGAGCACTGTTGGAGCGCGGCGACCAGGTGGCAGTGCTCGATAACCTGAGCACAGGCAGCATCGAGAACATCCGCGCCTTTGCTCATCATCCTCTGTATGCATTTGCCATCGACGACTTGCGCAACGCGCTGGTTCTCGACCGGTTGGCAAGCCAGGCTGACGCCATCGTCCATCTGGCAGCGGCAGTGGGCGTGCAGTTGGTGGTTGAGCGCCCAACGGAGACCATCGAGACCAATGTGATCGGCACGCACTCTGTCCTGGCGGCGGCGCGGCGCTATCGATGTCGCACGTTGCTGGCAAGCACCAGCGAGGTCTATGGCAAAGGGGTGAAGGTGCCCTTTGCCGAAGATGACGATCTACTGCTCGGCGCCTCCAGCCGCAGCCGCTGGAGTTACGCCGCCAGCAAGCTGCTCGACGAATTTCTGGGGCTGGCGGCGTATCGTGAATATGACTTGCCGGTAACAGTGGCGCGCTTCTTCAACACTGTTGGCCCAGGGCAAACCGGGCGCTACGGGATGGTTGTGCCACGCTTCGTGCGGGCGGCTTTGGAGGATGCACCCATCCCGATCTACGGCGACGGCGAACAATCACGCTGCTTCTGTCATGTACGCGATACGGTGCGCGCCGTGATCGACTTACTGGATCACCCAGAGCAAACGGCGGGTGAGATCTACAACATCGGCAGCAACCAGGAAGTGACCATCAATCAACTGGCGCAAACCGTGATTGACCGCACAGACAGCCGTTCCACCTTGCAGTACATTCCTTACAGCGAGGCGTACGCACCCGGCTTCGAAGATATGCGCCGCCGTGTGCCCGACACGACCAAAGTGCGCACTGCCATCGGCTGGACGCCCAAGTACAACCTGCAACAGATTCTTGACGACGTGATCGACTACGAACGCCAGCGACTCGCCACCGGCGCGTAGGCTGACGCGATTTAGGAGCTCTGGTTTCATCAAAAGGAGGCATCTTTCATGAACAAACCAACAAGATTGCTGCTGTTGTTATTGATGCTGGCATTGGCGTTGACACCGGCCGGTCTAGGATTAGCGCAAGGAGACACACCCGCACCCGCAACCATCGTCAACGATGAAGGCGGCCCTGTTGCCATCACCGGGCAGATGAATTACAGCAACCCGATTATCACGCTGGGCGTCGCCCAACCGCTGATCGTGCTGGAGGATCAGGCCGGCTTCATCGACCGGAACGAGGGTTTCCTCTTTCCCAAAGAGTCGCAGGTGCTTGGACAGATCACCGGCGACTTCTTCAATCCGCCGTTTAGCTGGAATCTGTCGCTGCCTATCCAGCCGCAGGGCACATTGCGCGATGTCGACAACGACGGCCAAGAAGATACAGGCGTTATGACCTTTGCCGTCGCTTACTGGACGAACACCTTTGGCGATCCTTACCTGGAGCAGCGCGACCAGAGCGGCGGCGGCTGGTCAACGGCCTTCGCCACCACGCGCATCGATCCGGCTCCCAGCGGCAAGGGCGAGGTGATCGGCGGCAAGTACATTGTGTGGGCGCCGGACGATCAACAGGGCTTCCCCAGCGGCTTTGGCGAGGATGGCAAACTCTTCACCGCAGATGATCCCATTGTGCTGCTGCCGGCGGGCTACACCGTCGTCAACATGGACACCGACCCCTTCACCTTCGACCGCTCTGCTCGCCCGGAGATGGAACTGATCGAGCCGGAAAGTCTGGCGCTAGACGACTTCTCGGACATGAGCTACGCCGAAGCCTTCGACGCCATGATCGACCTCTTCCGCCGCGAATACGCCTTCACCGAGCTGAAGGGCATCGATTGGGACGCCAAGGCCGCCGAGTTTCGTCCGCGCTTCGAGGAAGCCGACGCCAATCACGACTCCCTCGCCTACCGGCGCGCCTTGCGCGACTTCATCTGGTCGATCCCGGATGGGCATTTAAGCGGGCCGTTCATCCAGGAAGATTTCGTCAAAGGCACGGCGGGCGGCTTCGGCCTGGCAATTCGCGATGTGGAAGATGGACGCACGATCGTCAACTTCCTGACCCCGGATGGCCCCGCCGAGCGCGCCGGCATCGAACTGGGCGCTGAGATTCTCGCCTGGAACGGCCAACCGATTGACGAGTACATCGACAGCATCGTGCCCTTCTCCTCCCCCTTCTCCAGCGAACATGTGCGCCGCTTGCAGCAGTTGCGCTACGGCACGCGCGCGCCGCTGGGCAGTGAGGCCGAAATCACCTTTAAGAATCCAGACAGCGATATTGAACAGACGGCGGTGCTGAAGGCAGTCGAGGAGAACGCCAGTTTCCGCGTTTCCTCCTTCAATGTGGGTCGCACCGGCGCCGAACTGCCCGTCGAGTTCCGGCTGCTCGATAACGGCCTGGGCTATGTCAAGCTCTACAGCTTCTCCGACAACGAGCTGTTGACGGTGCAGTTGTGGGAGCGCATGATGCAGACACTCAATGAGAACGAAGTTCCAGGGCTGATCATCGATATGCGGCAAAATGGCGGCGGCAGCGGCTTCCTGGCCGACCAGATGGCAGCCTATTTCTTCGATGA
>DGFH01000313.1:0-3806 GCA_002391565.1 Anaerolineales bacterium UBA3905
GCGCCGGATTGAATCCGAACTGACCCTGTACGCCGGCCAATTGTCGGCCATTCTGGAGTACGCCGAACGCCTGCAGAAGGTGGACACCAGCCACGTGCCGCCGACGCCCTACGTCTTGCCGCTCACCAACGTCACGGCAGCCGACGCACCGGCGCCCTCGCTGGATAATGCAACGGCGCTGCGCAACGCCCCCGATCAGGCCGATGGTTTTTTCCGTGTGCGCGCCGTCTTCGAGGAGTGAACATGAACAAGGCTTTGTATGAACTCACCATCCACGAAGCCCTGGCCGGAATGCGCGCCGGCGACTTTAGCGCCGTCGATCTGACGCAGGCCCTGCTCGAACGCATCACGCAGGTGGAAGGTCACGTGAAGGCGTATCTGACGCTGACGGCGGAACTGGCGCTGGCGCAAGCGGAAGCCGCCGACGCTCGCCGCGCCGCTGGCGACGACGCGCCACTCCTCGGCGTCCCGTTGGCGATCAAGGATGTGCTGTGCACCGAAGGCGTGCGCACCACCTGCGGCAGCCGCATCCTGGAAAACTTCACACCGCCCTACACTGCCACCGCCGTGCAGCGTCTCGCTGACGCCGGCATGGTGATGCTGGGCAAGACCAACACCGACGAGTTTGCCATGGGGTCGAGCACGGAGAACAGCGGCTACTTCACAACGCGCAACCCCTGGGACCTGACGCGTGTACCTGGCGGCAGCAGCGGCGGCTCGGGCGCGGCGGTGGCGGCGCAAGAGGCGCTGGCTGCGCTCGGCACCGACACCGGCGGTAGTGTGCGCCTGCCGGCAGCCTACTGCGGCGTCGTCGGCTTGAAACCATCCTATGGCCGTGTGAGTCGCTACGGCCTGGTCGCCTACGGCAGCAGCCTGGATCAAATCGGCGTGCTGGCAAAGGATGTGCGCGACGCGGCGCTGATCCTCACGGTGATGGCGGGGTGCGATCCGCACGACAGCACCACCATGCCCGCGCCTGTCCCCGATTATCGCCAGGCGCTCACGGGCGATGTGCGTGGGCTGCGCATCGGCCTGCCGCAGGAATATTTCATCAGTGGTGTGCAGCCGGAGGTGGAGGCGGCGGTGCGCACAGCGATCGACACGCTGGCGGACATGGGCGCCGAAGTTGTGCCGATCTCGTTGCCCAACACCGACAAGGCGTTGCCCGTCTACTATCTGGTGGCGACCGCCGAAGCCAGCGCCAACCTGGCGCGTTTCGACGGCGTGCGCTACGGCTACAGCGCCGGCGCCGACAGCATCCTGGAAAATTACCGCGCCACGCGCGGGCAAGGCTTTGGCGCCGAGGTCAAACGCCGCATCATGCTCGGCGCCTACGCTCTGAGCGCAGGCTACTACGACGCTTACTATCTCAAGGCGCAACAGGTGCGCACCTTGATCAAGCAGGACTTCGAGCGGGCATTCGAACATGTGGATGTCATCGCCTGCCCGGTGGCGCCGACGACTGCTTTCCGCATCGGCGAAAAGGCTGATGACCCGCTGGCGATGTACCTGAGCGATGTCTTTACGATCACGCTCAACCTGGCGGGCATGTGTGGGATCAGCGTGCCGTGTGGCTTCGACCGCGTCGGGTTGCCGATCGGCCTGCAGATCATGGGGCCGCATTTGGGCGAGGAGGTTGTCCTGCGGGCGGCGCACGCCTATGAGCAGGCGACCACGTGGCACACACACTGGGCGCAACCGGTCGCCGTGGAGGCATGACATGGAATTCGAGCAGACGCCGCGCAACCGCGTGCGCCGCATCCCCCAACGCGGGCAGTACGACCAGGCGACGATCTACGCCATCATCGACGAGGCGCTGATCTGTCATGTCGCCTTTGCCGTCGATGGGCAGCCTTTCGTGATCCCGACCCTCCATGCGCGCATGGGTGACGAGTTGATCCTGCACGGCGCCAAAGCCAGCCGCCTGCTGAAGCACATCCAGGCCGGACACCCGGTCAGCGTGGCGTTCACCCTGCTGGATGGGCTGGTGCTGGCGCGCTCCGTCTTTCACAGCTCGATGAACTACCGCTCGGTCGTGATCTTTGGGCGCGGGCGCACGCTGGAGGCGAACGACGAGAAGATGGCGGCGCTGGCGGTGTTGACCGAACACCTGGCGCACGGGCGCTGGCAGGAGGCGCGCCTGCCCACGCCTCAGGAGTTGGACGCGACGACGGTCGTTGCCATCGCCATCGAAAGCGCTTCGGCCAAGCTGCGCTCCGGCCCACCCAACGATGAGGCGGAAGACTACGCGCTGCCGGTCTGGGCGGGTGTGCTGCCGCTTCAACTGGCCGCATTGCCGCCTGTGCCCGATCCACAGCTGGCGTCTGGCATCGCCGCGCCAGAGTATCTGGTTCACTATCACCGTTAAGGCTGAGGTGCGTATGCAACTGCTTGTTCCATCCAGCCCCGACTTGCGGGGCGCAGGCGTTGGAGGGCTGGCCACAGCTACCCGCCGGCAACTCACGGGTGTAGCCGGCTCGTGAGTTGTGAGCGGCGCTCACCGGCAGGTGGTCTGTGGCGTCGGGACGAGGGAGCTATCTCGCCCCAACGCGTTCCGAGATGCAGTTTCTTTCTCTTTACTTCCAACGCCAGAAAGGTGTTTCAATATGGAATCGCTCACTATCCCAACGTCCGTCTTGTCCAACGGTGTGCACAACAGCGTGCACAACAGCGTGGTCAATGGTCATCGCACCCCGATGCGCCCGCTCGCCAGTCGCCTCAGCCAGCGTGTGCTCGCCGTGCCGCCTTCCGGCATCCGCAAATACTTCGACATTGCCGCCACGATGGAAGATGTCGTCAGCCTGGGCATCGGCGAGCCGGACTTTGTGACGCCGCCGCCGATTCTGCAGGCCGGCATTCGGAGCTTGCAGCACGGCCACACCTCCTACACCTCCAACTCCGGCGCCTATGAATTGCGCGAAGCTGTGGCAAACAACCTGCGCCGTCGCTATGGCGCCGTCGCCTACGATGTCGAAAAGGAAGTGCTGATCACGGTCGGCGTCAGCGAGGCGATGTACCTGGCGATGCAGGCGATCCTTGACCCCGGCGACGAAGTGATTGTGCCGCAGCCCTGCTTTGTGAGCTACACGGCCAGCGTGATCCTGGCGGGCGGCAATGTCGTCGATCTGCCCACCTATGCCAGCGACAATTTTGAGATCCGTCCGGAGGCGATCCGCGCCGCCATCACCCCGCGCACCAAGGCGCTGCTGATCGGCTTCCCCAGCAACCCAACCGGCGCCGTCATGGATCTGGGCGGTTTGCTGGAAATTGCGCGCATTGCCGAAGAGCACGACCTGATCGTCATTTCCGACGAAATTTACGACCGCCTGGTCTACGCCGGTCATCATCACATCATGTTCGCGGCGCTGCCTGGCATGGCCGAACGCACGATTCACCTCGGCGGTATGAGCAAGGATTACGCCATGACCGGCTGGCGCATCGGTTATGCCGTTGGCCCCGCCGACCTGATCGGCGCCATGCGCAAGATTCACCAATACCTGATCATGTCGGCGCCAACCGTGGGCCAGGAAGCGGCGCTGGCAGCGTTCACCGACCCGGCGAGCGAGGAGTATGTGCAGCAGATGGTCGAGAGCTACGACCGCCGCCGCCGGTTGATCCACGAAGGGCTGAATGAGATCGGGCTGGAGTGCTTCGAGCCGAAGGGCGCGTTCTACGCCTTCCCCAGCATCAAGTCCACCGGTATGAACGAACATGAGTTTTGTGAGCGGCTGCTGGTCGAAGAGCACGTCGCCGTCATCCCTGGCAGCGCATTTGGCAAGGGGGGCGAGGGACACATCCGCTGCGCC
>DGFH01000313.1:3928-10501 GCA_002391565.1 Anaerolineales bacterium UBA3905
CGCTGCGCCTACGCCGCCAGCATCGACCATATCGAGATCGCGCTGGAGCGGATGCACCGCTTCGTGCGTCGGCACGGGTGATCGTGGCGCGTGCGGCGGCGCTGGTAGAAAGAATTGACGTTACAAAGTGAATGCACCAGATTGCATCATTAGTGCATTCACTTTTGATGACCTCGAGTTTGGCTGCTCATCTTCCCGGAAGCTTTGGAACTTCCGGGAAGATTGCGAGCAATATCACGGTAACGCGGGACGAATGATGAACCGCCTCTCTCTTATTCAAGCCGACATCACCACCTTGCATGTGGACGCCATCGTCAACGCCGCCAACACGTCGTTGCTGGGCGGCGGCGGCGTGGATGGCGCAATTCACCGGGCGGCGGGACCTGAATTGTTGGCGGAGTGCCGCACGTTAGGCGGTTGTCCCACCGGCGAGGCGCGACTGACGCGTGGCTACCGACTGCCTGCGCGCTATGTGATCCACACCGTTGGTCCAGTCTGGCGTGGGGGTGGACATGGAGAGGATGCGTTGCTGGCGGCCTGCTATCGTAGCGTCTTTGCCATTGTCGCCGCCCACGAAGAGATACGGAGCGTGGCGTTTCCCTCCATCAGCACCGGCGTCTACGGCTTTCCCATCGCGCGCGCCAGCCGCATTGCGCTGCGCGAGATGCTGAACTATCTCGCGGTCGATCAGCGCCTGACCAGCGTCATCGCGTGTTGTTTCACCGCGCACGATCTGCACATCTACACGGAGGCGCTGGCCGAACTCACCCGCCCGTGAAGGCGAGCGAAGTTCAAGCCCTGCTCTCGCTGGTTGCTGCGCACTCGGCTCCCCATAATCCGCCGCCAGCGCGCCCCAACTTTTGACACCTCTTGCTTCCCCTGCTATAGTCGCAGGCTAATTGAATCGCGACACTCTTATCCAGAGAGGTGGAGGGACCGGCCCTATGAAACCTCGGCAACCTTGCCTGGCGATGCTGACGCCGCTTGGTAAAGGTGCCAATTCCGGCAGATCAATTCTGGGAGATGAGAGGCGACGACTCCACTTCGTCCGATGCGTCCCTCTTGTCACCAAGACAAGAGGGATTGTTTTTGTAGAAAAGATTGCAATGAAAACTGCGATACAAGCAAGGAGACAACCATGATTGTCATGAAATTTGGCGGCACCTCCGTTGGCAATGCAGATGCTTTTGCGCAGGTTGCTCAAATCGTCAAGGCTGCGGTGGCGCGCGAAGCGGTCACCGACAAGCCTGGCGTCGTCGTCGTGACCAGCGCTATGTCCGGCGTGACCAATATGCTGATCGAGGCGGCGGAGCGCGCAGCGCGCGGGGACGAGAGCTTCCACCAGGCGCAGCAGGACAGTCTGCTCCTCAAGCATCAGGTCGTCGCCGGGCGGCTGGTGGAGGACGGCAGCGAACGCGCAGCGTTGACGCGCATCTTTGAACAGCGGCTGGCCGAGTTCGACCGACTGTGCAGCAGCATCGCCGTGCTGGGTGAGCTGACTGCACGCGGATTGGATGTCGTCAGCGGGCTGGGCGAGCGCATGGCCGCGCCGCTGCTGGCAACTGTGCTGCGCGCTAACGGGCTGCGCACCGAAGCCATCGACGCCACCGAGTTGATCGTCACCGACAATGCGTTTGGCAACGCCGCGCCCATCACCGACCTGACCGAGGAGCGCTGCCGGGAGCGCCTGCTGCCGCTGCTACAGAGCGGGGTCGTGCCGGTGGTGACGGGTTTCATCGGCGCCACCGTGGATGGCGTGCCCACTACGCTTGGGCGCGGCGGCTCCGATTACTCCGCTGCCATCATCGGCGCTGCACTCCACGCCGACGAAATCCAGATCTGGACTGACGTCAACGGTGTGATGACCGCCGATCCGCGCATCGTACCCAACGCGCGCAGTTTGAAGCAACTGAGCTATGAAGAAGTGGCTGAGCTGGCTTACTATGGCGCCAAAGTGTTGCATCCCAAAACGGTCACGCCTGCTATCGAAAAGAAAATCCCTGTGCGTGTGCTCAACACCTTCGAGCCGAGTCACCCTGGCACGCTGATCGTCGAGAAGGCGCAGGCCGAAGCGCGCGGCACGGTCAAGGCGATCACAGCAATTCGCAACATGAATCTGATCACGATTGCCGGGCGCGGCATGATGGGCGTGCCCGGCATCGCAGCGCGCACCTTCGGCGCCGTGGCGCGCGTCGGCGCTAACGTGCTTATGATCAGCCAGAGCAGCAGCGAACAGAGCATCTGTTTTGTCGTGCCGGAATCTTCCGCTGGCGAAGTGATTGCGGCGTTGCGCAGCGAATTTCAGCGCGAGCTGGAGCGCCACTACATCGACGATATTCACGGCATGGCGCACATTAACATTGTGGCGGTCGTCGGCAGCGGCATGCGGGGCACGCCGGGGTTGGCGGCGCGCGTCTTCACAGCGGTTGCGCAGGCGGGCATTAACGTCATTGCCATTGCCCAGGGGTCAAGCGAGGCGAACATCAGCCTGGTCGTCATCGACGCTGATGTGACGCCGGCGCTACGCGCCATCCACGACATCTTCGAATTACATATCCCGACCGAGGTGCGCACACACAAGGCATGAAGCCGTGGTTGGCGTCGCATCAACGGGGGGATAGTACATGCACTCGATTGGCCTTGCCGGTTGCCGCCTTTGCAACCGAACATGGTACAATCGAGTGCTGTTTTATTGGTCAAGCGTGCGTCGGCTAGTCGGCGGCGCTTTGGAAAATGGCGAGGCTGTTTGCATGTTGCCAATTCTGACGCAGAGATGCGCAGCGGGAAAAACGCAAGAAATTCAGGTTTTTCTCTGCATCCACTCTGCATCCTTGCGTCTTGGCCTCAATGCTATGAAATTTTCTGACGGACTCTGAAACCTGCGCAGGGATGGGTTGCGAGGCGTCGAGCTTGCAACTCACCCCTTGCCCTTTCCAGGAAGATAACTATGCAGCGTGCACCGATACTCTTGTTAGGCGTTGGCGGCGTCGGCGGCGCTCTGATTCGCCAGATTGTTCAAAACCGGGCGCAACATGCCGTCAACTATGACCTGGAATTGCCGATCCTGGCCGTCTGTGACCGCGACGGCGCCGTCGTCACCCTGCGCGACGCCCTCGACGACGCCACGCTGCTCGACGTGGTCGACTTCAAGGCCAACAAGGGACGGCTGTCCGATCACAGCCAGGGCGGGCCGCAACATGACCTGGCTGCTGTCATCGATATTGCCGGACAGCCGGGCGCCATCGTGGTGGATTGCACGGCCACGGAAGCAACTGCGCCTGCACTGCTCGACGCACTGGCGCGGGGCTATCGCGTCGTGCTGGCCAATAAGAAACCTCTCACGATCCAACAGGAGGTGTACGACCGGCTCACCAGAGCCGGCGACACCGGCAACGGGCGCAGCGTGCGCCAGTTCAACCGCACGCGCTGGGAAACGACCTGTGGCGCCGGGCTGCCGGTGATCGGCACGCTCAACCGGCTGCTTGCCAGCGGCGACCCCGTCACGCGGATTGCTGGCGCGTTCAGTGGCACGCTGGGCTTTGTCATGAGCGGTCTGCAAGATGGACAGCCCTTCAGCGCAGTCGTGCGCGAGGCGCACCGCCTGGGTTACACCGAGCCAGACCCGCGCGACGACCTGGGCGGCGTCGATGTCGCGCGTAAGGCGTTGATCCTGGCGCGCGGGCTGGGCTGGCGCCTCGAGCTGGCGGATGTCGTCGTCACGGGGCTGTATCCGCCGGAGCTAGGCGCGTGCACCGTGGCGGAGTTCATGGAGGCGCTGCCGTCGCTGGATGCGCATTTTCGCGCTCTGGTGGCGGAAGCAGCGGCGGCAGGCAAGGTCTTGCGCTACGTCGCCACGGTGGCGGATGGCAAATGCAGTGTCGGCCCACAGGCGGTGGAGGCCAACAGTCCGTTGGGCAACCTGCGCGGCGCCGACAACCTGGTGGAATTTCACACGCGCTGGTATCAGCCAACGCCACTCGTCATCCAGGGACGCGGGGCGGGCGTCGATGCCACGGCCGCCGGCGTGTTGAGTGACATCGTTGAGTTAGCTTTGAATGACTGAACCCAAATGGGGAGAGATAACGATCATGGAGAAGATCAAAGTTGGGGTCTTGGGCGCAACAGGCGCCGTCGGTCAGCGGTTTGTACAGATGTTACAGGGACATCCCTGGTTCGAAATTACGGCGCTCTTTGCCTCGGAGCGGAGCGCGGGCAAGCGGTACGTGGATGCCTGTCGCTGGAATCTGCGCGGCGACATGCCGCCGGCCATGCGCGACTTTATCATCCAGGAGTGTGAGCCGGGGCCGGATTGTCAGATCGTCTTCAGCGCGCTGCCCTCGGAAACTGCCGGTGAAATCGAAGAAGATTTTGCCGAGGCAGGGTACGTGGTGTGCAGCAACGCGCGCAACCATCGGTATGACGCCGATGTACCGCTGCTGATCCCGGAGGTTAACCCTGAACACCTGGGATTGATCGAGATTCAGAAGCGCAATCGTGGTTGGAGCGGTTACATCACGACCAACCCAAACTGCAGCACCACGCATCTGGTCTCGGCGCTGCACCCGCTGCATGTGCGCTTTGGCGTGAAGAAGGTCTTCGTCGTCACCATGCAGGCGATCAGCGGCGCCGGTTATCCAGGCGTCAGCAGCATGGACATCCTCGACAACGTGATTCCCTACATCAGCGGCGAAGAGGAGAAGATGGAGCAGAAGGAGCCGCAGAAGTTGCTCGGCGTCTTCGACGGCGCGGGCATCCGCTACGCCGATTTCGTGGTGAGCGCGCACTGCAATCGCGTGCCGACGCGCAACGGTCACCTGGAAGCGGTTAGCGTGGAGTTCGAGCAGAAGCCGACGCAGGAAGAGATCGTGGCGGCGTGGCGCGACTACTATCCACTGGCGCAGCAACTGAAGCTGCCCAGTGCTCCGCAGCCCGCCATCATCTACGATGAACGACAGGATCGACCGCAGCCGCGCCTCGACCGTATGGCGGGCAGCGTGCCGGGCATGGCGACAGTGGTTGGGCGCTTGCGACCTGATCCACTGCTCCATTACAAGTTCATGGTATTGGGGCACAATACGATTCGCGGTGCGGCGGGCGGCAGCCTGCTCAATGCCGAACTGTTGGTGGCGCAAGGATATTTCGGTCAAGCCCCTGCACTTCTGGCAGAAAGTGCAACTTTTGCGTAAAATGTGTTAAAGGGGTGGTCGCAGTACGGTCGCTGCGACCACCCACAACGTTTGACGATGTTGACATACGTTGCGGCGGCAGCCGAATCAGGTTGGAATCCGAACGGAGGGAATGCCGTGCTTTTACCATCTGCAGGTGCTGCTTTGAAGGATGAGAGACAATCCATGTACGAAAACTTTGGGCGGGCAGCGCTGGCGGACATCTGTGATGACTGGGTCATCTATCGGAACCTGGAGCCCCTCGACAAGCGTGTACCCGGTCTCAAGCACGCCTTCTATGACATGGAGCTGCGCAGTGAGCAAATTCCGCGTAAACAAGATCGCGATTACGCCAAAGCCGCCGTCTGGTTTGTCAACCGGATTCAGCAGGTGCGCGGCGTGCGCACCCCGATCGGCGAATTGCTCTTTCTGGGCGACACCCTCTTCAACGACGGTCAGGCCTTTGCCAACATGATCGACGAGAGCGGCTGGCGCGGCGCCTGTTTTATTGGCGCCGAGCGGCTGGATCAGGAGCCGGCGACGCGCATCGAACAGGAGACGATCTACATTGCCAATCGCTGGAGCAGCCTGGCAGAATGGGTGGCTGCGCTCAAGGCGCAGGGTTTCCGGTTGGATGCAAGCACAGCAGTGATCATCGACATCGATAAGACTGCGATTGGCGCCAAGGGGCGCAACGACAAGGTGATCGACCGCGCGCGGCTGGCCGGCATCTATCGCACGATGGATTCGGTGTTGGGTGAAGATTTTGATCAGGCGCTCTACGAACAGCATTACAACGAACTCAACCGGGCGCGCTACCATCTGCTCACCGCTGACAACCAGGACTACCTGGCTTATATTTGCATGGTGCTCAACACGCGCCTGATCAGCCTGGATGAGGTGGTGCGCGAGGTGGAAAGCAAGAGTCTGGACAGTTTCGAGCAATTCATCCGCTGGGTGGACAGCCGCATGATGATCAATCCTTCGGCGGGCGAGGCGTTGCGCGAGGTGCACGAAGCAGTCAACGGCAGTGTGCGCATCGGCGACCCGACTCCCTTCAAGCGCTTCCGGCGCCAGGAGTTTGTCAGCACGATGGAGCACATGGGGAACATGCCAGACAGCGCCAGCGTCCAGGAATTATTGGAAAATGAGATCACGATCACCGAAGAGGTCTACCAGTTGGCGCAATGGCTTAAGGCGCGCCAGTGCCAGATTCTGTGCTTAAGCGACAAGCCTGACGAAGCGTCGCGTCCACATCCGCGCGTCTCGCCTGATCTGGCGCCGTTGCATCGCGCGCAGACCCATCGCGTTGGAGTCGATTTGCGAGAGGCGCTGAGCAAGCTCTGAAGGAAATTTTCGGGCTTTGATGCAGAGACGCCAAGATGTTCTACTGACCGCTAGGTTAACT
>DGFH01000313.1:10673-18568 GCA_002391565.1 Anaerolineales bacterium UBA3905
TGACAACCTAGAAATCGATAAGTCGCAAAAAATGCATATCAGCCTGATGCGTAACTCGACTTACCGACGGTTGGCGATGATTGTATGAAAATTGAGATCATGTGTGCAGATGGGGAGTTGCCAGGTCGATTTCCCCATTTGCTTTCTTAGCAGCAGATTGAAGTTAGATTGTCTTCACAGGAATTTGAAATCAGATGAGTGAGAAAAAGACGCCGCCCAAGCGCCCCCACGACGCCAATCACCGGCCACCTAATGGGGCCAGTGGCGGCAACTGGTTCAGCCGTGGGTGGTTCTGGATTGTACTGGTGATCCTGTTGGTGATCGGCTCGCGTTTTCTCTTCACCACCTCTAGCGATGCCAGCAACCTGATCGGGTTGAATCAACTTGCCAGCTATGTCAACGCAGGCGACGTGCGCTCGATCACCGTGCAGGGGGACACCGTCTACGTACAACTGAACACGGGCGAGAAGTTCCAAACTCGCAAAGAAAACGACGAAAGCCTGCTGGAGACGTTGCGCGCCTTTGGGGTCAGCCAGGAGACCTTTGAGGCGCTGCCCTTCGAGGCGGAGAGTGCACCGAATAGCAGCGCTATCTTTAGCTGGCTGATGATGCTGTTGCCCATGCTGCTCGTCTTTGCCTTCTTCATCTTTATTATGCGTCAGGCAGGCGGCGGCGGTCAGAACCGCGCCATGCAGTTTGGTCGCAGCCGCGCCCGCAAAATGGAAGGCGCCGACCGCCCGACCGTCACCTTTGCCGATGTCGCTGGCTCCGATGAAGCCAAGCAAGAGTTGCAGGAAGTGGTCGAGTTTCTCAAGGAGCCGCAGAAATTTGCCGCGCTCGGCGCCCGCATTCCCAAAGGCGTGTTAATGGTTGGTGCGCCCGGCACCGGCAAGACCTTACTGGCAAAGGCAGTGGCCGGCGAGGCGGGCGTGCCTTTCTTCGCCAGCTCCGGCTCTGAATTTGTGGAGATGTTTGTCGGCGTTGGCGCCAGCCGCGTGCGCGATCTCTTCGAGCAGGCGAAGAAGAACTCACCATGCATCATCTTTGTCGACGAAATCGACGCAGTGGGGCGTCATCGCGGCGCGGGCATGGGCGGCGGCAACGATGAACGCGAACAGACGCTTAATCAGATTCTGGTCGAGATGGACGGTTTCGACACCGACACCAACATCGTCATCATTGCCGCTACCAATCGTCCCGATATTCTCGACCCGGCGTTGATGCGGCCTGGGCGTTTCGACCGCAAAGTAGTGGTGGATCGCCCAGATCGGCGTGGCCGCGAAGCGATCCTCAAGGTGCACGCGCGCGGCAAACCGTTGACGCCGGACGTCGATCTCGATCTGATCGCTGCGCAGACGGCGGGTATGGTTGGCGCCGACCTGGAGAATCTGGTCAACGAAGCGGCCATCCTGGCGGCGCGGCGCAACAAACGCACCATCGGGATGTCGGAGTTCATCGAGTCTATCGAGCGCGTCATGGCCGGCCCGGCGCGGCGCAGTCGCGTGCTGGACGCCGAAGATCGCCGCGTGGTGGCCTATCACGAGGCCGGTCATGCCATCGTGATGGAAGAACTGGAGCACACCGAGGGCGTGGGCAAGATCACCATCGTCAGCCGTGGGCAGGCGCTGGGTTATGTGATGCCGCTGCCCGAAGAAGACCGGAATCTGCGTAGCCGCGCTGAATACGAAGACACGCTGGCGGGTCTGCTGGCCGGGCGCGTGGCCGAAGAACTGATCTTCGCGGAGCCTTCCACCAGCGCCGCCAACGATCTTGAACGCGTGACCAAGCTGGCGAAGGCGATGGTCACCCGCTTCGGCATGAGCGATGTCATCGGCCCGATGCAGTTGAACCCTGGCGAATCCAATCCCTTCATGGGGATGGAGATCGGCGAGCAGCGCTCTTACAGCGAAGATGTGGCGCGTAAGATCGACCGTGAGGTGCGTCGCATTGTGGATCGCGCCTACAAGCGAGCGCGTGAAGTGCTCCAACGTCGTCGCGCCCATCTCGTCCAGGTGGCGGAGACGCTGCTAGAAAAAGAAGTGCTGGATCGCAAGGAGTTTCTCCGCATCTTCGAGAGCGAAGCCCCTGTCACCTCCCATGCATCTTGAGCACGCCGCCATCTGGACGACCGATCTCGAACGGCTGAAAGCTTTCTACGTACAGTACTTTGGCGCCACCCCCGGCGCCAGATATGTTAATGATCGCCGGGGCTTTGCCTCATACTTCCTCAGCTTCGACTCCGGCGCGCGGCTGGAGATCATGACGCTGATTGGGTTGTCGGCGACGAATGCCCCGACGGCTCCTGTTGTTGGCTATGCACACCTGGCTTTTTCCCTGGGGGCCACTGAACGCGTCGATGCACTCACCGCAGAGTTGCGCACCGCCGGTTACGCTGTCTTGAGCCTGCCGCGCTGGACGGGCGACGGTTACTACGAAAGCGTCGT
Source organism: Anaerolineales bacterium UBA3905 (assembly GCA_002391565.1). GTDB lineage: Bacteria > Chloroflexota > Anaerolineae > Caldilineales > Caldilineaceae > Caldilinea. The sequence continues at coordinate 13,118 of DGFH01000313.1, forward strand.
CCTCGATCCGGATGGAAATCAGATTGAGCTGACGGTTTAGCAGGCGTTACGGGCCGGGCGGAAACTGGCTGCCGCCTGCCACCGTGCCATTTTCCACATGGGCGACGCCGCTGTCCTCCAGCACATGGCCATACCAATCGGTGATGCGGAAGGTGTACGGCCCTGGCCCCATGCCGGGGTTTGTCTGCACGAAGTAGTTGTAGTCGGTGCGCGGAACCTCGATCCAATCACCGCCCGCCGTCTGGTGCTCCAGGCGTGCAATGGGGTTGCGATGGTTGCGCACCTGCACCGCCGTCCACCACTGGTTGCTGCCCTCCTTGAAATGATAGGCGATGGCGCCGGCAACTTCTGGGCTGACAAGCTGCCAGGTGATGGCGACGCGGCCATCCACCGGGTTAGCGATCAACGCGAAGGCCTCTGCACTCAAATCGAGATGACCGGCGCGACACTCCGGGCAGAGATCGACGACGCGCACCGTCACCGATCCCAGCGGCCCTGTGACAAGCAGATACGCGCCGCAATAGGCGGCGTTGGCGTACTCCTCGGCGTTCATCGCCGTCACCAGCAGGTCGTCCGGCGTGGCGTCGAAGGAGCAGGCGCCGGCGCCGGTGGCGTCATAATAGGTGGCGACGCCCTGATGCACCGGATTTGTCGCCGCCGGCGCCGACGTGATCAAGGGCAGCCAGATGGCGTGCGGGTCGGCGGGTTGGGCATGAGCCGTGGCGGAGAGACAGAGCAAGAGTACAATGAGCAACCCGCAAAAGCGCCTAACCCGAAAATCGAGGCAAGGTGCGAGTCGCAAGGGACGAAACGCTGCTGTTGATATTCGTTGTTCGTCGTGCCCGTCAGAAGATATAGCACTGTTTTGGAAGGTTTTCATGTTTGGTCGCAGCGGCCGATTGAGGCGTCACAAGGTTTTTCGCTTCTGGGAGTATAGCAGAAGTTGCAATTGTGAGGCGCCTTTCTCTGGAGAAATTTTTGTTCTCAGTGCAGACTGATAGGGTGGAATTGTAGCCAGGTGGTGGGTTGCGGTTCGGGTAACCACAAGTCTGCGGTAAAATCAGAGGGGAATCATTCAGGAGGAGCGATGCAACAATTTACACTTTTCCCAATCGAAGACCGTGATAAACCTGTTGACACGCAGGAATGGGGCACCTTCAAGGACAGTTTGCGCGCCCCGATTCATAACTGGTTCACCTATCCCGCTGGCTTCTCTTACAGAGCTGTGGAGTTCAGTTTGCGTACGCATCAGATTCGGCGGGGACAGACGATCTATGATCCGTTCATGGGGTCGGGCACCACAAACCTGGTTGCGAAGCAGCACGCCATCAACTCATATGGCGTCGAAGCGCATCCATTTGTATTTCGAATAACAAGAACGAAGTTACATTGGGACATCGATCTCGACGCAATCCGCGATAATCTCCGCGAAGTTGAGTTATTGGTCAGAAAACAAAAACAAACGCTGAATGGCGTGGATATCGATGCCCGATTGAAGCAGGAGTTCCCCGAACTTGTCTTGAAGTGCTTTGCACAGAACACGTTGCTGGATTTACTGCTCATTCGCGACGCAATTGAGGAGGGTGGATTCGCGCAAGATGTCAGGGACTTTTTCTTTGTGGGGCTTACGAGCATCCTCCGTCAGGTTTCGACCGCTGCGACAGGATGGCCGTATATTGCACCCAACAAGCAAAAGACCACCTCGCTGACCAAGGACGCATTGCAGGAGTTTGTCCGCCAGGTGCACAGGATGGTCAAAGACATCCGGGCAACCATCAGTACAGCCGATCCACATTACAAGGATAGCTTTCATCATATCCACAATGCTGACTCCAGAGATGTCAAGTCACTGGTGCCTGACGCATCAATTGATCACGTATTTACCTCACCGCCGTATCTGAATAATTTTGATTACGCAGACCGTACGCGCCTTGAACTCTATTTCTGGAGAGAGGCGAAAAGTTGGAATGAAATTTCCAAGAACATCCGTGCGCGGCTGATTACCTCTGCCACCACGCAGATTGTGCGCGATGATCCAAGGTACGATCTAGCGGATGATTTGCGTGTGGTGAGTCCGGAGGTTTATGACTTTTTGAGCAATTCGGTGCGTGACTTGAGCCAGTTGAGGTTGGGGCGCGGTGGTAAGAAAAGCTATGATCACCTGGTCTCTGGCTATTTTAACGATATGCTGAAAATTATCTCTGAGGTCTTTAGAGTCTTGAAGCACAACACACAAGCTGTTTTCGTCCTTGGCGATTCGGCCCCTTACGGAGTGCATATCCCTACTGACGAGTTGATCGGTAAGATCGGCCTTGGTGTAGGCTTCTCGCGATATCAGATTGATGTATTGAGAGAGCGTGGCGGTAAGTGGAACGATAATCCACAACGACACGATCAGACGTTGCGTGAGTCAATCGTCACCCTGACGAAGGTATAGAATCATAGCATTGGCTATACAAAATCCTGAGAGCGCGCTTGGAGAAGCAATCGGCCTTGAAATGGGAGAAGGCGCTAAACACTTTTTTGACCGACCTGGTTGAACAACAGGGCTACCATTTTCTGGGTAAGAGTCCGTTTAGCCATAAAACAGGAAAAGAGAAAAAGCTGCTGATGTATGACAGCTTTGGCACAAGCTAAATGAGAGCATGCAGCCAATTATCCGCCCGTGTTCGATTAGCACGGCGCCGTATGCGTTTTACGCTGCCTGCAAATTGGCGTTCTGCGCCGCGTCGTGCATACTGTAACCCTTGCGTCTGCGAACAACTGTTCGCGGGTGCACCGGGCGGAAGGCGTCCGCCGGTCAATTTTTGGGCTGAGAGTGCGACTTGGCTCGATGGAGTCAAGGAGTCTTTTCAGTGAACTTTGAACAATTTTCCCTCGATCCGCGCATCCACGCGGGCATCAAAGGCGCAGGCTACACCACGCCCACGCCGATCCAGCAGCAGGCGATCCCTGTCGTATTACAAGGCCGTGACATCCTGGGATTGGCGCAGACCGGCACCGGCAAGACCGCTGCCTTCCTGTTGCCGATTCTCCAGCGGCTGACCAAAGGCCCGCTGCGCAAGGTGCGCGCGCTGATCGTGGCGCCGACGCGCGAGCTGGCCGAGCAGATCGCCCAGACCAGCGCCACCTTGAGCAAGCAGATGAAGGTGAAGACCGTCACCGTCTACGGCGGCGTGGGTAAGGCGCCGCAGGTCGAGGCGTTGCGGCGTGGCGCCGAGATCGTCGTCGCCTGCCCAGGCCGCCTGCTCGACCTGATCGGCGCGGGGCAGATCGACCTCTCCGGCGTCGAGGTGCTGGTGCTCGACGAGGCCGACCACATGTGCGATATGGGCTTTCTGCCCGACATCCGCCGTCTCCTCAAGCTCGTGCCAGCCAAACGACAGACACTCTTTTTCTCCGCCACCATGCCCGACGATATTCGCGCCCTGGCCGGCGACATCCTCACTGACCCCGTCATGGTGCAGATCGGCCTGATCGCGCCAGCCGAGACAGTCGCCCACGCGCTCTATCCTGTGCCGGATGGTCTCAAGAGCAAACTGTTGTTGGCAATGTTGCAGCAAACACAGATCGACCGTGCACTTATTTTCACGCGCACCAAGCGTCGCGCCCGCACGCTGGCGGAGATGCTGGAGAAGCAGGGCTACCGCGTGGCTGCGCTGCAGGGCAACATGGCGCAGAACCGACGCCAGGCGGCGATCAACGGCTTCCGCGGCGGCGAGTACGACATCCTGGTCGCCACCGACATCGCCGCGCGCGGCATCGACGTGGCGGCCGTCTCGCACGTGATCAACTACGACATGCCCGACACCGTCGACGCTTACACGCACCGTATCGGGCGCACGGGGCGCGCCCAACTGACGGGCGAAGCCTTCACCTTCATGGAGCAGGACGACGAGCCGATGGTGCGCGCCATCGAGCGCGTGCTGGGCAGCCCGGTGGAACGCCGCCGCGTCGCCGGCTTCGATTACGGCGGCGCGTACCCGGCCAGCAAGTCTGCCAGCCAGAGCTATGCCGACCACCGCCCGCAGCAGGGGCGCAGCAGCGCGGGCGCCAGTCACGCACCGGCGCCGCGCAGCGAAGCGGCGCGCCCGGCAGCGGTTGCCACCGCCCCGGAAGCTGCGTCCGCCAAGCCGCGCCGCCGGCGCCGCCCCTACTGGCGGCGGCAAGGGGCGCAAGGATAGCTGTCGACGTCATGGGGAGCGTCCACCGCCATTTGCTCACGCATGTCTGCGACTGGGAAAACCTGATGCAAGCATGGCAGGGCGGTATGTTCTTGCCAGGCAGGAAAATGCAGTGGCGAATCGCGTCGATGATTCCGAATCTGGCCATCAATGTTCATCACTCAGTGCAGGTCAGGGTCGGCCAACACCCAGGCCGCCCGGCGCAGCGTGCGCGTTTCGACCGCGCTGCGCAGCGCCTCACGGCTGGCTGCGTCGGCAGCGGTCAGTATGGCGACTGCATGTTGCCAGACTTCCTCGCGCCAGCCTGCGATCAGATGCACTGTCGCCCATTCGTCAAGCGGGCCCAGCAGGAGATCGACGATGCGCAGCGCCGGTGTGGCTGGCTCCACGATCTCATCCTGAACTTCGTCGATGGTGCGAGCGATGATGGCGTTGACATGAGTGTAGTCGGCATAGCGCTGGCGCCGCTGCGCCGCGGTCAGCTGCGACCATTCGGGGTGGAGTAGTTCGGCGACTACGAGCACCAGGTCATAGTTGATGTGCGCGTTGACGCCCAGGAAGAGATGCTGTAACGTCAACGTGGTCGGGCGGCGCGCGGCGTCGTGAGCGACTCGCCAGACGGCGGGCGTGGCCTCGCCCTGTTCGTAGGCGGTGAGGGCGTTGAAATAGTAGGCGGCGAAGCGATCAAGCAGATGCGCAACCCAGGCGGCGTCGGCAAAGTCGCCCGCGTCAAGGGCAGCGAGCATGTTGCGCGTCATGCGCAGGTAGCAGTCCAGGAAGATGACGCGGCGATCTCCGCATGCCTGCCAGGTCGCTACCTGCGCCGCCATGCGCGCCGCTGTCGGTGTCCAAAGCGCCATCTTTGCACCCCTCATGCTGGCTAAGCCTGGTAAAGAAAAGAGCGACGTCAAACGCACTGACATCGCTCTTTTTTGACATGCTAACGTAGCATGCGTCACATGTTACACGTCATGCGTCATACATGTCGTGACGAGTGACGCATGATGGTTCACGTTTACGCCGGGCGGCGGCGCGCCGTCATGGCTACACCCGCAACCACAATCAACACGAGCGCGGCGGCCAACAAGCCCAGGGTGTTGCTCTCGCCACCGGTGACCGGCAGAGAGTCGGGCGCTGGCGCTTCGGCAGCGGCTTCCTCGGTGGCGGCTGGAGTGGCTTCAGCGGCGGCTTCCTCAGTGGCGGCCGGGGTGGCTTCGGCGGCGGCTTCCTCGGTGGCGGCTGGAGTGGCTTCAGCGGCGGCTTCCTC
>DGFH01000033.1:0-504 GCA_002391565.1 Anaerolineales bacterium UBA3905
GCCAGAAAGCCAACATACGCCGACATCACCTGGCACGGCTGGCACCACTCCGCCCAGAAGTCGACGACCGCCGGTTGCGACGCCTGCAGCACAATCTGCGCAAAGTCGGCGTCGGTCACGTCGACGATCGGCGGCGGCTGCGGTGATTGTGCAGTTGCGGCTGGCAAGGATTGGCGTCCACCGCCGAAACGCTGCTTCAGTTTTGTGAACATCCCCATACTCCTTGTTTTTGCGCCAGGGTTGGCGTTGCCGACTACACATCGTCCCACCAGGCGATGAAGTTCTATTGTAGCGCAGAGCCTATCGGCGTCAATATATGCAGACTGGCGCGCGTCATCGCCCGATCTCGCTGATCGGCAGTCACAGCATTTTGCGGTACAATTTCCAGAAATCGAGCGATTGGGACGCCCGCTGTGGCGTAGCCAGCTTTACCGCATGAATGGATGTCGCGGATCGCAGAGAAAGGAGCCGTCAAATGTTGTCCGAGTCGAGTTTACAGGCCGC
>DGFH01000033.1:748-3616 GCA_002391565.1 Anaerolineales bacterium UBA3905
CTTTCCGCCTTTGACCGCATCCTGGGGCTGGTGCCCTACAAGGGGCAGGTGTTGACGCAGCTCGCCGCCTGGTGGTTTGCCGAGACTGAGGATATCATTGCCAACCATCTGATCGCCATGCCCGACCCGAATGTGACGGTGGCGCGAGTCTGTGAACCGCTGCCGGTGGAGGTGGTTGTGCGCGGTTATATTAGCGGCGTCACCTCGACCTCGCTGTGGCATCAATACAGCCTGGGTCATCGCACGATCTACGGCATCGACTTTCCCGACGGGCTACGCAAGAACGACGCACTGCCCGCCCCCATCATTACACCGACGACGAAAGCACGCGACGGCGGCCACGACGAACGCATCACCAGCGCCGAGGTGGTGGCGCAAGGTCTGGTTGCGGCGCCAGTGTGGGAGCAGATCTGTGCAGCGGCTATTGCCCTCTTCCGACGCGGCCAGCAGCTTGCCCGACGTGGCGGGTTGATCCTGGTTGACACCAAGTACGAGTTCGGTCTGGCGCCCGATGGGACGCTCATGCTCATCGACGAGATTCACACGCCCGATTCCAGCCGCTTCTGGATTGCCGCCACCTACGCCGACCGCATCGCCGCCGGGCAGGAGCCAGACAACTTCGACAAGGAGTTCATCCGCCTTTACTATGCTGCGCACGGCTATCGCGGCGAGGGCGATCCCTTCCCCTTGCCTGCCGAGCTGGCCGTGCAGGCAGCAGCGCGCTACATCCGCACCTACGAGATGTTGACCGGCGAAACCTTTGCGCCGGGCGACTGGCCGGCCGCCCCGCGCATCGAAGCCAATCTCCGCCAATGGCTGGAGAGAGGTGCGCCAGCATGACGCGCCATACGCACCCATCCCGCGCCGCACCCCAGAATGCCGCCTCCCCTCCTGCCGAGATTGTTGCCTTGTGGCAGCAAGCCAGCTTTCTGCAATCCGCCCCTGCCGATGCAATCCTCTCGCTGGCCCAAAACGCCACGCTGCACACGTACTCGCGTGAGGAAGTGATTTTTCTGGAAGGAGAACCGACCGCTGGCCTCTTCCTGGTTGCCACCGGAGTCGTGAAAATCTGTCATCATTCCCGTGACGGGCGCGAACACATTCTGCATTTTATTCAGCGCGGCGACACCTTCAACGACGTTTCCGTATTGGACGGCGGGCCGAATCCCGCAACTGCAGTGGCGCACACCGATGTGACGCTGTGGCGCGTCACGCGCGAAAACCTGCAGGCGGTGGTGGTGCGCAATCCGGCGTTGGCATGGGCGATGATTGAAAACCTGGCGCGGCGGGCGCGTTTGCTGGTGGCCACCGTGCAAGACCTGGCGATGCGCAATGTGCGGGGTCGCCTGGCGCGCTTGCTGCTGGAGCAGGCCGAAGCCAGCGAACGTGGCGCCACACCGACGCCCCTGACGCAGGAGGACATCGCCCATCACCTGGGCACTGTGCGGGAAGTGATCGGGCGCACCCTGCGCTCGCTGGCCGCCGATGGCTTGATTGCTATTGAACGCCAGCAAATTGTCGTGCTGGATCGTGAACGCCTGCGTGAAGAGGCTGAAATCTGAAAACTTAACAGGAGCAATTGCACATGCCCACCTTCGATCTGAGCAAGGAAACTCTGGCGCAGCACAGCAGCGACATGCGCCAGTTCATCGACTGGCGCCCTGCTGTGCTTGATAACGGAATGCGCGTGCTGGACGGTTACAACAGCAGCGGGCTGACGTTGACGCTGCTGCCCGATCGCGGCCTGGATATCTGGCTGGCGGCGCACAATGGTCGCCCTCTCACCTGGATCAGTCAGGGCGCGCCACATGCTACAGATTTTGGCGCCGGCTGGCTGCGTCTCTTCAATGGTGGGTTGCTGGTGACGTGTGGGTTACGCCACGTTGGCCCGCCGGAGACGGATGCACGTAGCGGTCAATTCCGCGATCTGCACGGCGATTACAGCCTCCTGCGCGCCTATAACGTCACCGTGCAACGCGGCTGGCAACAAGATCGTTTCGTGGCTGAGGTGACCGGCGAAGTCGCCGAAGGGACGCTCTTTGGTGAACAGCTCCATCTAATGCGCACGGTGCGATTGGCGCTCGGCGAGCCGACTGTGGAGATTATCGATGTTGTGGAGAATCGCGACGACGCACCAGCGCCCTTTATGTTGCTGCATCATTTCAATTTTGGCTATCCCCTGGTGCAGGAAGGCGTTGAGCTGCAGGTCGCCGGCAGCGCCATCGTGCCGCGCGATCTGACCGCAGCCGCTGCCTTGCACGACTGGCCGCATTACCACCGCGCCACGGCGCGCCATCTCGAAGAAGTCTTTTTTCATCACGTGGTGGTGGATGCAGAACGGCAGGCGCAAGCGATCTTGGGATCGCCGACGTTCGGCCTGCTCTTGCAATGGGACACAACCCATGAACCTTATCTGACCCAGTGGAAGAACTATCGCATGGGCAGCTACGTCTGTGGCGTCGAACCGGGAAACTGTGTGCCCGAAGGCCAAAACCGCGCCAGCCGCAGCGGACGGCTGGTGCAACTGGCGCCGGGTGCGCGCCATACTTTCCACAATCGTCTCACGGTGCTGGATGGCGCCGAAGCAGTCGGCGCAGCCCTTGCACGCCTTGACGCGCTGCGGGCGCACGGTCAGCCAGTCGCCATCGATCTGGCGGACTATGCGGTGTGATGAGGATTTACAAAATGATTCGGTAATCGACGTTGCTGCCTTCAGCGCACAAAGCGTCCTCTCCCGTAGGTCATCGCCTCTGGCGTGACGGCGTGGCTGACCGGAAACGTCCGGCTGGAAGCCGAACCTAAGGTTACCGCATCCATTGGTTAAACTCAATAAGCCGACTTCAGCTTTCACCCTCAATTTAAATCAAA
>DGFH01000197.1 GCA_002391565.1 Anaerolineales bacterium UBA3905
GTCGTCATCGGCTATGACTCCGGCAAGCAGCAGAAGGAAGCTGTACGTTCGGGCGTCATGGCTGGCGCCATCACCCAGAACCCGATCGGCATTGGCTACAAGTGCGTCGAAGCTGCGGTGAAGGCGATCAACGGCGAACCGGTTGACAAGGTCATCGACACCGGCTTCTTCTGGTACGACGCCACGAACATGGATTCGGAAGAGATCGCACCATTGCTGTACGACTGATGTAGAGATAGCCAGTAACTTCCGGGAAGGCGAACGCCTTCCCGGAAAGATTTTCCGAGGAACAACAACTCATGGGTGATGTCCTGCTAAAAATGGAAGGGATCGACAAATCCTTTCCTGGGGTGCATGCCCTGGATAAGGCGCAGTTCGAGTTGCGCGCCGGCGAAGTGCACACGCTTGTGGGCGAAAATGGCGCCGGCAAATCGACATTGATGAAAATACTGGCGGGCATCTACGCCAAAGATGCTGGCACGATCCTGTATCAGGGTAAAGAAATCGATATCCCAAATCCGCGCGCAGCCCAACTCCTGGGCATCAGCATGATTCACCAGGAATTGAACTTGATGCCGCACCTGACGCTGGCTCAGAATGTCTTCGTTGGGCGTGAACCGCGCGGCGTCCTCCCCTTTCTGCTGGATGAAAAGAAGATCAACGCACAAACCCAGGCGCTCTTCGATGCCATGCACCTGCGGCTTGACCCGCGCACCAAAGCAGCACAACTAACCGTCGCCAAGCAGCAGATGGTGGAGATCGCCAAGGCGGTGTCGTTCAACTCACAGATTCTGATCATGGATGAGCCGACGGCGGCGCTGACGGAATCGGAAATTGAAGAGCTATTTCGCATCATTCGTCAGTTCCGTGAGCGGGGCGTGGGGATCGTCTACATTTCGCATCGCCTGGAAGAACTCAAGCAGATTTCTGACCGCATCACGGTGATGCGTGATGGTCGATATGTGGACACAGTGGATGCCGCCACCGTCTCGATCGACCGCATCATCAGTATGATGGTCGGTAGAACGATCTATGAGTCGGCGCCGGAAGTGCCCGAACACCCCAGCGAAGAGATCGTGCTGGAGGTGCGTGGTTTGAATCGCGGCACTGCAATTCGGGATGTCAGTTTCAAGCTCAAGAAAGGCGAGATTCTGGGGTTTGCCGGGCTGATGGGCGCCGGCCGCACCGAAGTAGCGCGCGCAATTTTTGGCGCCGATGCGCTGGATTCCGGCGAGATCTACGTCAAGGGGCAAAAGGTCGACATCAAAAGTCCGCGCGACGCCGTACGGCACGGCATCGGTTATCTTTCCGAAGACCGGAAACGCTATGGGTTGGCCCTGGGGCTGGATGTCGAGGCAAACATCGCTTTGGCTTCGTTCGATCAATTCACCAATCCGGTTGGCATCGTCAAAGCCGAGAACACGCGACAAACCGCCGAATACTATGTCGGTGCGCTGGCGATCAAGACGCCGAGCATCCAGCAGCGTGTGCGCAACCTGTCGGGTGGCAACCAGCAAAAGGTGGTGATCGGCAAATGGCTGACCGCCGACACCGATGTGCTGATCTTCGATGAACCCACACGCGGGATCGATGTCGGCGCCAAGAGCGAGATCTACCGCCTGCTCAATGATCTGGCGGCGCAGGGCAAGTCGATCATCATGATCTCCTCCGAGTTGCCGGAAATTTTACGCATGAGCCACCGGATCGTCGTCATGTGTGAAGGGCGGATTACCGGAGAATTGACGGCGGCGGAGGCGACCCAGGAAGGGATTATGCGTCTGGCGACGCAACGCAGTGTCATGGTGGCGACGGACAACGCGGCGCCCACCGTCAATGGAACCACAGCGGAGTAGAAAAGCTATGGCAGTTGCAGAAAGCACCGTCACCACCAAACGTAGCGTCCTTCAATCGAGCGCTGCACAAAAATTACTGGCATTTGGGGCGCTGATCGTCATTTTCCTGGTCTTTACTTTACTCTCGCCCTATTTTGCCACTGCCGAAAACATCATTGGCATCTTGCTGGCAACGGCGGTCAACGGCGTGCTGGCGCTGGGCGTCACCTTTGTGATTATCACCGCAGGCATCGATCTCTCCGTCGGCACTGTGATGACTCTTTCAGCGGTTATGACCGGCCTGACGATCACCGTCTACGGCTTGCCTGTGCCGGTTGGCATCCTGGTTGGCATCCTGACAGGCACAAGCGCAGGGTTGATCAACGGCCTGGTGATTTCGCGCATGCGGATTCCACCCTTCATCGCCACATTGGGCATGATGATGATTGCACGTGGCCTGGCGCTGGTGCTGTCTACGTTGGAGACGGGCACAGTCAAACCGATCTACTTCAACGACACGCCAGAGTTCCGTCTGATCACCATGTCCTCGGTGCTCGATCCGATCATCAAACCGATTGCTCCGAATTTCAGCGTGCCCAATGCGGTCTTTATCATGTTTCTTGCCGCTCTGGTGGCAGCCTTCATTTTGGGTAAAACGGTGCTGGGGCGCTACACGGTGGCGATGGGTAGCAACGAAGAGGCGACCCGACTTTCCGGCGTCAACGTTGCCAACTGGAAGACAGCGGTCTATGCGCTTGGCGGCGTCTTCAGCGGGTTAGCCGGCGTCATGATCGCCTCGCGTTTGAACTCAGCGCAGCCAGCATTGGGGGCGGGCTATGAACTGGATGCAATTGCCGCCGTCGTCATTGGCGGCACCTCCCTGAGCGGCGGCGAAGGCACAATCCTGGGCACGATTATCGGCGCGTTCATCATCAGTACGCTGACGAATGGTCTGCGCATTATGAACGTGCCACAAGAATGGCAGTTCGTGGTGACCGGGTTGATTGTGATCCTGGCGGTCTATCTGGATATCTTGCGCCGCCGACGCTCCTGAAAGTATCTTGCTATGCATGAAACGAGGGGGCTTCCACACCAGGAAGTCCCCTCTTCTTCTATGCGCCCAAAAGACTTTATTACAGTTTGGTGATTTCGCTCCTGTGCCTGAAAATGAGGGTTCCCCCTGGATTGAATTCTCTGGCAACTGGACGGAGCGCCCGGTGTGAAATATCAACTCGTCATCTTTGATTTCGATGGCACGTTAGCAGACTCATTTCCCTGGGCTGCCAGCGTCGTCAATCAGTATGCAGAACGGTATCGTTTCAAGCGAATCGACCCGGCGGAGCACGCCGAACTTCGCAACTATGATGCACGCCGGCTTATGCGTCATCTAGGCGTACGCATGTGGCGCGTACCGGGAATGGCGCGCGATGTGCGCAAGCGGATGGCGCAGGAGATCGACAAGATCCACCTTTTTCCCGGCACGAGCAACATGCTACAGGCGCTGGCGGATGCCGGTGTGCTCCTGGCAGTCGTCAGCTCGAACTCAGAGGAAAATGTGCGCGCTGTGCTCGGCCCAGAGAATGTGGCGCGCTTTACCCTCTTTAAGTGTGGTGCGTCCGTGTTCGGGAAAGCGCCAAAGCTAAAGGCGGTGATGAAGAAGTGTCGCGTGACGCCGGAGGCCACGTTGCTCATCGGGGACGAGATACGCGATGCCCACGCCGCACAAAAGGTCGGCATGGCCTTTGGCGCTGTGGCCTGGGGATACACTAACCCTGAAGCGTTGCAATCCTTACATCCGCAAGAATTTTTTACTGAAATGAGTGATATTGCCGCAAAAGTTGTAGGTCGGTCGGGCGCCTGAAGGCTGGGCACAGAACACGGATGGGCAAAAGTGACAGATTGAGCACATGTAACTCTCCGTCAGGCGCTTCGCCCAAGCTGTTCATCCGTGTTCTACTGATTGCTAGGCAGAGTTTTCGTGTTACGTGTTGCGTGCTACGTGTCGGAACCCCTTACGCAACACGTAATACGCAACACTGCGCTCATAAAATGTCAACCTGGAAATCAGTAACTGTGATGCACCGCCTCCTGCATTACGCTGCATCGCCTACCATCGTATAGTGAACTTCACTCATCTGGCGCAGGCGATCTGCTGCCTGTTCAGCCGTGATATCGCGTTGCGGCATCCCCAACATCTCGTAGCCAACCATGAATTTTTTCACAGTGGCAGAGCGCAACAACGGCGGGTAGAAGTGGGCATGAAGCTGCCAGTGTGGATGGCGCTGACCGTCTGTCGGCTGACCATGCCAGCCCATGCTATAAGGAAAGCTCGTCTCAAACAAATTGTCATAACGAGTGGTCAGGCGCTTCAGAATATCTGCCAGCGCGTCGCGTTCATCGCCGGTTAAGTCGGGCAGCGCCAGCACGTGGCGACGAGGCAGCAACAACACCTCGAAGGGCCAGACGGCCCAGTACGGCGTCACCACCACCCAGTGTCGGTTCTGGATGACGACGCGCACACCAGCTTCTAGCTCCTGCGTCAGGTAGTCGAGCAGCAAGACGCGGCTGTGGCGGTCGTAGTAGGCGCGTTGTTGGACATCTTCTTTGGCTGGCTCCAGCGGGATGGTGTAATTCGCCCAAATTTGCCCGTGAGGATGCGGGTTGGACGATCCCATGATGCTCCCTTTGTTCTCGAAAATCTGCACGTAGTTGATGTCGGGGCGGGCGCCAAGTTCCTCAATTTGTTGCGCCCAGACATCGACGACGCGGCGCAGGTCACTCAGTTCCATCAACGGCAGCGTGAGATCGTGGCGTGGGCTGAAACAAATAACGCGACAGGTGCCGGTTTCCGCCTGGGCTTGAAAAAGTTCGCCGACGCCCACCTCACCGCGTGGGCCGTCGGGCAACAGGGCGGCAAAGTCGTTCTCGAAGACAAAGGTGCTGGTATATTGTGGGTTCTGTTTGCCGCCAGCGCGGGCGTTGCCAGGACACAGATAGCAGGTTGGATCATAGGAGGGGCGATTTTCCTGCGCGCTTTTTTCGATCTGACCTTGCCAGGGGCGCTTGGTGCGATGTGGTGAAACGAGCACCCAATCGCCGTTGAGGGCATTGCGCCGTCGATGGGGATGTTCGGTTGGTTCAAAGACAACTGTGCTCACGCTCTGCCTCCTGTTTGTTGAGCTGCATCCATCGCCAACGCAACGGCGCCCAACACGCCAGCGCGATTGCCCAAACCTGGCGGGACGATGTATTGATCGATGTGATCCAGAATTTCTGGCTTCTGAATATAACCGTTGAGCAACGTCTGCACTTCACGTCGCACCATGGGAAAAATCTGGCGCTGATCCATCACACCCCCGCCCAGGATGATGCGCTGGGGCGACAAGGTCACGATGATATTCACAATGCCTAGCGCCAGGTAATGCGCCTCCAACGCCCAGGCGGGATGGTCGGGAGCAAGATGCTGGCCTTTGGTTTGCCAGCGCCCTTCGATGGCGGGCCCGCACGCCAGCCCTTCCCAACAATCGCCGTGATAGGTGCATTGACCAGGATAGGGATCGCGGCTGAGATCGTGCGGCACACGCATGTGCCCCATCTCAGAGTGCATCAGACCGTGCAGTAGCCTGCCATTGACCATGCCGCCCCCACCCAGCCCGGTGCCGATGGTGAGATAGACAAACGTGTCCAATCCCTGCGCTGCACCCCAGCGATGTTCGCCCAATGCCGCACCATTGACGTCTGTATCGAAGCCAACGGGTAGCTTGAGCGCAGCATGTAGTCGCCCGACAACATCCGCGTGCGCCCAGTGCGGTTTGGGGGTTGTCGTCACATAGCCGAAGGTGGGTGAGGCAGGGTTCGGATCGATTGGCCCAAAACAGGCGACGCCGACAGCTTGCAGAGGTTCGCGTGCATGGTGTGTTCGGAAAAAGTCGATGGCCTGCGCCAGCGTCTCTTCAGGAGTCGTGGTAGGAAAGCGAATCTCATCGCGAAAATCGTCCGGTCCGCTGGCGACTGCGCACACAAATTTGGTGCCGCCAGCCTCAATCCCCCCGTAGAGTGGCATTGAAAATTGCTCCTTATCTTGTGCAGAAATATTTTGTGCAGAAAGAGGTTATGATTGGTTGTGTTCAAGCTGCTGGCGCACGTTGACAAACATGCGCATCTCAAACAATTGTAATCGATTTTACTCGGAAGCTGCGATTTCGACCAATGCCTGACCATGCGTCATGTCGGTAAGCGCCGTTTGGAACGCATCCACCTGGCTGAGTGGTAGACGCAGGCGATAGGTCGCATCCAGGCCAAAGTCTTGAGCGATGATGATCGCCTCGTAGTTGGGCGCCAGACGCAGCAGCGGGGTGACGGCGGCGTAATCGACCACGACATCTAGCATCACCGTTGGGACGCGCTCGACCGTCGGTAAAGTCGCCAGCGCCAATTGTACGCCGCCGCTGTACGCCCGCACCAGCCCGCCAACGCCAAGCAGCGTCCCGCCAAAATAGCGCGTCACCACCGCAACAATATCGCCGACGCCAGCGTGCAGGAGAACGGTCAACATGGGGCGACCCGCAGAGCCGTGTGGCTCGCCGTCGTCGCTCAACCCGATCTGGCTGGTGCTGCCGGGCGGGCCGACTACATAGGCCCAACAATTGTGTGTGGCGTCGGGAAATTCGGCGCGCATGTCGGCAATGAAGGCGCGCGCAGCGTCAGGCGTCGGCGCCGGGGCAAGCGTGGTGATGAAACGGCTGCGTTTGATCTCTTCTTCAACGCGGTGCACTGCCGCTGGCACCAGGTAGCGACTCTGCGACATAGGCGTTGTGATTACAACACCGGGGGCGTATCAGGCAGACCTGCCTCACATACAACGGAGTTAGCGTGGTTCATCTGCTCCGAGGAGATCTTCATCTTCCTCGTCGAAATCATCGAACTCCTCATTATCGTCGAAATCAGCATCGTCCAGATCATCAGGCAACCTGCGCCTGACGCCGTCGAGTTCGGCATATTCTTCCAGGTCGTCGTATTCCTCGTCGTCGTCTAGTCCATAGCCATCTAGATCGTCCCATTCTTCGCTCTCGTCGTAGGCTATGTCGACCTCGATTGGATGGGTGCTGATCACTTCCAGTTGCACACCGCAATTGGGGCAGATGATGCGTTGACCGAGCCGGACGCGGCTGCTGATGTTCAATTCGGCGTCACACTCGACGCACAAGGCTGACATATCTTGATCCTTTCGCTGAATGAAGCTATATGCACCGTAATAGCACGAAAATGCAGAGGGCGCAAGAGTCAACTGACCACAAACTATATGCATTCTATACACGGTTTCTGCAATTCACGTTGACATTACCGACGTGTCGCGTTACAATCCTTGTGCCAGTTGTCCTTGTACAGCCTAAACTTTACTCATGTCTATTCACATCTCTTATCTGGCCGAAGAAGTCGATGGCGTTGTCCCAGGCGTGCGGATCATTGTGCCGATGGAGGGAACGCCGCAGGCGCAGCGCGGCAGCTTTTGCGCGCTGGTCGATCTACGCGGCGCGCCTGGCGCTGATGCCCTCGTCGAACGGGTGTTGAGCGCCATGCAGCGCACCTATTATTCGGAGCGCGGGACGCAGTCGCAGGTGATCACCGAAACGGCGCGCAAGGCGCAGACGATGTTGTCCACCGAACTGGAACACGCCACCACGCCCTGGCAGGCAGGCGTCGTCTGCATTGGCATCATGTCAGATCGGATGGCGTTGACTGGGCTGGGCAATGCATTTGCTTTCCTGACCGCTGAAGAGGGCGCCGTCGGCGTCTTTCCGCCCGACCGGCTGGCGCTGCATGCGGCTGGCAAACAAGTTGGCCTTGAACTATGGCCGCTGCATCGGCAAAAGATCAGCGGCGCCACTGCCATGATCGCCGGCAGTGGTGATTGGCTCAATCTTGTCTCGGTGCGCACGCTAGCTGCCACCGCCGCCTACGTCGACGCCGGTAGTTGCATCGACGCCGCCGATGGTCTGCGCGAGCAGGCGGGGCGCAACGATGTGCCCGGCGTTGTCCTGGTGATCGAGCCGGGCGCCGCTCCTGCCCAACCATCAGCCACGCCATCCTCATCCCCATCGACGTCGTCGCCCAACGAGAGTGCTCCGCCCAGGTCGACGCCGACCAGACCGCCGGGTGGGCTGCCAACTGCCGTCAACGCATCGCCGCCGGTCGTGGGCGCACCCGATGTGGAGACGCCTGGCGCAGAAGCAACTATGACGAGTGCACCGGATCGACGCGTGTCGCCACCCACGTCTGTGGCAACTTCAGTCTCGCTCACATCGCATACGTCCACACCGCTGCACGCTACCTCAGAAGCGCCGTCCTTGCCCCCTACACCTGCTCTTGATGTCGCTGCCACACCCATGCGCTCGCCTGTTGCGGCTACGGCAGCGCGCTGGGTGAGCGCCGCACAGGCAGGCGCCAATCGCGCCCAGGCGTTTCTGGGGAGTATGTTGCCAGATCGCACTGCCCCCGTGTCTTCACCTGTGATGGCCGAGGTGGCGTCATCTGGTGGGGCGATCTATGCCAGCGCGGCGCCGACCAAGGTGCGTCCGGCGGCAGCGCCCTTCACGCCCCCTGCGCCTGCCACCGGCAGCCGCGCCCGGGTGATGATTGCCAGCGCCGTCATCTTGCTGTTATTGGTGCCGGCAATTGTGGCGACCCTGTATTGGCGGCAGGGCGCAGAGGGACGCGCCGAGGCGGACACTATGCTCAACCTGGCCGAAGCGCGCTATGCCAGTGCAGTCCAGGCGCTTGATAGCGATGACGATACGGTGGCGCGCTCGCTGCTGACCGAAGCGGAAACGTTTGCCCGTCGCGCGGAGGAGATAAGTGGCCCTACCACGCGCAGCAGTGAACTGTTGACCCTGATCGCACAGGATCGCCGGACGGTGGAACGCGTTGCCTCACTCTATGGCCTGGACGCGCCCTTGATCGCTTTTGCCTCCGAGGCTGAACCACAACAGGTTTTTGTGGCCGGACAAGATATTTACGTGCTTGACGCCGGACGCAACGCTGTCGTCGCCTACCGGTTGGCAGCGGATGGCGAGAGTCTAGCCGCAAATGATGGTCAGGTTGTGTTGCAAATGGGCGATACAGTGGATGGCGTCACCGTCGGGGCGCCGATTGATCTGGCCTGGCAACCGCCTGTGCCTGGTGTCGATGACAAGTCCAACCTGCTGGTGCTCGACGATAACAACCAGATCTTTCGCTACAATCAACAGGTGGACGGCGCGTCCTTTATTAACGTTGGCGACGCGTCTAACTGGAGGCGCGCCACGCAGATCGAGACTTTCCTGGGCAGGCTCTATGTGGCCGACCAGGAAGGCAATCAAATTTATCGTTATCCGATCGGGCAGTATGATGTTGCTGAGCCGTGGTTCAAGACATCGACGCAGGTCAACCTGTCTGGTCTGAAAGTGATGCGCATCGATGGTGATATCTGGCTCTTGTATGATGACGGCAAGGTGGTGCGTTATCAAAACGGAGAGCAACTTCCCTATAGCCTGGATAGCAGCGTTGCATTGCCAGCGCAGGCGGCGGATCTTTGGAGTGGACAGGATGGCGACGATGCCATCTATCTGGCCGACCGCCTGGCGGAAAGAATTCTCGTATTCGACAAGGAGAGCGGCGCCTATCTTGAACAATTTCAGGCGGCTGAAGGCAACCCGCTACGCGATCTGCGCGGGCTATTTGTCGATCGCATTCACAGCATCCAGTATCTTCTGACTGATGCCGCCCTTTATCAAGAACGACTTCCGCGCTGATGCTTTTTCATGAATTGGATATGCTGGCAAATTGTTGACGTTTTCAGGCTTTGATATACTCCAGAAAGTATGTCAGAGCATTTTCGTTTGCATTCAACTTCTCCACAGCGTGGGCGCCGCATCGGCGCACGACGTTTTGCCACCATTGTCACCTCGGTTTACGCCGTCGCAATCCTGAGTCTTGCCTTGTTGTTGGGCACGCGCCTTCATGAATGGGCGCGCCAACGCATCGTACAAACGTCGATCCTGGCCGAATTGACTGACGCCCCTGTAGCAGCGCCGTCGTCCATCAGCAGCGCGTCATCTGCACCGTCAGTAGAGCCTCAACCTGTCGCCAACGACGCACCTGCGCAGCTTGCAGTGGACGCTGGCGCTCAACCGGAGCCAGCGCAACTGCTCAGCATCTTGCTGCTGGGCACCGACGAACGTCCTGACGAATATGGCCCTACGCGCACCGATACGATGATCTTGCTGTCCATCAACCCGGACACAGGTGCAATGGGCATGCTTTCGTTGCCGCGCGACCTGTGGGTGCCAATCCCCGGACTGGGCGTGACGACCAAGATCAACACCGCTTACATGCTGGGAGAATTGCAGGACTATCCGGGCGGCGGCCCACAGCTTGCTAAAGACACAGTGAGCAGCTTTGTGGGACGCCCGGTCGATTATTTCGTGCGCGTCAACTTCGACGGTTTCCGTGAAATCATCGACTTGATCGGCGGCGTCACCGTCGAGGTGCCGAACACAATTCACGATGAAGAATACCCGACGCCAGACTATGGCGTCGAAACCTTCCACATCGACGCCGGCACGCACCATCTTGACGGTGAGACCGCATTAAAATACGCTCGTACTAGACATAATGATGGTGATTACAGCCGTGCGCGCCGCCAACAAGATATCATCCGTGCTGTGGCGCAGCAGGTGTTGAACGCTGGCATGATCCCGCAGTTGTTGGCCAAGGCTCCGCAATTGCTGGCGACGATGCAAAACAGCATCGAGACGGACATACCAATTGCCACTGGCATCGAACTGGCGCAGCGCTTCCAAAATCGCGCCGCCAGTGATGTGCAACAACTGGTGCTTGACAACCGTTACGGCGAGGAGACCTTCAGCAGCGAAGGCGCCTGGATTTTGCTGCCTGACCGCACGCGTGTGCGCACAGCGCTCAATGCGTTCTATGCCGCAATTGAGACGCCCGGCGGCGCACAACCGGTGGCGCTGGCTGACCCTAAGTCGGTGCGGATTGAGATTCTCAATGGCACAACCTCTCCAAACGCGGCGGCGCGCACTGCAGCGCTCCTCCAGCAACAGGGATGGCAGATTGCCTCGATCGGCGACGCCGATCGCAGTGATTACGCGCAGTCGATTGTGATCAACTACGGTGTGGCGGATGCGGTGGCGGCGGAAGTCTCAACTGACTTAAACCTTGAGCCTGCACAGGCGCAAATCAACGGCTTGGCGGCTTCGGCGCCGGTTGATATTCGTATTGTGGTTGGCCGCGACTTATTGGGGATTTTGCAATGAGTTTGATGCGGCGATGGATGGCGTTGGCGGTGGCAGCCACTACTGGGGGAGCCGCCTATCAACTCCTATGGCGACAGACGCCCCTACGCGACATCCCGCCTGCCAGCCCGGCGCCGACCTACGATGCTGCGCTCTCTGCCGCACATTCGCACATGGCGCAGCGCGAGCCAGGGATGCGCCATGACGCCGCCGCCATCCTCCTGACGCATGGCGCCCGAACTGACCGGGCGATCGTCTTGTTGCATGGCTTCACCAACTGTCCACTCCAATTTAAAGCATTGGCGGAACGCTACCACGCACGCGGCTACAACGTCTTCGTTCCCCGTTTTCCCTATCACGGTCTTTACAATCGTGCACCCAGGGAACTGGCGGCGCTGACAGCGGAGGACATCGTACGCACGGGCATGAGCGCCGTTGATATTGCGCATGGCCTGGGGCGGCATGTCACCGTACTGGGGTTGTCGATGGGTGGACTGGTTACGGCATGGTTGGCGCAGCAGCGCGCTGATATCGACCGGGCGGTGATGGTGGCGCCAGCGCTGGCCTTTCAACCGGTGCCCTTTGCACTGATGCCGCTCTATGCGACCTACGCTCAGCGCGCCCCCACACGCTTTATCTGGTGGGACCCAGTGAACAAAGGACAGGCGCCGGGCCCAGAATATGCCTATTATGGCTTTCATCTGCGCGGTTTTGGCGCCATTTTGCGTCTGGCTGTACTGGTGGGCGAGGAAGCCAGGCGCACTGCACCCAAAGCGCGCTCTCTGGTGCTGGTCATCAACCCAACAGACGAGTCAATCGATAATGCTGGCGTGCTGGCAGTCGCCAGGCGATGGCGGCGGCGCGGCGCCAATATTACCATTCACACTTTTCCTGTAGAATGGCGTCTCATGCATGACCTCATCGATCCAGGGCAACCACAGCAGCAGATCGAGCGTGTCTACCCTCTGTTGATCGAGTGGAGTGAGTTCCCCTACTACGTTGCTCCCATATCTTCAGATCGGACTCAACCACCACGCGTTGAATCTTGAACAGCGCGTTTGCCTTGTGTGTTTGCAATCAGAATTGCGATTTTGCTTGCATTTGCATTCCTGAATGCGTGTTGCACATTTTCCTGTACTCTAGTAAGATTTTCACATCGTAACCATGCGATCGTCGTCGCCAGACGGTCATTGCCTGCGACTGTTCGGCGGCGATCAGGAATCTCAACCAACCAAGTCAGGACAAGGAGCATGAACCTATGAAACGTCTGTGGACTCTGATGTCGATGCTGGTGTTGGCAAGCCTGGTGTTGTCGGCGTGCGTTG
The DNA here is from genome assembly GCA_002391565.1 of Anaerolineales bacterium UBA3905. Taxonomy (GTDB): domain Bacteria; phylum Chloroflexota; class Anaerolineae; order Caldilineales; family Caldilineaceae; genus Caldilinea. The sequence goes on from DGFH01000197.1 coordinate 12,454, forward strand.
CCCCGGCAACCGCGCCTGCTGCCGCACCAGCGGGGGAAGAGGCTGCCGCTCCTAGCGGCGAGGTGAAGGATTTCATCACGTGGTATCAGTATGACGAGAAGAATGAGGACCCGGCCAGTGATGAACGCGTGGGCAATCAGTATCTACGCGACACGATCCCGCTTTTCAATGAAGCTTTCGCTGGCAAGTGGAATTGGGTGAACCAGCCCAAAGCGTGGGATCGCATGAATGCTGAGCTGGTGGCGGCGGTGCAGGCCGGCGGCGATGTGCCCGATCTCTTTGACATGGGCAGCAGCGGCCTTAGCTTGCTGTATCAGAACGGCGCCTTGCAGGATTTAAGTGAGTGGGCCAAGGCCCAATCCTGGTACGCTGATATGGATCCGAACGCGTTGAAGGCGTGCACCGGGCCAGACGGCGGCCTCTACTGTATTCCGATTGCGGAGCGCCCGCATCTGGTCTATGTCTGGAAAGATCGCTTCCCGGAAGGTTTCCCCACCACACCGGATGGATATCTGGCCGCGGGCGAACGCCTGAAGGGTGAGGGGCTTTACGCCATGACCTTCTTTGGTTCGACCGATTTCGATGGCAGTGGCGCCACGCGCGCTGTCTTCATGACATTTGCCTCGTTTGGCGGTGGCTATGACGATGGTCAGGGCAACATGCTCCTCAACACACCCGAAAATGTCGCCGCTGTCGAATTCTTGCGCTCGATGGTGCAAAATGGCTACGTGCCGGAAATCGCCTTTGCAGGTGGCTTCCAGGAAGAGAACGCCTTTAAGGACGCGTCGGCAGGCTCCTTCCCCACCGGGCTGTTTGGCTACCGCTATGTGAATCCGCTGACGGCGCCGAACGGCACGCAGTACTCGAAGGGGAATGAGGAAGATATGCTGGATGCCATTGCGGCCGGCGATGTCATTCTGGCGCCGTTCCCGGCGGTTGAAGGGCAGAAACCCGGCTGTAACAACGAGGTGACAGGCTTTGGGATCCCGGTTGGCGCCAAGAATCCAGAAGCTGCCCAGGATTACATCAACTGGATCATGTCGCCGGAGCAAAATCCCGATTGGGTGTTGCGACCGGGCGCCGGTTTCCCTGCCCTGATGAGTACGCGCGGGTTGGAGCAATTCCAGACGCCATTCTATCAGCAGGCTGGCGAGGTGGTGGCCGCCAGCGCCTGTCGCCCCTGGCATGGTTCGTTGGAGCGGCGACCGGAAGCGCAACGTCTGATCATGGGCGCTGTGTATAAGCTAATCAAGGAAGACCCGACCGCCGACATCGCGACCGTGTTGCAGGCAACTCAGGACGAGTACAACGCCGGGAATTAAATAGGGCGCTAGTGCAAGACTGCTCTTGAGCCGGTGCAATCACAAGCCTGGGGCAGTCAGCCCATCAGGGAGGAGCATTCTTCTCCCTGATGGCGCATTTCTACGATGCATCTTGCTCAACTGCAACCCGCAACCTATCGATCGATCAGGGTGAACTAGCTCAATGCAACAGACGCAGATTCGGAAGAAACGACGCGGGCCGTTTCACACCATGCTTCCCTTCTGGTTGATTCTGCCCACCGTGCTTGTACTCCTTGCGATTCAGGTCTACCCCGCGTTTTACACCATCTGGCTCAGTCTACATGAGCGTCAACCACAAGGCTGGGAATATGTTGGCTTCAACAACTTTGTGCGATTATTCGGGATGGGCGTCTTTGGTGAAAGCGTCGGACATACCATCGTGTTTCTGGTGGGCTACACCTCATTGACGTTGGTGTTGGGCTTCATCATTGCGTTGCTGCTCAACCGCAAGTTGAAGCTATCCGGCTTGTATGTCACCCTCTTGTTCATTCCCTGGATTATCGCTGACATCATCGTCGGGATTGTTTTCCGTCTGCTTGTCGTGCCCGACTATGGGCTGTTATCAGGCATCCTGCAAAATCCGGCAATCTTTCCTCCCAACGGTATTTCGGTGCTGACGGCCACGCGTCCCCCTTCGTGGTTTGGCGGCTTTCCATTCCCTCCCGCGTTGGCGATGATTTATCTGATCATGGCGTCGGCGTGGCGTGCACTGCCGTTCATCACCCTGCTGTTATTGGCCGCGATGCAAACTGTCTCCAACGAAGTGATCGAGAGCAGTCGCATGGATGGCGCCAACGGCTGGCAGGTAGTGCGCCACATGATGATCCCGTTGATGTTGCCGACACTGGTGGTGGCGCTCTTCAGCCTGACCTTAGGCGGCATGAACGGCGTTGGGATGGTCTTCAGCCTTACGGGTGGCGGTCCAGGTTCGGCCACCGAAGTGCTGAGCTATCTGTTGTATGTGTTGGGCTGGTCACAGCTCAACTTTGGCCGTGCGGCGGCGTTGGCGATGCTGATCGCAGTGGTCAACTGGATTCTCATTCTGGGGACATTGCGCGTTACGCGCGTCGAGGAAAGGACGAATTGAGATGTTCAGAATCTCGCGGCGCCGGTTGAACGTCTGGCTGGTAAACCTGGCGCTGATCGTGATCTGTCTTTTCGCCCTGATTCCGGTGGCGACGACGGTGTTGATTTCGTTCAAAGGGGAACGCGACATCGTTCGCAAGCCCCCCAACTTCTTCCCCTGCGACACCCCAACCCGGTCGTTTGACCCGACAGCCTGTCGTTGGTCGGTCGAAGGCTATCAGCGCGTCTTGGCGCCCAAGCCGAATGAGGGAGGCTTGTTGCCCTTTTCGTTGACCGGCAACATCGTGCGCGTGTACATTCCTAACTCCCTCCTTTATGCAACTTCGACGGCGCTAATTGTCGTCTTTCTGGCTGGGATGTCGGGCTATGCCTTTTCGCGTTACCGTTTTCGCGGGCGGAGTGTGTTGCTCTTCGCCATCCTTGCCATCACAGGCGTGCCGTTGTTGACCAACCTGCTTGCTCTCTATCAGATGGGCGTTGTGATTCGCAAGGCGCAGCTGCCTTTCTACGATGACCGTCTTTTTCTAGTCGCGGTCTACACCGGTTTCTTTTTGCCGCTGAGCGTCTGGATCGCCAAAGGCTTCTTCGACGCCATCCCGCGCGAGCTGGAGGAAGCAGCCGTGATCGATGGCTGTTCACCCTTTGGCGCGCTCTGGCGCATCAGTATGCCGTTGGCTTTGCCGGGATTGATGGCGGTTTTCCTGCTAACCTTCGTCAATGTCTGGAATGAGTTTATTGCCGGTTACCTGTT
>DGFH01000149.1:0-8272 GCA_002391565.1 Anaerolineales bacterium UBA3905
CGCCGACCAACACGCCGCTGCCAACGGCGACGAACACACCGTTGCCCACCAGCACGCCGCTGCCTTCTCCAACCCCTGAGGCAACAGCAGCGCCGACAGAGGAAGTGACCGAGGCAGCCACTGTGGTCGCCGAAGAAGCGGCTGTGGAAGCCACGGCAGAGCCAACAGAGGAAGCCACTGTGGTGGTTGAGGAAGCAACAATGGAAGCCACCGCAGAGCCGACAGAGGAAGCGACTGCGGCAGCCACCGAAGAAGCAACCGCAGAATCGACAGCAGTTGCAACAGAAGAGGCAACCCCGGCGGCCACTGAAGAAGCGATGACCGAACCCACCGAGAGCGCCACCGCGCCAGAAGCTGCCGCCACGGAAACGCCCGGCGAGATGCCCGGCACCGGCCTCGATCTAGCTTCGGGGGGCACGACACTGCCGGTCGTCGCCGTGGTGTTGGCCTTGCTCGTCATCGGCGGCTTTGTCACGCGTCGCCGCGAAGCCTGATCCCGGTTTGAAAGCAGGCATGATCGGTGTTGCTTCCCGCCACCGATCATGCCATACTACTTGTGAATGCCGATGTTTGCGCCCCAGATTCTTCCCAAGCAGAGTTGCCCAGGCCGGCAGCCCCGGCTAAAGCGCGTCGTTTTATGTCCAACTTTCAAAACAATTGAAGGAGGCTTTATGACCAAACAACGCATGTGGACTGTGCTCAGCGCCCTGATGGTCGCGGCACTGATCGTTAGCGGTTGTGTTGCCAGCCAACCGGCGGCGCCAGCCGGTGACACAGCAAGCGCCCCGGCGACAGGCGGGGAAAGCGCTGCTGCACCGGCAGAAGGCAGCGCAGCGCAAATCCCAGATATCGTAGAGGGTAAATACAACGTCGCCTTTGTCTATGTCGGGCCGCACGATGATGGCGGCTGGTCGCAGGCGCATGACGTCGGGCGCCAATATGTTGAAGAAAACCTGGAGAATGTCCATACAGCATATATCGAAAATGTAGCCGAGGGCGCCGACGCCGAACAGGTCATTCGCTCGCTGGCGCGCAAGGGCTTCGATGTGATCTTCACGACCTCCTTTGGCTTCATGGATGCGTCGGAGATGGTCGCAGAAGAATTTCCTGACGTGGACATCATTCACATCAGCGGGTTCAAGTCCAATGGCGCCAACTTCGGCAACCTGATGGGCGCCATGGAAGACATGAAGTACCTGGCTGGCATGTTGGCGGGCAGCCGCGCCAAGGTCGATGGCAATCCCAGACTTGGCTACATTGCCACCTTCCCGATCCCAGAAGAGCTGCGCCTGGGCAACGCCTTCGCCCTGGGCGTGCAGAAGACCTGCCCCGAGTGCACCATCGACGTGCGTTGGATTTACACCTGGCATGACCCCATTTTGGAAAAGGAGGCCGCCGCCTCGCTCTTCGATTCCGGCGTGCAGGTAGTGATGACGGGCGCTGACACCCCGGCGCCGGCTGAAGCCGCTCCAGAAGGCAAGTGGGGCATCACCTATGACTACAAAGGCAACTGCACGGTGGACGCCTGTCTGACCTCGATGTACTGGAACTGGGGGCCGGTCTACGCTGACATTGTCGAGCGCTCGCGCAACGGTGAATACGTGGGTGGCTCTGAGTACTTCGACGCCGACAGTGGCGCCCTGGGGCTGTACGGCTTCATGGAAGGGGAAACCCCGCAGCCAGGTGTGGAAGGTCTGCCGGAAGAGGACTTGCAATTGATTCGCGACACGCTTGCCAAGATGCTGGCGGGCGAATTCACTCGCTTCGACGTCTTCAAGGGGCCGATCACAGACAATCAGGGCAATCTTGTCCTGGCGGAGGGCGTCAGCCTGGAACAGGCCGATCTCGACGGTTTTGCCCAATTTGGCAGCCCGTGCAAGACCTGCATGTACTGGTGGAACGAAAACATCACTGCGGAGCTGCCTGCGCTTGAGTAGCACCTGCGCTTGATGGATGGCGGCCAGTGCGCCGCGTCGTGATCTCCTGATGGATAGTGAATCTTCCCGGAAGCTCTTGAGTTTTCGGGAAGATTCACCACCTGTAGTGCGCCAAATTCAAAGTCGATTGGGCTTTTGCAGCCGTCGCTTCATCTCCAGCGAACCTGAAGACGCAACACACGAGCCTACATGAGCAACTCACCCTATGCCGTAGAGATGTACGACATCGTCATCCGCTTTCCCGGCGTGTTGGCCAATGACCATGTCAACTTCACACTCAAGCGAGGCGAAATTCACGCGTTGCTGGGCGAAAATGGCGCCGGCAAAAGCACGTTGATGAACGTACTCTCCGGTCTCTACAAACCTAATAGCGGCGTGATCAAAGTCAACGGTCAGGTTGTCACCTTCCACTCGCCACGCGATGCGATCGCAAAAGGCATTGGCATGGTGCATCAACATTTCATGCTCGTGCCAACGCAGACCGTGACGGAGAACATTTTGTTGGGGTTAAGAGAACCGCGCTTCTTCATGAACCTGCCACGTTACGAACGCAAAGTGCAGGAATTGCAGGCGCAATTTGGACTTCGTGTCGACCCCAAGGCAAAAATCTGGCAGATTTCGGTCGGCGAGCAGCAGCGCGTCGAGATTCTCAAGACCCTCTATCGCGGGGCCAATGTGCTGATCTTTGACGAGCCAACGGCGGTCCTGGCGCCACAAGAGATCAACGACCTGATCGCCACGATGCGGGCGCTGGTGGCGCAGGGCAAGTCGATCATCTTCATCAGCCACAAGTTGCACGAAGTGGAAGCCGTCGCCGACCGCATCACCGTGCTGCGTAAAGGACGCGTGACCGCCGAGGGGCTGCCGATGGCGGGACGCACCCGGCGTGAGCTGGCGCAATTGATGGTTGGGCGCGATGTCGTCTTCACGCTCGAAAAGGAAGCGCGCACCCCCGGCGAAGTCGTGCTGCAAGTGCGCGACCTTAAGGCGACCAACAACAAAGGCGCGCCAGCGTTGCGCGGATTATCGCTGGAGGTGCGAGCAGGCGAGATCGTCGGCATCGCCGGCGTGGCCGGCAACGGGCAGAGCGAGCTGGCGGAATGCATCACTGGTCTGCGCGCCTGCGATGGCGGCGCCGTCAGCGTCGCCGGCATCGATCTGACCAATCAGCCGCCACTGGCTGCCATTCTCGCCGGCGTAGCGCACATCCCAGAAGATCGCACCCGCGTCGGCTCTTCGCCCAACCTGACGATCACCGACAACGTGATCATGAAGACCTATCGCGGGGAACCGATTGGCAACGGCGCTACGATCGATGAGACAAAAGCAGAAGAGTATGCGCGGAGCCTGAAGCAAAGCTACGACATCCTGGCGCCAAGCGTGCAGACGCTGGCGCGCAAACTATCGGGCGGCAACCTGCAAAAGGTGATTCTGGCACGCGAGATCACCACCAACCCCAAGGTGATCATTGCAGTCCAACCCACGCGCGGGTTGGACGTCGGCGCAGTGGAGGCGATCCAGCAACATCTGCTCCAACAGCGGATGGCCGGCACTGCCATTCTCCTGATTTCGGAGGAGCTGGAAGAGTTGATGGCGTTGAGCGACCGCATCGCCGTCATCTACGACGGGCAGATCATGGGGATCGTCGACGCCGGACAGGCAGACATCAACGAGATCGGGTTGATGATGACCGGTACGCGTCAAACAGCCCTGCACGCCAGCTAGATCGCCACTCATCGCACAGAAAGGCAAACCTCATGGCCCTACCAATCACGGTGTCTGTCGAGAAACGCACGGAGGATGCGCCACGCTGGATGCCAGCCGCCACGTCGGTGGGCGCCGTCGTGCTGGCCTTTGTGGTCAGCGGCGTCGTGCTCTGGCTGATCGGCGTCAACCCGTTTCAGGTGTATGGCTTCTTCTGGCGCGCCACTTTTGGCAGTTGGGCTGCCTTCTCCGATACGATGGTGAAGGCGACGCCGCTGATCCTGGTGGGTCTGGCGTGTACGGTTGCCTTCAAGATGAAATTATGGAATATCGGCGCCGAAGGGCAGTTTTACATGGGCGCCTTCTTCGCCAGCCTGGTGGTGTTGGCGCCATTGCTGCCGACGGACAGTCCGCCAGCCATTGTCATCCCGGCCATGATGATCATGGGCATGGTGGGCGGCGCCGTATGGGGTTTCTTCCCTGGCGTATTGAAGGCGCGCTTCGGCGTCAACGAAATCATCACGACGTTGATGCTCAACTACGTGGCGGTGCTGTGGAATAATTTTTGGATTTTCGACCGCTGGAGCGACGCTGGCTTTCAGATGACGCCTACCTTTGCGCGCAACGCCTGGCTGCCGCGCCTGTCCGACTATGCGCGCACCTATCCCATTTTTTCGGGCATCACATTGCACCTGGGCGTCATCTTTGGCTTGTTGGCGGCCGTGCTGGTGTGGTGGGTGTTGCACCGTAGCCGCTGGGGCTATGAAATCCGGCTGATCGGCGACAACCCGCAGGCAGCGCGCTACGCCGGCATCAATATCGCCCGCAACATCATTTTGGTCATGATGTTCTCCGGCGCACTGGCAGGATTGGCGGGCATGTCGGAGATCAGCGGCGTCGTGCATCGGCTGCAGGAACGCATCTCGCCGGGCTACGGCTTCACAGGCATCATCGTGGCGTGGCTGGCAAAATTAAATCCCTTTGGCGTCATCCTGGTGTCGATCCTCTTCGGGGCCTTGATCGTCGCCGGGCGTGAGGTGCAGCCTTCTGGCATTGCCCAGATGATCCAGGGCTTTGTGCTCTTTGCCGTCATCAGCAGCGACGTGCTCCTCCGCTACAAGATTCGACTTGTCCGCAACGTTGGTCGCCCTGCCACCGCTGGAGAAACCGCATGAATCTGGAGATTATTCTACACGCCGGACTGGCCACTGGCACGATTCTACTCTTTGCCGCCATCGGCGAAATCCTGGCCGAACGATCGGGAGTGCTCAACCTGGGTGTGGAAGGTATGATGCTACTCGGCGCCATGACCGGCTTCAGCGTTTCACTGGCAACCGGCAACCCCTGGCTGGGTGTGGCGATGGCGATGCTGGCGGCAGGCATCCTGAGCCTGGCGCATGCAGTGGTGACCGTCAGCTTCCAGGCTGATCAGGTGGTCAGCGGCCTCTCACTCACCTTTCTCGGCACCGGGCTGGCGCTGGTGTTGGGCAATGGGTTGACCGGGCAGAATGCAGCGTTGATTCCCAATTACGACATTGCCGGTCTGGCTGCCATCCCGTTCATTGGGCCGGTCTTCTTCAAAGATCATAGCCCATTGGTGTATGTCGGCTATGTCTTTGCGCCGCTAGTCTGGTTCTACATCGAGAAGACGCGACCAGGTCTGCACCTGCGCGCCGTTGGCGAGAAGCCGGTGGCGGCGGACACGATGGGCGTCAATGTCTATGCGCTGCGCTATTTCTACGTCTTCGTCGGCGGCTGTCTGGCTGGGCTGGCGGGCGCCACCATCAGCCTTTCCGTGTCGCCCGGTTGGTACAGCGCCCAGACGACTTCCGGCCAGGGCTGGATCGCCATCGGGCTGGTGATCTTTGCGCAGTGGAACCCGCTGCAAGCTGCGCTCGGCGGCTATCTCTTTGGCGCGTTGCGCCGCGCCATCCTGGACCTGCAGGGGCCACCCACGCTGCTGGGCTTTACGAATCCGCTCTACATTAACTCCAACTTCGGCTTTTTTCTCCAGATGACGCCCTACTTGCTGACGATCCTGGCGCTGGTGATCGGTTCCCGACAGGCGATGCGCAAGCGTCTGGGTGCGCCAGCGGCATTGGGCGAGCCTTACATTCGTGGCGAACGCGGCCTTTAGGCGTGGTGAGTGTGGACGCCCGTCGCATCACCCATCACTGGCGCCTTCCCCGCGCCGGGTGAATTTTTTCACCCCACGTACAAAGTCGCGGCGCGGCAAGAGCACGCGGCGCTGGCATGTCTGACAGACTAACCCGATGTCGGCGCCAACGCGCACAACCTGCCATTGCTTGCCGCCACACGGATGCGGCTTACGCATCTCGACGACATCACCCACGTAGATAGGTGCAGAGATTTCAAGCATCACACTACCCCGGCAAAGAGGTCGCGTTCATCATGGTCGGCGCCGCCAGGAAAAACGCGCGTGAATAGCTCGCGGCCAGCCAACCGGCGACGAATCGGCGTCGGAATGACCGACAGCCAACCGGGGCCGCCGCTGTATTGGCTGGCATGCGCCTCGCTGGCGCGCTGTTTGTCCGCCAACGCATCGGTGACATCGATGGTGGTTGTCACCGGCGTCACCCAGCGGCTAATATCGACCAGGTTGATATCCTGATTACGCCCGATGGCGGTGGGGTCTTTGCCCGCCAGCCGCATCAGAGGCACAGCCACTTTGATGACATCCTTGGGGAAGGCGCTGTAATACAGCTTTTGCGGGCGCTGGCTTCCACTTTTTTCGCTGGCGCTCAACGTTCGCGCCAGATAAAATGCTGTTGTCGTGGCTTCGCACACGCGCACGTGATCGGGATGACCGTAGCCGCCAAATGGATCATGTGTGATGACGACATCGGGCGCCAGACGCTGGATATAACCNNGCGCTGTAATACAGCTTTTGCGGGCGCTGGCTTCCACTTTTTTCGCTGGCGCTCAACGTTCGCGCCAGATAAAATGCTGTTGTCGTGGCTTCGCACACGCGCACGTGATCGGGATGACCGTAGCCGCCAAATGGATCATGTGTGATGACGACATCGGGCGCCAGACGCTGGATATAACCCAACACTTCGTGCGCAACTGTTGTCACTGGTTGTTGAATCAACGCCGCCGGGTGGTGATTGTCCGGGGCGCCGCGCATCCCGCTGTCCCGGTAGGGCAAAGACCAGATGCTCTTCAGCCCCAGATGTACAGCAGCGCGCGCCAGTTCCGCTGACCGCACCTGCGCCAGCGAGTCATGGTCGCGCAGGCGTCCCTGGCTATCGACGGAACCAGCAATACCATCGGTGGCGATGATAACATGGACGTCGACGCCGCGCCGGGCATAATGCGCCAGGGTGGCGCCAGGGCCAAAACTCTCATCGTCTGGATGGGCAAAGACGCCCAGAAGGACTTGCCTGTGCATCAAAATTACCTGCAATTTCTGCTGCCAGCGCCAAAATGACTGCTGCAAAGGATAAAGGGAGCGCACAGCAACGTCAACAGCTGTTATTTTCATCGCTATCGGCGTCATCCAACATGACGCCCAACCTGTTCACAGCTATTTTCCCATGCTTGCACCGAACCAGCCAAACGACGCTATGAAGTTGAACTTGCAGCAAATGAGGATCACGCTACAACATTTGACTGATTTTCTGGCATACTTATAGAAGGGTTGTTATTTATCTGTTGACGACGCCCTGTCTTGTTCACGATGCCCTGTGGCAGTTGGATTTATCATCTTTTATTGTGTGCTTTGGATAGGAGTCATTATCTATGCGTTTTGGCCCGCTCCTGCGCATCCTGGGAACGGCGCTCTACGGCTTTATTGGTTTCGAGATCGGCGTCGTGCTGGCGCGCACACCAGAATTGGCGATCGATTCGTGGATGCTGGTCGTCCCGTTCACGCTGTTTGGGGCAGCCTTTGGCTTTTTGCTGGCGCCCTGGCTCGTGAAGGCGCCAGCCACGGCGGCGCACAAAGCGCTACGGCAGGTGCCGATCGCCGATCTCGTGGCCGGAACGATCGGCGTCACCGCTGGCTTGCTGATTGCAGCCTTGCTCAGCGTGCCGATCTCGCGGCTGCCAGAGCCTTTTGGCAATGTCCTGCCACTAATCCTGGTCTTCATGTTTGGCTATCTCGGCGCAGCGCTGCTGGTGCTGCGTCAGCGTGATTTTTTCTCGTTGCTACGGGGTGGCGGCGAGGAAAAATCACGCCCCTTATCCGCCCCAGGCGATTCGCCGGCTTCGTCTGCGTTGGAGGTCACAGGCCCAACGCTACTGCTCGACACCAGCGTCATCATCGACGGTCGCATCGCAGACATTGCCAAGACAGGCTTCTTGCTGGGCACCTTGACAGTGCCGCGCTTCGTGCTGAACGAGTTGCAATATATCGCCGATTCCGCCGATAGCTTGCGACGCAATCGTGGCAGGCGTGGGCTTGAGGTCTTAGACCGTCTGCAAAACACGCCTGACGTCAAAATCGTCTTCTCCGACCAGGACCCGGCGGACGCCAGCCAGGTCGACGACAAGCTGATCAGCCTGGCGCGCCAGATTGGTGCACTGATCATCACCAACGACTACAACTTGAACCGGGTGGCGCGTTTGCAGGGTGTACGCATCCTCAACATCAACGAGTTAGCCAACGC
>DGFH01000149.1:8618-12452 GCA_002391565.1 Anaerolineales bacterium UBA3905
TGGGGCAAGGCGTCGGCTACCTGGAAGATGGGACGATGGTCGTGGTCGAAAATGGCCGTCGCTACATCAACCAGGAAGTGCTGGTGCAGGTGACAAAAGTGCTGCAGACCAATGCCGGACGTCTGATCTTTGCCACACCGGAATAATCTACCATCGATTCACAACAGGATAGGCTCATGGCGCTTCGTATTTACAACACGCTCACCCGGCAGACAGAGGAATTCGTCCCACTTGAACCGGGCAAGGTCAGCATGTATGTGTGCGGCCCGACCGTCTACGCCGACGCACACATCGGTCACGCCATGGCGGCGATTATTTTCGATATGGTGCGCCGCTATTTGACCTACAAGGGTTACACCGTCAAATTTGTCACCAACTTCACCGATGTCGATGACAAGATCATCCGCCGCGCCAACGAACAGGGGCGCGACCCGCTTGAACTGGCAAACTACTACGCCGAGAAATACTTTCGCCATCTCGGTGATCTCAACGTGCTGCCCGCCCACGTCTATCCCCGCGTCAGCCAGGAAATGAGCTGGATCACGCAAATGATCACCGGGCTGGAAGAAGAAGGCTTTGCCTATCGGCTCGATGGCGATGTCTATTTCCGCGTCACCAAAGATAAAGACTACGGCAAACTGAGCGGGCGTAAGCTCGATGAGGCGCTCAGCGGCACGCGCGTCGAGGAGGATGCGCGCAAGGAGCATCCCGGCGACTTTGCACTATGGAAAGGCGCCAAACCCGGCGAACCGGCGTGGGATAGTCCCTTCGGCCCTGGACGTCCGGGCTGGCACATCGAGTGCTCGGCGATGTGTCTGCACCACCTGGGCGAGATGGTGGACATTCACGGCGGCGGCAACGACCTGATCTTCCCGCACCACGAGAACGAGATCGCCCAAAGCGAGAGTTACACCGGCAAGCCCTTTGCACGCTACTGGATGCACAACGGCATGTTACAACTGGCGGGCGAAAAGATGAGCAAGTCGTTGGGCAACCTCATCACCATCGACGACTTTCTCAAGAATCACAGCGCCGACGCCCTGCGGCTGCTGATCTTCACCGGCCACTATCGCAAACCTGTCACCTATAGCCCGGAGACCGTTGAGAGCGCCGAACGCAGCCTGGCCCGGCTGCGCAGCGCCCTTCGCCCGGCGCAAGGCGAACACACCACTGGCGAACAGGCCGAGGCGCTGCGTCTTGCTACTGAAGAAGCGCGTGTCGCCTTCACCACCGCCATGGACGACGACTTCAACACGGCGGGCGGCATCGCTGCACTTTTCGAGCTGGTGCGCGCCATCAACAGTGCGCGCACAGCGGGCGTCGCCGGGCCTTTCTTTTCCGCCGCCCAACAGACATTACGCGAGCTGGCCGGCATCCTCGGGCTAACGTTGGCTGAACCGACAAGCGACGCCGCCAGCGAAATCGCCGCTCGCCCCTTCATCGAATTGCTGGTGAGTGTGCGCCGCGACCTGCGCCAGGCCAAACAATGGGCGCTGGCAGACAAAGTTCGCGACAGCCTGAAAGCGCTCAATGTCATTCTGGAAGACACCCCCGACGGCACCACCTGGCGGTACGAGGCTGAATGAGCGAATTACTCTACGGACGCCACGCCGTCCATGAAGCGCTGCGCGCCGGGCGCCGCCGCATCTACCGGCTGTGGGTTGAAGGTAAACAGGATGATGCTCCTCTGCCCAAGGAGGGGCCAGTCGCCGCCATTGCCGCGCTGGCGTTGAGCGCCAGGATCGCCACGCGTACAATTCGCGGCGGCTTGTTTGACCGGCTGCGGAGTGAACACGTTAACGCGCAGGGCGTGGCGCTTGAGGTCGATGAATATCCCTACGTGGAGGTCGAGAGCTGTCTGGCGACGGCCAGGAAGGTGGGGGAGCCACCGCTGTTGCTGATCCTCGACCATCTGCAAGACCCTCAGAACCTGGGCACGCTCATCCGCACCGCAGAGGCAATGGGCGTCCATGGCGTCCTTATCCCGGATCGGCGCGCGGCGCGCGTGACGCCAGCCGTGAGCAACGCCAGCGCCGGCGCGGTGGAACATCTGGCGGTGGCGCAGGTCGTCAACATCAACCGCACGATCGATGAGCTCAAGCAGCGGAACGTCTGGGTGGCCGGGCTGGACAGCGACCCGCAGACGCCGCCGCTGGCGCGTGCACGGCTCGATGGTGGGCTGGCGGTGGTGGTCGGCAGCGAGGGCGAGGGACTAAGTCGCCTCACGCGCGAAAAGTGCGACTTCCTGGTGCGGTTGCCCATGTTCGGCCGCGTTGATAGCCTCAATGCAGCGGTGGCGGGCAGCATCGTGCTCTACGCCGCGCGCCAGGCGCGGATGGTGAACAGCCAGGTTGAGCTATAAGCCCGCACAATGAACGTCACCTTTCTGGATGCCAGCCACCCACACTGGAGCCGCAAGTTGGAGCAAGCCGGCGTCTTGCTGGGCGCCGGCGCCAATCCTACACTCTTTCCCTATCACTTTCTCTACGTCACCCTCTCCAAGATCGGCGGCAAGCTGGCGTTCTTCGAGGCGAACGGTGCGACAATCGGCGTTGGTTTTCTCTTCCCCCGGCGCCTGAGCACGAGCGCCGAAGGCGTCCGTCGCACCTACACCCTGCGCTTTCATGCGGCGCCGGGACATGTCTGCGATCCTCAGATCATCACTGCCGCCTGTCAGCGGGCGATGCCTGAGGCTGCGTTCGTCTTCTACGATCCGCAGGGGGCGCTCTCCTATTACCGCACCAGCAAGTTGATCGGCGTCGTCGACATCGGACGTCCGGATGCAGATGAAGCCGCCGCCAGCCGCGCCATTCAGCGGCTGGTGTGGGGTTCGCCCGATGAGTTTCTCTATCCGAGCGACATCCACAGCGCCGAATTTGCCGCCGGCACGTCGCTGGTGGCGCGCGTGGATGGCAAGGTCGCCGGCTTTCTCTTTGGCTTTTATGCCTTCGGCGGTGCACCACTGCCGGCCGACTGGACAGAGCGTTACAACGGCGGCTTTCGCATCGAGTCGCAGACATTGGGGGTTCTGCCCGACTATCGCGGGCTGCGTATCGCCAACCTGCTCAAGAAGCGACAGGCGGAGCTGGCGTGGCGCGAGGGAATCGGCATCGTCACCTGGACGGCAGATCCGCTGCAGGCGCCCAATGCAGCGCTTAACTTTGGTCTACTCAAGGCCGTGTCCTTCGAGTTTGCGCCTGATCTTTACCCTTTTCGCAATGAGTTGAATCGGGTGCACGCCTCGCGCTTTGGCCTGACCTGGCTGGTGGGCAGCAAGCGCGTGCGCGAGGCGCCAGCGCTGGGCGCGCGCGCCGACATCCTCGATCTGACGCGACGTCCGCAAATTCCGCGCGCCAACGATGGCTGCGACGATGCTCGCTTCGATCTGGACGCTGATGTGATCGCCATCGAGACGCCTGCTGATTGGACAGCGCTGCAGGCGCACGACCCGGCGCAGGCGCAGGCATGGCGTAGCCTGACCGATGCCCTCTTCCAGCATTACATCGGGCTGGCGCCGGGACAATACACCGTAACAGGGGTGGGTGTAGCAGAGGAGAAACGCTTTCTGCTCGCCGAACGCAGCGAGGATCGACTCTGGCAGCGTCTGGGGGCGTAGAAATCGTCAATTCCAGGGTGATTTCCCGACGATTTTCGGCAAAAGCAATTTTCGTTCCGCCGAGAGGTTGACAGCAGCGCCAGGACAGTCTACAATCGGCTTTAGAAAGAAGCGGCATGTCTGGCGCCGTGATGCAAGTCACGCTCTTTACCTCCATTCCAGCCATCGAATGGGCGCCGCAACAGTAACAAGATGGCGTTCTTGGTTTGAGTCGATGC
>DGFH01000210.1:0-897 GCA_002391565.1 Anaerolineales bacterium UBA3905
TCGATCCACTCGCCGCAGTAGAGCAGCCGGCGCAGCTCGCGCAGCGGGCCGGTCACCTGCACGCCAAACGCCTCCTCCATGGCGTGGACGGCGCTCATCTGGTAGGCGACTGGGCAGATGCCGCAGATGCGCGCCGTGATGTCGGGCGCCTCGGCGTAGGCGCGCCCGCGCAGAAAGGCCTCGAAGAAGCGCGGCGGCTCGTAGATGCGCAGCTCGGCTTCCTCGACCTTGCCATCTTTCACTTTGACATGAAAGGCGCCCTCGCCTTCGACGCGCGCCAGCGCATCGACGCGGACTGTCTTTGTCTTCAGCCGGAGATTGGTCGCGGTGTCCCGCGTCTCTCCTGGCGAAGCGGCCGGTTCGCGGAAATCTCCGGCTGCAGAATCAGTCGTGAGCGTGCTCATAAACCTCACTCTCCTTGCGGAATGCTTCACTGCCAGCGTTGTAGGTGCGCAGCGCGCGCTGGATCGCTTCCGGCGTCATGCCAAGCTGGTCACGCCACCACGCGGTCAGCGCAGCGGTGTTGGGCGTCTCCATGGGGCCGTAGCAGCCGAAGCAGCCGCGCCCGTAGGCCGGGCAAAGCGCCTGGCAGCCCGCCTGCGTCACCGGGCCAAGACAGGCGATGCCCGCCGCCACCATCACACACGGCGCACCGCGCAGCTTACACTCCATGCAGACGCTGTAGGTTGGGATGTTGGGTTTGCGCCCGTGCAGATACGCGCTGAGCACCTCGACCAGTTGATATTTGTTGATCGGGCAGCCGCGCAGCTCGAAGTCGACAAAGACGTGCTCAGCGATCGGCGACGAGCGTTTGAGCGTGTCGATGTACTCCGGGTGGGCGTAGACCGCGGCGGTGAACTCGCGCACGTCGGCAAAGTTGCGCAGCGCCTGGATGCC
>DGFH01000210.1:1140-8153 GCA_002391565.1 Anaerolineales bacterium UBA3905
TTGCGCAGCGCCTGGATGCCGCCTGCGGTCGCACACGCGCCAATGGCGACCAGAAACTTCGACGCCTCGCGGATCTCGCGGATGCGTTCGGCGTCGCCCGGCGTGGTGATCGAGCCTTCGACCAGCGACACGTCATACGGCCCTTCCAGCACCGCGCGCGACGCTTCGAGAAAATAGGCGATCTCGACCTGCCCGGTCACTGCCAGCAACTCGTCTTCACAGTCGAGCAGGCTGAGCTGACAACCGTCGCACGAGGCAAATTTCCAGACCGCCAGCCGTGGTTTGCGTTTGGTTGCCATCGTTACACCTCCCACCTGCCAAAGAAGCGCTGAATGCGATCCATGCGAAAGACCGGGCCGTCGCGACAGACGATGTGCGGCCCAAACTGGCAGTGACCGCACATCGCCATGCCGCACTTCATGTTGCGCTCCAGCGAAAGCCAGGTTTGCGCTGCACCGACGCCGCGTTTTTGCAGCGCCTGCACTGCGTAGCGCATCATCACCTCGGGGCCGCAGAGCAGCGCGGCGGCGTTGCGCGGCTCGAAGGGCGCACGCGGGATCAGCGCCGTCACCAGACCGACGTTGCCGTGCCAGTCGCCCGTGGCGCGATCCACCGTGACGTAGACTTCGAGGTCGAAGCGGGCGCGCCAGCGTTCCAACTCGGCGCGGTAGAGCATATCCTCCGGCGTGCGCGCGCCGTAGAGCAGCACCACGCGCTCGTAGTCGCCCCGGTTCGCCACCAGCTGATAGAGCGCCGGACGCAGCGGCGCCAGCCCAATGCCGCCAGCCACGATCACGATGTCTTTGCCCTTCAGCTCTTCGAGCGGCCAGTGCGTGCCAAAGGGACCGCGCACGCCGATCACATCGCCTTCGTGCAGCGTCGCCATGCGTCGCGTCACGGCGCCCACTGCGCGCGTGGTGTGCACCAGCCGATCCGGGTCCGCCGGATCGCCGCTGATCGAGATGGGGATTTCACCCAGCCCGAAGATGTAGAGCATGTTGAACTGGCCGGGATTGAACGCGCCATGCTGGCGCGCGCTCACCGGCGTCAGCTCGACGGTGAAGGTGTCATCGTTCTCCTGCACGCGGCGGGTGACGCGGCAGCGATAGGGTTTGCAGGCGCTGGAGCCGTAGACCGGCGTCGATGGGCGCTGCAGCTTACGCAAGGGTGTTTGCATCATGAGTCTCCCTCCTTCCTCACGTCATCTCCAGGATCGGCTCGGCGGACGGCTGACCTACATCCTCGGCGCGCAGCGCGGCCACCTCCGCCGTCAGATCGATGCCAACCGGGCACCACGTAATGCAGCGCCCGCAGCCAACGCAGCCGATGCTGCCAAATTGATCCTGCCAGCCCGCCAGCTTGTGCGTCAGCCACTGGCGATAACGCGCCTTCGCCGAGGTGCGGATGCTGCCGCTGGAGATGAACGAGAACGCAGTCGAGAAGCACGAATCGGTGCGCCGCCAGCGTTCGGCGATCTGCCCGGTCAGGTCGGTCGTGTCTTCGATGGTGAAGCAGAAGCAGGTGGGGCAGACCAGCGTGCAGTTGCCACAGGTCAGGCAGCGCTCGGCGACCGCGTCCCAGTGCGGGTGCTCGACGTTGCGGTAGAGCAGTTCCTGCAAGCCGGCGGTCTCCAGCGCGCGCCCCATCTGGCTTGCCGCCTGCGCCACGACCGCCTCCGCCAGCTCGATCTCGCCCTCACTCGCCGCGCGATGGGGAAGCTCCGCCAACACCTCGGCGCCGCGCTCACTGCCCACGGCGACGACGAAGCGATGTTCGCCCTCCAACAGCTCGGTCAGCGCCAGGTCGTAGCCGGGCCCGACGGACGGCCCGGTGTCCAGCGACGCGCAGAAGCAGGTATTGCCTGCCTTGCCGCAGTTGACTGCCACGATGAAGGTGGCGCCGCGCCGCGCCTGATAATCATCGTCGATCACAGCGCCGCGCGTGTAGATTTCGTCGAGCCGTTGGATCGCGGCCAGCTCGCAGGCGCGCACGCCGATCAAGGCATAGCGCGGCGGCAGGCTGCTGTCGTCGATGAACTCGAAGCCGTCTGCGGTTTTGCGCGCCCGCCAGAGCATGCGTAGGGGAGGGCTGAGAAAGCGCTTCCAACTGTGCGGGCCTACAGTGTAGCCAAAGAGCGCGTCGTCGCCGCGCCGCGCCAACCGATAACTGCCACCTGCCTGCACGTCAGTCCAGCCGATGGGCAACTCCTCGACGCGGTCAACCGCGCCGTAGATGATGACATTGTTCTCAATTTGAGGGGCGATGACCGTATAGCCGCGCGTGCGCAGGGCGTCGAAAAGCTGCTGCAAGTCGGTGCGGTCGAGGACATACAACCGGTCGTGTGGTTCTTGTTCGGCCATGATTCTTCTCCGCTGCAAAATGAAAGATGGAGCGCGGATGGTGCAGATGCGGCGGATTTGCCGGATTTCTGAAAAATCCACGTCAATCCACTCGCCCGCGCCATCTGCGTTCCATTCACACTACATGCGCGCCAATAGATACGCTGTCAGGTTCTCCAATGTATTGACCTTGCCATAGTCTTTGGGGGGAATCTCGACGCCGACTTCCTTGCTCAGGGCGAGCAGGAAGGTATGAAAGTCGAACGCGTCGATCTCCAACATCTCGCGGAGGTCGTCATGTGGACGCAGGTCTGCGAGGTCGGCTTCGGACGCCAGACCGCGCAACTGGTTGAGAATGAGTTGATGCAATGCGTTTCTGGTCATCGTCTTTGTCGCGATCATTGTCCTTTCTCCTTCGCCAGGCCACTCCTCATCAACTCGTTGGCTTTGGTGGAAGCGCCCTGGCAGTGACTTGTTGTCCACCGTCTGTATAGCAACCGTTAAGCTGCCACCCCCTGTCTACACTCGCCAAAGGCAAACAAAAACGGCATCCTCTGGTTGGCGCGACCAACCCGGACGCCGTCACTTGCAGCGTGAAACCAAAATTGGGAGAGCACGGCCGGCGTCGTTGCCAGGCCCTCGCCGGTCAACCACAACCTTGAACGAAAGACCATCGCGGCGTGCATACCATCTCTTTTCCTATCGATTTCTAGGTTGTCACGTGATATTGCTCGCAATCTTCCCGGAGGCTTTGGAGCTTCCGGGAAGATAAATGGTTAACCTAGCGATCAGTAACAGGAAAGGAGATGCTCTCTCAGTCTAGCAAAACACCGACGGTGGGGAAATAGTCAACTGGCTAGTTTGTGCAAAAATTCACAAGCACACAGATAATGGGTCAAGATGCGCGTTGTATTGTTTTGTGAAGCACGGCTGAACCGGTCAATCGGTGACAGCATCCAGGAGAGCAAGGATCGCGGCGACGCACTTGTCCACGCCCTGTTGCACCGGGGCGCTGACTGTCTGGCCATGCGCAAACTCATGTCCTTCGACGCCCAAAACCCACACCTGAGGCGGCAGGCGATTCAGGGTGTGCGCCAGATTAAGCAGCGCCGCCAGGTCAAAGGCATGGCTGGAGCAGAACGACAGGCTGCCCGGCAGCGACTCCCGGCTGAGGTCAAAGCAATGCACCGTCCCTGGCGCCGCGCCCGAGTTCACCGCATCGACCACGATCAGCCGATCCACCTCCTGCCACGCGTTAAGGAGCGACGGATCGACCACGTTCGCTTCGATCACGGTGACGCCCGGCAGTTCGCGGGCGCGCAGTGCATGCGCCACCAACCGCCCGGCGGCGTCATCTCCGCGCCAGGCGTTGCCAATGCCGAGTATGAGGGTTGGCAGGGACGATTCTAGGTAGGCTGCATGCTTTGTTGACACGGTTTTTGCTCTGCAAGGCACTGTAAGAGCTGGGATGCTCACGAATCAAAATGCTTTTGTCTATTTTGCACTGAGTCTACTTCACGTTTGGGGCATGAAGCATGCATCGCGCTGTTCAACGCATTTTCGTCGGTGCAACACCCTTTGACCAGCGCACCGCACGCGCCCCCGAAGTTGAAGCGCACCTTTTTTACACTGAGCATGCTACTGGTTGGGTTGTTAGCACGCTGCATACTCTGTTATCCCTTGGGCGGAGCATCCGCGCGCCGCTTGCGCGCAATGGCGGCGCCGGCCAACAGAAGCGCGATGCCAATGACGAAGAATGAAACCCTAACGGTCTCTCCCCCCACAAACGGTATAATCGCGGCGATGAGAAACAGGATTCCTGCGATGAGGAATCCCCAGTTTCCAATGATGTTCTTTGACATGTGGACACCTTGTGTTCTTAAGCAGGCTCACGGCACCAAGTTAGGCCGCCTGATGCGAAAGCAAAAGCAACGTTTTACAGATTGCTCAAGGATAGTTCTTCAGCGCAATGGGTATATAGACCCGGAATTGCCTGAACTTGATGCTATCAAAGCACACTTCTCCGCTTCCATTGGCTTCGCCTGTTGCATTGTCCAAGTACACGTAACCAAGAATGCCATCCCAGAAGTTGTAGCTGCCCAAATAGACCCATTCATCCGAGTAGTTGAGTTGATTGATCAAAACAGGGTGATCGCCGTCTCTGTCGTGGACAACATACTCGGCATTGGTTGTTGTTGCATGGACGGCAGGCACAAAAGCAAATACAGCATAGGGTCCGGTGTGAGGCAAATCCGGACGCCAGCGCGCATAAGCGGACTCGGAGGTTTGCCGATTGGCTACGCGACGCATTGTCCAGCCGTTGCCACGGCAATCCCAGTCCCATCCGGTTCCATATTTGTAGAACCAGTCGCTTTCATCTTCCACAACGATCTCGAAGCACTGACCATCGCCCCAAAGGCAGACAGCCAGCCCACTCGGGAGGGGATCAGACCAATTGCCTTGCCAGCCAAAGGGATCGGTGACATCGCCATTATGGCGCACCTCGAAGTGAAGATGATAGGGCTGGTTCTGTCCAGTGTTACCGCTGAGCCCAATCTGCTGGCCTGTAGCAACTATGTCGTTCAGATTCACGGAGAAAGCGGCCAAGTGGGAATACCACGTCTCGTAGCCGTTGCCGTGATCAATCCGAATGGAATTCCCGTAGTATGTTGAACGCCATCCACTGAAGGTAACCCGCCCTGATGCAGCGGCCAGCACCGGAGTATTGCCCGGAAGAGCATAGTCGGTGGCATTATGGCCGTCATAGCAATATGTCCCCTGATTGGTCCAGGCCTCTCCACAATCCGGGCAATTCAGCCGTTCCTCGCCATTGTAGACAACAACGTTACCGTCGTAAGTGTAGTCAGGTGATCGGTGATCGACGTAAGCTGTTAACCGGTACGTGCCAGCAAACGGTTGACGCAGACGAATGCCTCCTTGGGCCTCTACATTGGAGCCGAACAACCCACTGACAGCAAAAGCAAAGGCCGGCATAGCGATAGACAATAGCCTCGGCAAGTGTACGTATCTCATCGCTCGCCTCCGGGAGAGAACTCCGGCAGCCAGGCAATCGCTGGACTGGCAGATCTAGTGTTTAGGATCAGGCTAGCACGCTCGTCGAAACGGCGCAGGCCACGGCCGTCAACCGCCACAACCCAAGGCTCGAATTGTCCAGGCATGCCACTTATGGTGACGACGAAAGCCACCTTGGACCCATCGGGGGAGAAGATTGGCTCGAACACCCGAATATTCTGGAAGTGAGTCAACTGACGAGTCTCCCCAGTCGAAACATCCATTATGTATACATTGAAAGAAGGTTCGTTTACTTGTGTTCCTGATTGCGGCTCTTCACCCAGAACAAAAGCGATGTTTCGGCTGTCCGGTGACCAAACAGGCATGAAACGTTTATAGTAGCTAGTGGTTACAGGGCTTAGGAAACGCCTGGCATCTCCTTGAGAATCCATTATCCAAAGTTCCCCTGTGGCGAACTCCGCTGTTTCGCGCCATTGTGTGAATGCAATGTAACGTCCATCTGGAGACCATAGAACGTCTTCCACCCTAACCACAGGATCTTGCAGTAGCAGTTGCTTTCCTCCCTGCTGCCCTACGGAGATACGCCAAATCTCACTGCCACATTGATAGCAATCAGACTTGGCGTACACGATTGCTTGTCCGTCTGGTGAGAATGAGGCACTCGTGATTTGCCTCGCATCGCTCGCTTGACTTATATCAACCGGTGTGTATTGGCCCGTATCGGGGTCTACAAGCCAAGCCTTACCCCCCAGATCAGGATTATCGATCCCTCCAAGGACAAGGATTCGATCTCCTTTGGGGGACCAATCGAGGAATTCGGCTCGTTGATCGATTGCTGCCTTTTCGCCAAATAGAGAGGTTAGAGTACCATCATTTACATTGAGAATCGAAACGAAGGTGCCTCCCTCTCCATACACCCAAGAAATAGCCACCTGCCTCCCATCAGGCGAGGGGTGAAGGCCTTCGAAATAAACTCGACTGCGCCATAGCACAGGCGTATCCACCCGGTAGACCGATGATGCGATGATGCTGGTTGTCGAGTCCAATTGAACACGATAAATCTCAGGTCCTCTTTCACCTGTTGTGGCATAGAGGAAAGTCTGTAGGCCAGGGACCAGAGTGGGCAAAGGTTCTGGAGTGGACGTTGGTGGAGCAGGTGTAAACGTAGGTGTCGGTGTTCTGGTTGGTGGCTCTGGCGGTCTCGTGGACGTTGGACGTGGGGTAGGTTGTGGCGTCGGCGTCGCAGGTGGTGGGTACGGTGGTAAGGTTAGGGTCTCGATAGGCGATTGGAACGCCTGAGACGCCGGTTTTGCTTCCCTTTGCAATCCTCTAAAAGTGAGAACCAAAGCAATTGCCAGCGCTCCGAGCGCCAACAGGCCCAATAATCCTTTAGCAATGTTGAATAAACCTTTCATTGCACACCTCCATACTTGCGATACTTGTCCCTCACCCGAAGCAGAGCTGGACGGGGACGTGGCGGCCAAATGCCCCGCTCACCTGCGGGCGACAGCCCGTCGGGTGCAGCGGGAAGTTTGGCGGCGGCTGGCGCCCCCGCTGCGCCCGGTGCGCGGGGCATTGGGCGGGGGGCGGAGCCGTCCGCCCAACGCCTTGCGTTTGTGGGGGGGGGGCGGGCGTGGAGAA